>NZ_JBSFIA010000011.1:0-182264 GCF_053597355.1 Streptomyces sp. NPDC001443
GGTTCGGGTCGATGAAGATGTGCCGGTGGTCGAAGGCGGCGACCAGGCGGGGCCCGCCCGCGCTCACCCGCCCCCGGCCCGGCTCAGGCGTCCGCCCAGCTCTCGTACGAAAGCCGCCAGTTCCACCGGCTCGCGGACCTCGAACTCGTATCCCAGGACCGCCAGCCGCATCGCCAGCCACTCCATCGGATCGCCGGTCGTGCCCCGTACCCGGCAGCCGCCCGCCTCCGTCGGCTCCGGCTCGGCGAACCAGGCCGGCAGCCGGGCCGCGACGGCCTCGGGCGGTGCGGCGAAGACGGCCTCGAAGGCGTACGTCTCCTGCCGCCGCCGGATCGACCGGCGCAGGTATTCCGCCGCGCTCCCCGTCGGCAGCTCCCGCGGAGCGAACCGCGATCCCGTCGCGACCGGCTCGCCCACCCGGTCGACCCGGAACGTACGCCAGTCGGCACGGTCGAGGTCGTACGCGACGAGGTACCAGCGCCGTCCCGTCGACACCAGCCGGTAGGGCTCGGTGAGGCGCCGGGTCCGGGTGCCGTCCGCGGCCCGGTAGGCGAACCGCAGGCGCTCGCTCCCGGCCACCGTCGAGGCGATGACGGTCAGCGTCTCGGGCGCGATGGTGGCACCGTCCCCGCTGGTCAGCGGAGTGGTCGCGGCCTGGAGGGTGGCCACCCGGTGGCGCAGCCGGGACGGCAGCACCTGCTCCAGCTTGGCCAGCGCCCGCACCGATGCCTCGTCGACGCCCTCCAGCGCGTGCCCGGCGCCCGCGCGCAGCCCCACCGCGATCGCCACCGCCTCCTCGTCGTCGAGCACGAGCGGCGGCATCGCCTTGCCCGCGACCAGCCGGTAGCCGCCGTCGGCGCCCTTGCTCGCCTGCACGGGATAACCGAGTTCGCGCAGCCGGTCGATGTCGCGCCGGACCGTGCGCCGGGAGACTCCGAGCCGGTCGGCGAGCTCGCCGCCGGGCCACTCCCTGGGCGTCTGGAGCAGGGAGAGGAGCTGGAGAAGCCGGGCCGGGGTGTCCGTCGTCATGAGTTCGAGGATGCCGCACAACTAGGACATGATCTGACCTAATACGGTCCTAGATTGCGGATATGACCTCCACCGAGACCCCTCTCAGTGCTCAGCCCGACGTGGGCGACCGGCGGCGCTGGTTCGCCCTCGCGATCGTGATGACCGCGGCCTTCATGGACCTTGTCGACGTCACCATCGTCAACATCGCCATCCCGTCCATCCAGAAGGACGCGGGCGCGTCCTTCAGCCAGATCCAGTGGATCACCGCGGGCTACGCGCTGGCCTTCGCCGCCGGGCTCGTCACGGGCGGCCGCCTCGGCGACATCCACGGCCGCAAGCGGCTGTTCCTCGTCGGCATCGGCGGGTTCACGATCGCGTCCGCGCTGTGCGGCTTCGCCGCGAACCCGGAGATGCTGGTCGCCTCCCGGATCCTCCAGGGCGGCATGGCGGCGATGATGGTGCCGCAGGTCCTGTCCATCGTGCACGCCACCTTCCCGGCCCATGAGCGGGGCAAGGTGTTCGGGCTGTTCGGCGCGATCGTCGGACTGGGCGCGGTCTCCGGGCCGCTGCTCGGCGCGCTGCTGACGGAGTGGAACCTCTTCGGTCTCGAATGGCGCCCGATCTTCCTCATCAACCTGCCCGTCGGCATCCTGGGCCTGTTCCTCGGCAGCCGCTTCATCACCGAGTCCAAGGCCCCCCGGGCCCTCAAGCTGGACCTGGTCGGGGTCGCGCTGGTGACGCTGGGTCTGCTGATGCTGCTGTACCCGCTGACCCGCGGGCGTGAGCTGGGCTGGCCGGTGTGGGGGTACGTCTCGATGGCGGGCTCGCTCGTCGTCTTCGGGGCGCTGGTGGCGTACGAGCGGCGCAAGGCCGCGCGGGACGGATCCCCGTTGGTCGAGCTGTCGCTGTTCCGGGTGAAGAGCTTCGCGGCCGGTATCGCCGTGCAGACCGTGTTCGGGGTCGCCCTCGGCATCTTCTTCCTGGTCTGGACGCTGTACATGCAGATCGGGCTGGGCTGGAGGCCGCTGCGGGCGGGCCTGACCGGGGTGCCCTTCTCGATCGCGGTGTCGGCGGCGGCGGGCCTGTCGGTGCAGAAGCTGGTGCCGCGCTTCGGGCGTGGTGTGCTCCAGGCGGGCGCGCTGCTGATGGCGGCGGGTGTGCTGATCTACATCGGAGAGTCGGAGCGGTACGGGCTCGGCATCGCCTCCTGGCAGATGGCGCTGCCGCTGGTCGTGATGGGGCTGGGCATGGGCCTGATCGTCGCCCCGCTGACCGACGCGGTGCTGTCGGAGGTGCCGCGCGAGCACTCCGGTTCGGCGTCCGGGCTCATCAACACCGTGCAGCAGATGGGCAACGCGCTGGGGCTCGGACTGGTGTCGGTGGTCTTCTTCGGCGAGATCGGCGACCGGCTGACCGCGGACCAGGTGGGGCCGTCCTTCGTGAACGCCTTCCAGCACGCGCTGGTCTGGGTGGCCGTGGTGATGGCCGTCATCTTCCTGCTGATGTTCGCTCTGCCGAAGCGGCCGGCGCAGCACGTGGAGGGCGCGCCGGAGCCGGACTCCGGCACGGCGGAGCGGGGGCCGGAGCCCGCGGCGGCCTCGGCGCCCGCCTCGGAGCTGGTGTCCTGAGCCACCGGTTTCGATCCGGACGGGACGGCGGTGCCTGCGGGCGCCGCCGTTCCGGTTTCCCCTCCCCGTAGCGAGGCCGTGGGAGCTCGTCCGGGAAGTCCGCCGGAAGCCCGTTTGCGTCCGCCTGATGCCCGAACCTGTTTACTTTCCGGAAATCCGGGCGTACCGTTCTGGTGAAACCACAGATTCGGGCATCAGTCGGAGGCGAACGGACATGTACGCACCGGAGCGACAGCAGGAGATCCTGCGGCTCGCCCGTGACGGCGGCCGCGTGGACGTGCTGTCACTCGCCGAGGAGTTCCAGGTCACCGCGGAAACGATCCGCCGCGATCTGAAGGCCCTCGACCGCGCGGGCCTGGTCCGCCGGGTCCACGGTGGCGCCATACCGGCCGGACGCCTCGACTTCGAGCCCGATCTGGCCGAGCGCGAGTCCACCTCGGCGGACGAGAAGGACCTCATCGCCAAGGCGGCCCTCACGGAACTGCCGGTCGAGGGAACGGTGATCCTCGACGCCGGTACGACGGTCGCCCGTCTCGCCGCGGCCGTCCCGCTGGACGCCTCGCTCACCGTCGTCACCCACAGCCTGCCGATCGCGGCCCGCCTCGCGGACCACCCCGGCATCCAGCTCCACCTCGTCGGAGGGCGCGTCCGGCACCGTACCCGCGCCGCCGTCGACGCCTGGGCGCTGCGCGCGTACGGCGAGATCCGGGCCGACGTCCTCTTCGTCGCCGCCAACGGCTTCTCCGCGGAGCACGGTCTGACCACCCCCGACCTGGCCGAGGCCGCGGTGAAGCGGGCCGCGATCGCCGCCGCCCGCCGGGTGGTGCTGCTGGCCGACTCCGCCAAGCACGGGCAGGAGCACTTCGCCCGTTTCGGCGGCCTGGGCGACGTCGATCTGCTGATCACCGACAGCGGGCTCGGTCCCGAGGACACCGCCGTCATCGAGCGCGGCGGCACGGAAGTTGTGCGCACATGATTCTCACCGTCACCCCCAACCCGTCCCTCGACCGCACGTACGAGGTGCCCTCACTGGAGCGCGGCGACGTCATCCGCGCCACCGGCGAGCGCGTGGACCCCGGCGGCAAGGGCGTGAACGTCTCGCGCGCCGTCGCGGCCGCCGGGCGGCGTACGGTCGCCGTGCTCCCCCTGGGAGGCGCGCCGGGCGCGCTCGTCGCCGGCCTCCTCGACGCACAGGGCATCGAGGTCGCGCGGGTCCCGGTCGCCGGTACCACCCGCTCGAACATCGCCCTGGCGGAGGCGGACGGCGTCCTGACGAAGATCAACGCGCCGGGTCCCGAACTGTCGCCCGACGAGCAGGAACTGCTCCTGGAGACGGTGCGCGCACGGTCGGGCGACGCCGACTGGATCGCCTGCTGCGGGAGCCTGCCCCGCGGTCTCACGCCGTTGTGGTACGCCGACCTGGTCGCCCGCGCCCATGCCGCGGGGGTGCGGATCGCCCTGGACACCTCGGGCCCCGCGCTGCTGGAGGCGCTGCGCGAGCGGCCCGACGTGGTGAAGCCGAACGCCGAGGAACTCGCCGAGGCCGTCGGCCGCCCCCTGTCGACCGTGGGCGACGCGCTGAAGGCGGCCGAGGAACTGCGCGCGCTGGGCGCGGGCGCCGTGCTCGCGAGCCTCGGCGCCGACGGGCAGCTCCTCGTGGCCGCCGAGGGCGCCTGGTTCGCCGACGCGCGGGTGGACGCCGTACGCAGCAACGTGGGCGCCGGTGACGCCTCCCTGGCCGGCTTCCTGATCGCCGGTGGCAGCGGCCCGGAGGCCCTCGCCTCGGCCGTCGCGCACGGCGCGGCCGCCGTCCGGCTGCCCGGCAGCGTCATGCCCACCCCGGCGGACCTGGCCCCGGCGGCGGTGACGGTCGCGGCCGAGGTCCCCACGGACCGCGAGCTGACGGAGCCGGTGTCGTGAACCCCCGCCCCGCCGCCCCCGCCTTCCCCCACAGCACCACCCCCGTCCCCCTGTGCGTCCGGTTCGTTTCCCGGGCGATACGCGTGCGAAGGAGCCCGCGATGAGCGACCTGATCACCGCGGACCTGGTCGATCTCGACCTGTCCGCCGACACCAAGGAAGCGGCGGCACGCGCCCTCGCCGAGCGCATGGCCGCCCGGGGCCGGGTGACCGACCTGGACGGCTTCCTCGCCGACGTCGCCGCCCGCGAGGCGCAGATGCCCACCGGGCTCGACGGCGGCATCGGCATCCCGCACTGCCGCAGCGCGCACGTCACCGAGCCGACGCTCGCCTTCGGGCGCAGCCCGGCCGGCATCGACTTCGGCGCGGCGGACGGCCCGGCCGACCTGATCTTCCTGATCGCCGCGCCGGCCGGCGCCGACGACGCCCATCTGACCATCCTGTCCTCGCTGGCCAGGCAGCTGATGAACGACGAGTTCACCGCCGCGCTGCGGTCGGCCGGGGACGCGGCCGACGCGGCCGCGCTCATCCGCGGCGAGAAGACGCCGGCGGACATCGGCAAGTCGTCCGACGGCTCCCCCGCGGACGCCGCGGCCGCCGGGCCCACCTCCCAGGACACCGCCGTGGCGCCGGTGGCGGCCTCCGCCGACGCCACGGCGGGCAGCGGTACGACGGCGGGCCCGGCGTCGGCGGTCGCCGCGGCGGGTCCCGCAGGCGCTGGCGAGCGCCCCTTCCGGATCGTCGCCGTCACCTCCTGCCCCACCGGGATCGCGCACACCTACATGGCGGCCGAGTCGCTGGAGAGCGCGGGCCGCGAGGCGGGCGTCGAGGTCGTCGTCGAGACCCAGGGCTCGGCCGGCTTCGCCCGGCTCGACCCGGCGGTCGTCGCCGCGGCGGACGGCGTGATCTTCGCGCACGACGTCCCCGTACGCGACAAGGACCGCTTCGCCGGCAAGCCGACCGTCGACGTCGGCGTGAAGGCGGGCATCAACCGCCCCGCCGAACTCATCGCCGAGGTCCGCGGCAAGGCGGAACGCGGCGAGGCCACCGCGCCGGCCGCCGCGGACGGCACCGGCACCGGCACGCCGGTCGAGCGGGCCGGCGGCGCCGGCGAGGGCTACGGCACCAAGCTGCGCACCTGGCTGATGAGCGGCGTCAGCTACATGGTCCCGTTCGTCGCCGCGGGCGGTCTGCTGATCGCCCTCGGTTTCGCGATCGGCGGCTACAAGATCAACAAGGCGCCGTCGGTCATGGACCACTTCGTCTGGACCCAGACGGACAGCTGGGCCGCACTGCTCTTCCAGATCGGTGTCGTGTCCTTCGGCTTCCTGGTCCCGGTGCTGGCCGGCTACATCGCCTACGGCATGGCGGACCGCCCCGGCCTGGTCCCCGGATTCGTCGGCGGCGCGATCTCGCTGACCATCAACGCGGGCTTCCTCGGCGGTCTCGCGGCCGGTCTGATCGCCGGCGGCGTGGTGCTGTCGATCCAGCGGGTGAGGGTCCCGGCCGCGATGCGCGGCATCATGCCGGTGGTCGTGATCCCGCTGATCTCCGCGGCGATCGTCGGGTTCCTGATGTTCGTGGTCATCGGCAAGCCCATCGCCGCCGCGCAGAAGGGCATGACCGACTGGCTGAACCACCTCACCGGCTCCAACGCCATCCTGCTCGGCGGCCTGCTCGGCCTGATGATGTGCTTCGACCTCGGCGGCCCGGTCAACAAGGTCGCCTACACCTTCGCCACCGCCGGTATCGCGGTCGCCGCCCCGAGCGACTCGGCCATGAAGATCATGGCGGCCGTGATGGCGGCCGGCATGGTGCCGCCGCTGGCGATGGCGCTGGCCACGACCGTGCGCGGCCGGCTCTTCACCCAGACCGAGCGGGAGAACGGCAAGGCCGCCTGGGTGCTGGGCGCCTCCTTCATCACCGAGGGCGCGATCCCGTTCGCGGCGGCCGACCCGCTGCGGGTCATCCCGTCCGCGATGGCGGGCGGCGCGGTCACCGGAGCGCTGTCGATGGCCTTCGGCGCCACCCTGCGCGCCCCGCACGGCGGCATCTTCGTGGTGCCGCTGATCGGCAACCCGCTCCTGTACCTGATCGCCCTCGCCGCGGGCGTCTGCGTCACGACGGCTCTGGTCGTCCTCCTCAAGGGCCTGCGCGCACCGCTCGCCGAGGACCCGGCGGCGCGGACGCGGGGCGCGGCCACGGCGGAGGCGCAGCGCAAGCAGCCGGTAGCGGCGTAGGCGCACGGACGGGCGGACCGGACGGCCGCAGCTCCCCGGGGGACCGGGAGCTGCGGCCGTCCGCATGTCCCTTTGACGTGCTGTGAGTTGATCGGCGCCTGTCCGTGCCGATCTTCGACAGCCGTCGACGACCGTCTTCGGATGTCGTAATCGCTGCTTCTGCGTCAACCGCCACAACTGTCGTATCTGCGAGATGCGTCACGGTACAGGCCTGATGCGTGGCCGCTGGTGTCTACTGGACCGCATGTCCGAGCATCTCTCGATCCCTCAGCTGGCCGGTGTGGCGGTCCTGGCTCTGGCGGCGGCGGTCGTCTGGGTGATGTGCCTGACCCGCGTCCTGGGCCGCGGCCGCGACGGCAGCCGCGGCGGGGTCTCCGGGTGGCGTTCCGGCCCTGCCGGCCTGGCCGCTCTCCCGGTGCTGCCCGCCTCTTCCGTGCTGTCCGGCCTTCCGGCCCAGCGGCAGACGGGCCCGCAGCTGGAGTCCGTGGAGCTGACTCCGGCCGAGGAGGACGCCTTCGCGGGCCTGGTCAAGCGGTTCGGCGCGGGCGGCTGACCGAGCGGGCCCCGGGTCCGTCAGGAACGGCGTGCCGCGCGCCGTTCCATCGCCTCGCGGGCGGCGTCCTCGCTCGGGTAGACCTCGCACATGTGCCGACCGTCGGGCGTCTCCGTGTGCTCGACCTCCCACAGGGCGATCTCCCGGCCGTCCCGCAGCAGGAACGCGTGCTCGTAGAGCGCGAAGCACAGGCCGATCCGGCCCGCGCGGCACGGGCGGCCGAAGGCCTGGGTGATCTGGTGGGCGAACGCCGACGCCAGCAGTTCGGCCGTGTCCGCGCCCGGACGGTCCGGGTTCTCCGCCCGGCGCAGGAGCCGGCGCGCATGGTCCGCCGAGTCGTCGGGCGTGTACGCGTGCCGCGGCTGGGGGAGCGGTGAGAGCTGCACCTGCACCGGCAGTTCGAAATCGGGGGTGTCGGGCGGTAAGGACAGCCGGGAGGTGGCGGCGCGCAGTTCCTCCTCGTCGACGTACACCTCGTGCTGGGGGTCGCCGCCCGGCGCGGTGTTGTGGACGAGCTCCCACAGGGTCAGCGCCGAGCCGTCGGCGAGCAGCCAGGTGTGCCGGTAGGTCTCGCGATGCAGCCCCGCGCTGTGGTGCGCGGAGTGCAGTGAACTGTCGTGCGCCAGAGCGCAGTCGAGCCGCCGGATCACCTCGTCGGGCAGCTCGAAGGAGTTCAGGGCACGACCGAGGAGTCGCGCGAGGTGCTCTTCCGGAGACTCGGGCGACTCGGGTGGTTCGTACGCTGCGGTCTCGTACGGAACGCTCAAGGTTTCTCCTGGCGTTGCTGCATGTCACCTTGTGGGTGCATACCGTAGCCCCTCGGTCGGACATCATGTCCGGGAACCGGGAAAACGTGCACAGGGAAAACGCGCGGGCCGTGCGGGAAGTTCCCGCACGGCCCGCCGTATCGTCAAAATCCGCTGGTCAAAAGGGAGTTCCGGGCGGACGTCCTCGATGGGAGGCCCGTCGTCAGACGGCGCTGCCCGCGGTCCACTCGTCCCACGGCATGTTCCAGCCGTTGAGTCCGTTGTCCGGCGCCACGGTCTTGTCGGGGGAGTTCCGGACGACCACGACGTCCCCGATGAGTGAATTGTCGTAGAACCACTTGGCGGGCGTGTCCCCCTGGGCGCCCTGTACGTCCTGGAGTCCCACGCAGCCGTGGCTGGTGCCGGTCTGCCCGAAGGGCGGGGCGGACTTCTGGTACCAGTAGTTGCCGTGGACGAAGGTGCCGGAGTTGGTCAGGCGCATCGCGTGCGGCACGTCCGAGATGTCGTACTCGCCGCCGTAGCCGACCGTCGATCCGTCCATCCGGGTCTGCGTGAACTTCTCGGAGATCACCATCTGCCCGTTGTACGTGGTGTGCTCCGGGCTGCCCGAGGAGATCGGGACCGACTTGACGGTCCGGCCGTCGCGCACCACCGTCATGGTCTGCGTGTCGACGTCGACCGTGGAGACCTGCGAGCGGCCGATGGTGAAGGTGACGGTCTTCTTCTGTACCCCGAAGACGCCGTTCGCGCCCTGCACGCCGTCCAGGTCGATGTTCATCGTGACCTTGGAGCCGGCCTTCCAGTACTGGTCGGGGCGGAAGTCCAGCCGCTGCGCGCCGAACCAGTGCCCGGCCACCTGCTGCCCGCTGCTGGAGGTGACCTTGATGTGCGACTGGACGGCCTTCGTGTCGGTGATGGCCTTGTCGAAGGTGAACGACACCGGCATCCCGACGCCGACCGTCGTGCCGTCGTCGGGCGTGTACGTGCCGATGAAGCTGTTCGCCGACGAGACGGTGGTGAAGACGGAGTTCGCGGCGGAGGTACGGCCGCCCGAGTCCTTCGCGGTCGCCGATATCCGGTACTTGGTCCCGCGCTCCAGCCGGTTCTTCGGCTTCCAGTTGCTGCCGTCGGCGGACAGGGCCCCGTCCACGGCCTGCCCGGTCTCCGCGACCGTCATCTTCACGTCGGTCAGGGTGCCGCCGCTGACCCGCACGCCGGTCGAGTTGATCGACGCGCCGGTCGAGCCGTCCGCGGCCGAGATGGCGATCTTCGCCGTGGACGTCCTGGCGGTGCTCGTGCCGCCCTTGTCGTCCCCGGTCCCGGCGTTGGCGTTGCCGCCGCAGGCGGTGAGGGTGAGGGTGCCGACGATCAGGGCGGCACAGGCCCCCATCACGCGCCGCGCTGACTTCTTCGGCGTTGTCACGATCTGCTCCAGGTCTGTGTGGTGTACGGGTTCCGCTCACATACGTGGAGAAGGAGTGACCCGGCGTGGCAGGGGTTCCCGGCCGCCGCCCGGAAGGGTGTCACGTGACAGAACAGGGACAGTTCGATGAGGTACCCGTCATCAACTCCGCTGACGCGGGGGATTTGGGCGCCGCCGTCGCCCCGCTCAGCGCTCCCGGCGGCCGTCTCGGCCGACCTCCGTCCCGTACAGCGTCTCGTACGACGGCCACGCGCCCCCCGGTCCGTCCACCGACTCGGCCGCCCGGACGGCGCGCACGATCGCCCGGGTCACGAGGTCCGCGCCCGCTTCGAGGAGTTCGTTCAAGGCGCGTGGGCGCTCGATGTCCTTGATGCCCTCGCTGTCCTCGCTGTCCTCGCTGTCGAGAGGATGCGCCCCCGTCGCCAGTGTGAACACGGTGTCCCCGTCGTGGAGCAGATGCACCGGCCGTACGGCGCGTGCGATCCCGTCGTGGGCCGTGCCCGCCAGCTTCTGTGCCTGGGCCTTCGAGAGCCGGGCTTCGGTGGCGACCACCGCGAGCGTCGTGTTCAGCGGCGGGGGCGTGTTCCTGCGGGCGGCCTCGGCCAGACGCAGCCGCGCGGCCCGGTGCACCTGCGCCGACGGATACTCCACCCGCCCCTGGAAGTACTCCCCGTAGAGCGCTCCTGTCTCCGGATCCATCACCGAGCCCGCCGCGTTGGCCACCACCAGCGCGGCCACCGTGATCCCCGACTCCAGGACGGCGCTCGCGGTGCCGATCCCGCCCTTGAGCACCCCGGCCGCCGCTCCGGTGCCCGCGCCCACGCACCCTTCGGGCACGGGGGCGCCGGGTGCGGTCGCCGCGGCCGCCTCCACCGCGGCCCGCCCGGTGGCCGCGTCCGGCCTGGCCCGGAAGGAGCCGCCCCGGCCCAGGTCGAAGATGCAGGCGGCGGGCACCACCGGCACGACATGCGCCGGATCCGAGCCCACGGACACCCCGCGCCCCTGCTCCTCCAGCCAGGCCATCACCCCCGACGCCGCGTCGAGCCCGTACGCACTGCCGCCGGTCAGGACGATCGCGTCGACCCGCTCCACCAGGTTGCGCGGGTCGAGGGCGTCGGTCTCCTTGGTGCCGGGGCCGCCGCCGCGCACGTCCACGGCGGCGACGGCCCCGCCCTCCGGGGCGAGCACGACCGTGGTGCCGGTGAGCCACCCCTCGCCGGTGCGCGTCGCGTGTCCCACCCGCACACCGGCCACGTCGGTCAAAGCGTCGACTGTCATGGGGATCAGTGTCGCTCCGCCCGTCGTCCCGCGGGCCGCTTCGCGCACCGTCGCGCACCCGCCGTCGGACCCGGGGTGCCACGCGTCGTCGGGCCCGAGGGCGTCACACGGCCGGTGCGTCCCCCGTCTCCCGGTGCGGTCCGGCGTGCGTACGGGCCGTCAGCGTCGAGCCGACCACCACCCCCAGCGCCGACACCAGGCCGGTCGCGAGCACCGCCCACTCGCCGAGGAAGGTGCAGCAGATCACCAGCAGCGCCGTGGCCGGCAGGACCGACTGCTGGGCGATGCCCACCTTGAAGTGCCGTGCGTGCAGCGCCCACAGGGTGACCAGGTAGAGGGCCGTGGGCAGGGTCACGGCGGCCGAGGCGGCCAGGGCGGAGATGTGCGCCTGGCCCACCGTCTGCTCCACGGCCAGTTCGAGGCCGGCGCCGATCGCGGCCGCGGAGGCGAAGATCAGGTAGTGGCCGTAGCCCCAGAGGAACGCCTCTCTGCTGGAGTGCAGATGCCCGTGGATCGGCACCACGAAGTAGATCCACCACGCACAGAACACGATCAGCAGACCGCCGGCCGCGATCGGCAGCAACTCGCCGAGCGCGTCGTGCTCGTGCACGGCCGTCTTCACGGCGACCGTGGCCGCGGCGACCGTCTCGCCGAGCACGATGATCGTGAACAGGCCGTACCGCTCGGCGATGTGGTGCGGGTGCCAGGTCGTGGTGAAGGTCCGTTCCGCGTAGACCGGCACGCACAGCTCCGCGATCACCATCACCAGGAACAGCCAGGGACGGGCGTGTTCCGGCAGGAGCACCAGGCCCGTCCAGCCGATCTGGCAGACCAGCACGCCCCCCGCGTACCGCAGCGCGGTGCTCCGCTCGGCGCCCTCGGCGGTCCGCGCAGCCCGCAGCCACTGCGTCGCCATCGCCAGCCGCATGATCACGTAGCCGATCCAGACGACGGTGAAGTCACGGTTCTCGAAGGCTTGCGACACCCCGGCGGCCAGCACCAGGACACCGGCGATCTGGACCAGGGTGACGACTCGGTAGAGGGCGTCGTCGTTGTCGTAGGCCGAGGCGAACCAGGTGAAGTTCATCCAGGCCCACCAGATGGCGAAGAAGACCATCGCGTAGTTCAGGACGCCCTGTCCGACGTGCCCCTCCGCCAGGGCGTGCACCAGCTCGGCGCCCGCCTGTGCGATGGCCACGACAAAGCACAGGTCGAAGAAAAGCTCGAGCGGGGAGGCGACCCGGTGGGTCTCGGCGCGGTCGCGTGCGACGAGACCGCTCGGCGGTCTTGGGGGCGTGGGCCGTGGGGTGGGGCTGGAGGTCATGCGCCCAAGCACAGCAGATGCGTCCGGAAAGTTCCTGTACGGCCCCGCACACGGCAGGCGTCGCGGGTCCGGCGGACGGGTGCCTCCAGGGCCGTACCCTGGAGGCATGACGACCGAATCCGCCCCCGGACCGCGCGACCCGAAGGCCGCGCTGATCTTCGACGACCCGCTGGACCGGCCGTCCGCCGACGACACGGACCGCGGTTGGGGCGAACGGCCGCGCACGGACGGCGACAGCGCGGCCGACCTGAAGCGCTTCCTCGACGAGAAGCCGCCCCACCACATCTGATCCCGGTGGGTGCGGGCCGTCGCCGTCCGAGCCGGGGCCGGTCCGGCCGCCGTCCGCGTGCGAGACGGCCCTACTGGCGTCCGTCGTAACCGCGGTGCGAGGGTCCGTTGTAGCCGGAACCTCGCTGCGCGACCAGGGCGTCGCGGATCTCCTTGAGCACCTCCAGCTCGGTCACCTCGATGACCTCGTGCGTGCCCTGCCGCGCCTTCTTGCGGGCCTCCTGCCGGGCCAGGTACTTCGACATCGGCAGCACCATGAGGAAGTACACGACCGCGCCGGTGATCAGGAAGCTCAGGGTGGCGCCGAGGACCGACCCCCACAGCAGCCGGATGCCCTGGTTGCCCTTGCAGGACGAACTCAGGCACGAACTGTAGGCATCGAGGTTCTGCGTGCCGACCGCGCCGACCAGCGGGTTGATGATGCCCTTCACCAGCGAGTTGACGATGTTGGTGAAGGCGGCGCCGATCACCACCGCCACTGCCAGGTCGACGACGTTTCCGCGCATCAGGAAGGCCTTGAAGCCCTGCCAGACACCCGTCTCCTGCTTCTTGCTCACCTAAGGCCCTCTTCTCGCGTGCACAGGCTGTGGAACAAAGCGCTCCGCAACCTACGGCAGAGCGGGTTCGCCCTGCCCCGGCGGGTGCCTCGGAAGGGGGACTTGGAACGGTTTGGACCCGGACGGCGTGGCTCAGCACAGCGTCACCGCCAGCCGTTGCGTCGTGGCCGCTCCCACCAGACGGGCCGCGGTGGCGCGCTCCACGGAGAGCACCACCAGGGCGCCGCCCTCGGCCGTGGGGTCCACCGGCGTGGGCAGCCGCGTCACCAGCGCCCCGCGGGCGACCACCCGGGCGTCCCCGCCCGTGGCCGCCGGACCGGCGGCGATGACGTCGACGCGGTCGCCCGGGCGCAGCAGTCGGACGGTGGCCGCGTCCGCGATCCGCACCGGTGCCGTCACCGTCTCGACGGCGCGGTGCCGCCCGGCGGGGGCGCCGTCGGCCGGCTTTTCGGGCGCGGCCCGGTCCGGACGGCCGCGGGCCCGTTCGGTGTCCTGGGGACCGGCCGCCACGAGCGCGGCCGCGGTGACGACGATGCCGAGCGCGACGGCCCGCTCCCGGTGCCGTACGAGCCGGTGCAGCCGGTGCCGCGCGCCCCGGATGCGCACCGGGGCGAAGTGCGGCACCTCGCAGGTGGCGGGGGCGTCGGTGCCGGGCGGACGGGGCGCGGGCACGTCCGGTGAAAGCGTCGAGAGGGAGGAAGAGAGCGAGGAGAGCGAGGAGAGCGAGGGAAACGAGGGCAGGGTAGGGCCTGGGGGAGGGAGACGGGTCGGGAAGCGAGGGCCGGGGGGAGGGAAGGGCATCTGGATCACCGCCTGCGACGTGGGATCGGCGTGTGCTCCCACGATGAGGCTTCGCGCCACGGCCCGCCGACGCCCGTGGACGACCGGCGGACTGTGGACAACTCCCTCACCCGAACGAGGCGTTCCGCCCTCCCGGGCCCTCGCTCACGGCAGTGCGAACGCCCACGGCAGGGCGAACGCCTACGGCAGTGCGAACCCCGGATCCATCCCGCCGAGTGCCGTCGTGCACAGGCAGTCGCGGTCCCCGGCCGGGGGCAGTGCGGCCACCGCGTCGAACAGCACATCGCGCAGCCGGTCCACGTTCGCGGCGAACACCCGCAGCACCTCGTCGTGCGAGACGCCCTCCCCGGACTCGGCGCCCGCGTCCAGATCCGTGACCAGGTTCATGGAGGTGTAGCAGAGCTCCAGTTCACGGGCGAGGGCCGCCTCGGGGTGGCCGGTCATGCCCACCACGGACCAGCCCTGGGCCTGGTGCCACAGCGATTCGGCGCGGGTCGAGAAGCGCGGCCCCTCGACCACGACGAGCGTGCCGCCGTCCACCGGATCCCAGTCCCGCCCGCGCGCCGCCTTCAGCGCGGCCGCGCGCCCCACGGGGCAGTAGGGGTCGGACAGGGACACGTGCACGACGTTCGGCACCGTGCCGTCCGGCAGCGGCAGCCCGTCGAAGTACGTCCCGACCCGGGACTTCGTACGGTCGACGAACTGGTCGGGCACGACCAGGGTGCCCGGCCCGTACTCGGGGCGCAGGCCGCCCACCGCGCACGGGCCGAGGACCTGCCGGACGCCGACCGAGCGCAGGGCCCACAGGTTGGCCCGGTAGTTGATGCGGTGCGGTGGCAGATGGTGGCCGCGTCCGTGCCGGGGCAGGAACGCCACCCGACGGCCCGCGATCTCGCCGAGGAAGAGGGAGTCGCTGGGCGGCCCGTAGGGCGTGTCGACCTGGATCTCGGTCACGTCGTCGAGGAACGAGTAGAAACCGGAGCCGCCGATGACACCGATCTCCGCGCTGACGTCGAGCTCTGCGTTCGCCATGTTCAGCACACTAGCGGGCGCTCGCGGGGGAACGCCGGTCGGTACCGCGGACCCACCGGACCTCGCCGTAGGAGTGCACCGGACCTCGCCGTAGGAGTGCACCGGACCTCGCCGTAGGAGTGCACCGGACCTCGCCGTAGGAGTGCACCAGACCTCGCCGTCGGAGCGCACCGGACCTCGCCGTAGAGGCGCACCGGACCTCGCCGTAGAGGCGCACCGGACCCCGCTGTCGGAATGCACAGGACCCCGCCGTCGTGCGACGGCGGGGTCCCGATGCGGTGTGCGGGGTCCTAGGCGGCGGAGCTGCCGGCCGAGGAGCTGGAGCTCGACGACTTCGAGTCCGAGGACGACGAGGCCGAGGACGTGGTGGACGCCGACTTCGAGTCCGTGGACGTCGAGGACTTCGACGCGGCCGGCGAACTGCTCGACGAGGAGCCGCGGCTGTCGTTCCGGTAGAAGCCGGAGCCCTTGAAGACAATGCCGACCGCGGAGAACACCTTCTTCAGGCGGCCATCGCAGTTGGGGCAGACGGTCAGGGCGTCGTCGGTGAACTTCTGCACCGCCTCGAGGCCCTCGCCGCACTCGGTGCACTGGTACTGGTAGGTCGGCACTGTCTTCCTCCTGGCACTCTCACTCGATGAGTGCTAACGACGGTCCATAGTGACGTATTCCCGGGGATCAGTCCACCGTCATCGGCACTCGGTGACCGACGCCACGTGCGACGGTGCGGCCATGCGGGTGTACGGCGAGCCGTGAGCGCAGGGCGATCAGGGTCGCCAGCGCCAGCACCGTGCCGCCCATCGGCACTAGGAACCCGGTCCCGTCGCCGAGGCGGTCCTCCAGCTGTCCGGCGACCGTGACGGCGGCCGCCTGGCCCAGCGCCACCGCGCCGGTCAGCCAGGTGAAGGCCTCGGTGCGGGCCCCCGCCGGAACCAGCTTCTCGACCAGGGTGTAGCCGGTGATCAGGGAAGGTGCGATGCACATGCCGACCAGCAGGCCGAGCCCGGCCAGGACCAGGACCGAGTGCGCGGCCCAGAGGCCGGAGGCGGTCAGTGCGAGGGCCGCGTAGCCCACGACCAGGCGCCGCTGCGGGGCGACCCGCCAGGCGATCGCGCCGCAGACCAGGCCGGAGAGCATGTTGCCCGCGGCGAACACCCCGTACAGGACGCCGTTCAGGCCGGGCTCGCCGATCGACTCGGTGAACGCGGCCAGTGAGACCTGCATGCCGCCGAAGACGGACCCGATGCCCAGGAAGGTGACGACCAGTACGCGCACGCCGGGCACGCGCAGGGCGGATTCGTGCGCCACGCGTGCGTGCCCCTGGGGGGCCACGGAAGGCTGGGTGCTCTTGCGTGCGGCGAACAGCAGACCGCCGACCAGGGTCAGCGTGGCCTCCGCGACCAGGCCCGCCGAGGGGGTCACGGCGGTGCACAGCGCGGTGGCGAGCAGCGGGCCGAGGACGAAGGTCAGCTCGTCCGTGACGGACTCGAAGGCCGCCGCGGTCGTCATCAGCGGGGAGTCCTTGAGCTTCACGCCCCAGCGGGCCCGGACCATGGGCCCGACCTGCGGCACCGAGGCACCGGTGGGCACGGCCGCCGCGAACAGCGCCCACAGGGGCGCGTGGGCCAGCGCGAGCGCCGTGAGGGTCAGCCCGGAGAGCGTGTGGACGAGGACGCCGGGGACCAGCACCGCGCGCTGTCCGTAGCGGTCGGCGAGGCGGCCGCTGTAGGGCGCGAACAGGGCCATGGAGACGCCGGTGGCGGCAGCGGCGGCGCCCGCTGCGCCGTACGAGCCGGTGGTGTGCTGCACGAGCAGCACGATGGAGATCGTGAGCATCGCGAACGGCTGGCGCGCGGCGAAGCCCGGAAGCAGGAACGTCCAGGCGCCGCGGGTGCGCAGCAGCGACCCGTAACCGGGGCGGGACGGAGAGTCCGGCGAGTTCTTCGACGGCTCGTCGGTGACCGTGGATGCCACGGCCCGTGCCTTTCTGCCGCCTGGTAGCGCGCCCGTGCGGGGACGCCGAGCGCTGTCCTCTCGCGCGGAACTGCGGTAGATGCCGGGGCCTGTGTCGAGGGAGGCTTCCCGGCCGCCATACGGTCGCGCCAGCACTGCGTCAGGCAGAGTTGGTTCGATCAAGGTAAGCCTTCATCGTACAGGGATCAGCGCCCGGTGCACCTGTGAAAGCGGGCACTGTCGACGCGTCCGCCTGTGAACGGCTGGGGTGTGAACCGTACGAAACATGCCCTTAACGCGCCTGCGGGACACAGGAGGTCACCGCGGGGCCGCACGGCCCCGCGCCGTGCGGCCCCGCCGCTGCACCGTGCCGTGCGTTCCCGCCACGGCGCCGGGCCGAGGCGTCCCCGCCGCGCACCGGGCGGGGGCGATCCCGCTACCGCCTGCGTGCTCTGCCGGTCCCGCCCGGCTCGCGGGGCCCGTCCGCGCCGAGCCATCCGGCCAGCTTGCCGCCGTGGCCCACCGCGCGCAGTCGCCGTTCGGCCGCGTCGCGGACCGGGTCCGTGGCGACCACGAGGAGTTCGTCGCCGCGCCGCAGCACCGTCGTCGGCGACGGCACGAACGAGGTCCCGTCGCGTACGACGAGGGTGACCGCGGCCCCGGCCGGCAGTCTCAGTTCGTTGACCTCGACGCCGTGCATCTTCGACTCGGACGGGATCCCGACGGACAGCAGATGCCCGCGCAGCCGCTCCAGGGGCGCGGACTCGATGCCGAGGTCGGCGGCCTCGGAGCCCTCGCCCAGTTCCAGCTTGCGGGCCAGCCAGGGCAGCGTCGGCCCCTGGATCAGGGTGTAGACGACGACCAGCACGAAGACGATGTTGAAGATGCGGTGGCTGCCGTCGACGCCGTTCACCATGGGGATCGTGGCCAGGATGATGGGCACGGCGCCGCGCAGTCCGGCCCAGGACAGCAGGGCCTGCTCCTGCCAGGGAATCCGGAACGGGGTCAGGCAGAGCACGACGCTCAGCGGTCGCGCGACCATCGTCAGCACCAGGCCGATGACGAGGGCGGGCCACACGTCGTCGCCCAGTTCGTGCGGGGTGACCAGCAGGCCGAGCAGGACGAACATGCCGATCTGGGCGATCCAGCCGAGCCCGTCGGCGAAGCCGCGGGTGGCGGGCCAGTGGGGCAGCTTGGCGTTGCCCATGACCATCGAGGCTAGGTAGACGCCCAGGAAGCCGCTGCCGTGCGCCAGGGAGCCGGCCGCGTAGGCCATGACCGCGATGGCCATGACGGCGATCGGGTAGAGACCGGAGGCGGGCAGGGCGACGTGCCTGAGACCCCAGGAGCCCAGCAGTCCCACCGCGAGGCCGATGGCGGCGCCGATGGCCAGTTCCAGCACGATCTCGCCGACCAGGACGTACCAGTGCTCGAAGGGGCCCGCGGTGGAGAACGCGACGACCAGGATGACCACCGGGGCGTCGTTGAAGCCGGACTCCGCCTCCAGCATGCCCGTCACGCGCGCGGGCAGCGGGATCCGGCGCAGCACGGAGAAGACCGCCGCCGCGTCCGTGGAGGACACCACCGCCCCGATGATGAGCGCCTGCCGCCATTCGAGCCCGATCAGGTAGTGCGCGCCGGCGGCCGTCACCCCGACGCTCACCGCCACCCCGCCCAGCGCCAGCGCGGTGGCGGCCGGAAGGACCGGTTTGATCTCCTTCCACTTCGTGCCCAGACCGCCCTCGGCCAGGATCACGACGAGCGCCGCGTAGCCGATGACCTGGGTCATCTCGGCGCTGGCGAAGTGGATGTGGCCGAGGCCGTCCTGGCCCATCAGGACGCCTATCCCCAGGTACACGAGCAGGCTGGGAAGCCCGCTGCGCGAGGAGATGCGGACCGCTGCCACGGCGACGAGCAGGACGAGCGAGCAGGCGAGCAGGAGCTGGTTGAGGTGGTGGACAGTCAGTGGCCGTTCCCTTCCCTGGCTCACGCGCTTCAGCGCGAGGGGCGCACACGTATATCGGACACAACGCTCGCGCGCCGCATCCCCAAGTACTTCGTTACCTTACCTAACTCTTGACGATTTCTTGACGGTCGCCGTGTCGGGGTCGAACGTCCGTCCGTGCCAGTTCCCGACTCCGCGTCAAGCGGCTCGGGGCCCTGCGCCTATGGTTGCTCCAGCACTCCAGGACCGCCTGCCGCTCGCGTTAGGACAGCAAGGACAGCGATGCCCCCCAACACCACCGCCACAACGGGTGACAAGCCCGGCAAGTCCGGCAGGAAGAAGGGGCGCAAACTGCGCCTCGTCGTGCTCGTCCTGGTACTGGCCATCATTGGTGGCGTGGCCTACGGGGCGTACTGGTCCATCAGCACGGTCCGGGCCTCCTTCCCGCAGACCACGGGTTCGATAACCCTCGACGGCCTCTCGGGGCCGGTCGACGTCAAGCGTGACGGCAACGGGATCCCGCAGGTCTACGCCTCCTCCGACGAGGACCTGTTCATGGCGCAGGGCTACGTCCAGGCGCAGGACCGGTTCTACGAGATGGACGTGCGCCGGCACCTGACCTCCGGCCGCCTCTCGGAGATGTTCGGCCAGAGCCAGGTCAAGAACGACGAGTTCCTGCGCACCCTGGGCTGGGACCGGGTGGCGAAGCAGGAGTACGACACGAAGCTGTCGGCCGACACGAAGAAGTACCTCCAGGCGTACGCCAAGGGAGTCAACGCCTACCTCAAGGGCAAGGACGGCAAGGACATCTCCCTGGAGTACGCCGCTCTGGGGTTCACCAACGACTACAAGCCCACCGAGTGGACCCCGGTCGACTCGGTCGCCTGGCTCAAGGCGATGGCCTGGGACCTGCGCGGCAACATGCAGGACGAGATCGACCGGTCGCTGATGACCAGCCGCCTCGGCCCGAAGCAGATCGCCGACCTGTACCCGGAGTACCCGTACGACCGGAACCGGACGATCGTCCAGGAGGGTAAGTACGACGAGCTGTCCGGGACGTACGAGCAGGGCAGCGGTACGAGCGGCTCGGGCGGCACCTCCGCGAGCGGTACCTCCGGTTCCGCCGCCGGCGGGACCGCTCTGCAGAGCCAGCTCTCGGGCCTGTACGAGATCCTGGACGACCTCCCGACGGCGGTCGGCGTGAACGGCAACGGGATCGGCTCCAACTCCTGGGTCGTCTCCGGCGAGCACACCATCACCGGCAAGCCGCTGCTGGCCAACGACCCGCACCTGTCGGCCGCGCTGCCCTCGGTCTGGTACCAGATGGGCCTGCACTGCCGCACGGTCTCCGCCAAGTGCCAGTACGACGTCGCGGGCTACACCTTCGCGGGCATGCCCGGCGTGATAATCGGCCACAACGCGGACATCGCCTGGGGCATGACCAACTCCGGCGTCGACGTCACCGACCTCTACCTGGAGAAGCTCTCCGGCGACGGCTACCTGTACGACGGCAAGACCAGGCCCTTCAAGACGCGTACGGAGACCATCAAGGTCGCCGGCGGCGCGTCCAAGAAGATCGTCGTGCGCCAGACCGCCGACGGCATGCCGCTGCTGTCCGACCGTGACGACGAGCTCGTCGAGGTCGGCAAGAAGGCCGGCGTCGGTACCGAGGCACCCGACCGGGGCGACGGCTACGGCATCGCGCTCAGGTGGACCGCCCTCGACCCGGGCACCTCCATGGACGCCGTCTTCGCGATGGACAGGGCGGCCGACTGGGGCGACTTCCGCGACGCGGCGAAGCTGTTCGACGTGCCCTCGCAGAACCTCGTCTACGCCGACGGAGCCGGCAGCTCCGGCAACATCGGCTACACCCTGCCCGGGAAGATCCCCACCCGCGCGAAGGGCCAGGACGGCTCGGTCCCGGCGCCGGGCTGGGACTCCAAGTACAAGTGGACCGGCTACATCAAGTCCTCCGAGCTTCCCTACGAGTACAACCCCAAGCGCGGCTACATCGTCACCGCCAACCAGGCCGTGGTCGACAAGGACGCCTACCCCTACACGCTGACCACGGACTGGGGCTACGGCACCCGCAGCCAGCGGATCAACAGCCTGATCAAGGGCAAGATCGACGGCGGCGGCAAGATCTCCACCGACGACATGCGCCAGATGCAGCTGGACAACTCCAGCGAGATCGCCAAGCTGCTCGTCCCGGCGCTGCTCAAGATCGACATCGATGACCCGGACGTCCGCCAGGCGCAGAAGCTCCTGGAGGGCTGGGACTACACGCAGGATCCCGACTCGGCGGCCGCCGCCTACTTCAACTCGGTCTGGCGCAACATCCTCAAGCTCGCCTTCGGCAACAAGCTGCCCAAGGAGCTGCGGGTCGAGGGCCAGTGCCTGTACGTGGACCCGGCGAAGAGCACCAGCGCGGTGGACGACACCGAGAAGGTGCGCGAGTGCGGCCGGCGGGAGGCCGACCAGGCGCAGCCCGACGGCGGCGACCGCTGGTTCGAGGTGGTGCGCAACCTGATGGACGACAAGAACAGCGACTGGTGGACGACGCCCGCGTCGGGCACCCGCCCCGGGGCGCACGACGACCGGGACAAGCTGTTCGAACGCGCCATGATCGACGGCCGCTGGGAGCTGACCGCCAAGCTCGGCAAGGACATCGACACCTGGAGCTGGGGCCGGCTGCACCGCCTGTTCCTGAAGAACCAGACCCTGGGCACCGCGGGTCCGGCCTTCCTCCAGTACGTCCTCAACCGCGGCCCCTGGGAGCTCGGCGGCGGCGAGGCGGCGGTGGACGCGACCGGCTGGAACGCGGCCGGCGGCTACGGCGTCGTCTGGGTGCCGTCGATGCGGATGGTGGTCAACCTCGCCGATCTCGACAAGTCGAAGTGGATCAACCTCACCGGTGCCTCCGGGCACGCCTACAGCGCCCACTACACCGACCAGACGGACAAGTGGGCCGCCGGCGAGCTGTTGCCCTGGGCGTTCTCGCAGAAGGCGGTCGACTCCGGCACGAGCGACACACTGGTGCTCGAGCCGTGAGCCGTCGCAGCCGACCCGGCGGACGCTGAGTCAGACGTTCCCGAAGCGGCGCACGGCCGACGGTGTCACCACCGCGTGGACCGGCCGGTCGTGCGCCTCTTCGGGAACGTGCTCCACGACCTCCGGGTCGTAGAGCAGCACCACGAGCGCGGGGTGGGCGCCCGAGCGTTCCAGCCGGGCCAGCACCCGGTCGTACGAGCCTCCGCCGCGCCCCAGGCGCATGCCGCGCGTGTCGACGGCGAGGCCGGGCAGCAGCACCGCGTCCGCCGCGGTCACCGCGTCCGGGCCCAGGCGCTCACCGGCCGGTTCCAGCAGTGCCATCTTCCCGCCGTGCCGCACGCGCGCGAGGGATTCCGCTCCGGCGTACTCGCCCCAGTCCAGGTCGTTGTCGGGCAGCAGCACCGGAAGCAGCACCCGCACCTCCCGCGCGCGCAGCGCGTCCAGGAGCGCGAGCGTCCCGGGTTCGCTCCCCACCGAGACGTAGGCGGCCACCGTGCCCGCGCGGGCCAGTTCGGGCAGTTCCAGTGCCCGCTCCGCCAGCGCGTCCGAGGCCGCCTCCACGTCATCCGCGGTAAGCCTGTTTCTCACCTGAAGGAGATCGCGTCGCAACGTCCGCTTGTCAGAATGGACGGGAGGCCTGCCGCGATGCACAAAGTACTCCTATATGGTCTCAATGCGTTCATGTGAGCCGAAAATAATCCGGACCACAGATTGTTCACAAGCGCACCCGATAGGGTGTCGGCCATGACCCAGTCGCACCCCAGGATCAGCAAGGCTGTCATTCCCGCAGCAGGCCTCGGCACCCGGTTCCTGCCGGCCACCAAGGCCACTCCCAAGGAGATGCTGCCGGTCGTCGACAAGCCGGCGATCCAGTACGTGGTCGAGGAGGCCGTGGCCGCCGGGCTCGACGACGTCCTCATGATCACAGGCCGCAACAAGCGCCCGCTCGAGGACCACTTCGACCGCAACTACGAGCTCGAGTCGGCCCTGCAGAAGAAGGGCGACGCCGCGCGGCTCGCCAAGGTGCAGGAGTCCAGCGACCTCGCGACCATGCACTACGTGCGTCAGGGCGACCCCAGGGGACTCGGTCACGCCGTGCTGTGCGCGGCCCCGCACGTGGGCCGCGAACCCTTCGCCGTGCTGCTCGGCGACGACCTGATCGACCCCCGTGACCCGCTGCTGGCGCGCATGGTCGAGGTCCAGGAACAGCGCGGCGGCAGCGTCATCGCGCTCATGGAGGTCGCACCCGAGCAGATCCACCTCTACGGCTGCGCGGCCGTGGAGACCACCGAGGACGGCGACGTCGTCAAGGTGACCGGTCTGGTCGAGAAGCCCGACCCGGCGGACGCCCCGTCGAACTACGCGGTCATCGGCCGCTATGTCCTCGACCCGCACATCTTCGACATACTCCGCACCACCGAGCCGGGCCGCGGCGGCGAGATCCAGCTCACCGACGCGCTCCAGCAGTTGGCGCAGGACGAGAAGGTCGGCGGACCCGTGCACGGCGTCGTCTTCAAGGGCCGCCGCTATGACACCGGCGACCGTGGCGACTACCTGCGTGCCATTGTCAGACTCGCGTGCGAACGTGAAGACCTGGGCCCGGAGTTCCGGACCTGGCTTCGCAGTTACGTAGCCGAGGAGATGTAGCGACGTTGAGCACCGCCGCGCCCCGCACCGCAGACCAGGACCGTACCTGGTCGGTGGACGAGCACCTTCAGGACATCCTTGCCACCGTCCGCCCCCTGGAACCGATCGAGCTCCAACTCCTCGACGCCCAGGGCTGCGTCCTGGTCGAGGACGTCCTGGCGCCGGGGGCCCTGCCGCCGTTCGACAACAGCTCCATGGACGGGTACGCGGTACGGGTGGCGGATGTCGCGGGCGCGAGCGAGGAGTTCCCGGCCGTCCTGGACGTCGTCGGGGACGTCGCGGCCGGCCGGCGCGACCTGCTCGACGTGGGCCCCGGCCAGGCCGCCCGCATCATGACGGGCGCGCCGCTGCCGCCCGGTGCCGAGACCGTCGTCCCCGTGGAGTGGACCGACGGCGGACTCGGCGAGGGGCCGGTCAGCGGGATGCGGGCCGCCGGCCTCGACCCCGGGGGCGCCCGCGGACTGGTGCGGGTGCACCGGCCCGCCGAGGCACGCGCCCATGTGCGGGCCAAGGGCAGCGACGTCAGGGCGGGCGACCTGGCCCTGGAGGCGGGCACCGTCCTGGGGCCCCCGCAGATCGCCCTGCTCGCCGCGATCGGCCGCGGCACCGTGCGGGTACGGCCCCGCCCGCGCGTGGTCGTCATGTCCACCGGCAGCGAGCTGGTCCAGCCCGGAGAGCAGTTGGGCAGCGGTCAGATCCACGACTCCAACAGCTTCGCGCTCACCGCGGCCGCGCGCGACGCCGGCGCGATCGCCTACCGGGTCGGCGCCGTCGCCGACGACGCCGACATCCTCCGCTCCACCATCGAGGACCAGCTCGTGCGCGCCGACCTCATGGTCACCACGGGCGGCGTCAGCGTCGGGGCGTACGACGTGGTCAAGGAGGCGCTGGCGCACGTCGGCGACGAGGACGAGCCGGGCAGCGGCATCGAGTTCCGCAAGCTCGCCATGCAGCCCGGCAAACCCCAGGGCTTCGGCGCCATCGGCGCCGACCACATCCCGCTCCTCGCCCTGCCCGGCAACCCGGTGTCGTCGTACGTCTCCTTCGAGCTGTTCGTCCGGCCGGTCATCCGCACCCTCATGGGGCTCGCGGACATCCACCGGCCCACCACGCGCGCGACCCTGACCGCGGACAAGGCACTGACCTCCCCGGCGGGCCGCAGACAGTTCCTGCGCGGCAGCCACACCGACGGCGTCGTCCGGCCGGTCGGCGGCTCCGGATCCCATCTGGTGGCCGCCCTCGCGCACGCCGACGCGCTGATCGTCGTCCCCGAGGACGTGACCTCCGTCGAGCCCGGCACCGAGGTCGAGGTCGTCCTGCTCGGCTGAGCCCCGCGCGGGTACCCGTTCGCAGGACGGTCCTGGCCCGCTGCGCGCCCCGGCTTGGCGGTACCGTGTCGCGCACAACAGGCCCGTGCGCCGCACCGCGACGGGCCCGGACCGGGAGCGCGCCACACCATGACTGTGCCTTCCCGGGGGGAGACCCCCGGACCGCCTGTGCAGGACCGACTGACCCACCTCGACGACGCGGGCGCCGCCCGTATGGTCGACGTGTCCGACAAGGCCGTGACCGCGCGTACCGCCCGCGCCGCCGGCCGGGTCCTGGTCTCGCCGCGCGTGGTCGAACTGCTGCGCGGGGAGGGGATGCCCAAGGGTGACGCCCTGGCCACGGCGCGGATCGCGGGCATCATGGGCGCCAAGCGCACCCCCGACCTGATCCCGCTGTGCCACCCGCTCGCGGTGTCCGGTGTGAAACTGGACCTGTCGGTCGCGGACGACGCCGTGGAGATCGTGGCCACGGTGCGCACCACGGACCGCACGGGCGTCGAGATGGAGGCCCTCACCGCGGTCTGTGTCGCCGGGCTCACCGTGGTCGACATGGTCAAGGCCGTGGACAAGGGAGCGGTCATCACGGACGTGCGGGTGGAGGAGAAGACGGGCGGCAAGTCGGGCGACTGGAGCCGCTCATGAGCGGCACGGCGTCGCTCGACGACGCGCTGACGACGGCCTACGCCGCCCTGGTCGTGACCGCCTCCAACCGGGCGGCCGCCGGGGTCTACGAGGACCGGGGCGGACCGCTGCTCGCGGAGGGTCTGCGCGGCCTCGGCTTCGCCGTCGACGGACCGCAGGTAGTGCCCGACGGGGACCCGGTGGAGAACGCGCTGCGCGCCGCCGTCGCGGCCGGGTACGACGTCGTGGTCACCACCGGCGGCACCGGCGTCTCGCCCACCGACCGCACCCCCGAGGCCACCCGCAAGGTGATCGACCGGGAGGTGCCGGGCATCGCGGAGGCCGTCCGGGCGTACGGACGCGAGAAGGTGCCGACCGCGGCGCTCTCCCGGGGCCTGGCCGGACTGGCCGGCGAGACCCTGATCGTCAACCTGCCGGGCTCGACCGGCGGGGTGAAGGACGGCCTGGCCGTGCTGGCACCCCTGCTGGTGCACGCCGTCGACCAGATCCGGGGCGGCGACCATCCCGGCCCCGGCGCCGGCAGTGGGGGTGCGAGCTGAACAGCGCGTCCTGGCCGGTGGAACTGGTGGACGGCGATGTCGTCCTCCGGCCGATAAAGCTGCGCGACCAGCGGATGTGGCGCGAGGTCAACCGGCGCAACCGTGACTGGCTGCGCCCCTGGGAGGCGACCATTCCGCCGCCCACGCCCAGCGGTCCGATAGCGCACCGGCCGACCTACCGTCAGATGGTCCGGCATCTGCGCGGCGAGGCGAGGGCGGGCCGGATGCTGCCGTTCGTCATCGAGTACCAGGGCCGCCTGGTCGGGCAGTTGACGGTCGCGGGCATCACCTGGGGCTCGATGTGCTCGGGCCATGTCGGCTACTGGGTGGACCAGTCCGTGGCCGGGCGCGGGGTGATGCCGACGGCCGTGGCGCTCGTGGTGGACCACTGTTTCCGCACGGTCGGACTGCACCGGGTCGAGGTCTGCATTCGGCCCGAGAACAGGCCGAGCCGCCGGGTCGTGGAGAAACTCGGATTCCGCGAGGAGGGGCTGCGGCCCCGTTATCTCCACATCGACGGAGCGTGGCGGGACCATCTCGTCTTCGCGCTCACGGCGGAGGAGGTGCCGGAGGGCCTGCTGAGTCGTTGGCGGCGGACCCGTCCCCGGAGCGTGCCCCGGGACCAGGGAATCCCGCACGGCCCGGGTAATTGAATAAACGTTCGAAATTGATCGGAGGGTGACCGCCTCGGGCATTAAATAGGCGCCCGCGGTGGCCCGCTGATCGCATCGGTCGCAAAAAAAGCTCGAAATATCAGCCAGATCGTGCGACACACCGGCTCAATTGGCGGATGGCCTCACGTAAACCCCTCTACCGTGTGAGACGTGAGCAGCAGCGGCCTCATCTACGCAGTCATTGTCGGGGCCTGGGCCGCCTACTTGGTGCCGATGTGGCTCCGTAGGCAGGACGAGCTGAACGAGGCCCGTCCGACGGAACGCTTCAGCACCGCCATCCGGCTGCTGTCCGGAAGGGCGGGTATGGAGCGCCGATACGCCAAGGACCTGCAGGCGCGCTCCGCCGAGGAGGGGGAGCCCGACGCCGACGATCCGGACGCCGTCACCGATTCGGTGGACGTCCGGGCCTTCGCCATGCCCCCGACCCGCCCGAGGACAGAAGCAGTGGTACCGGCACAGGCACCGCAGCACCCGGAACCGACCCGCGAACCGACGCGCGAAGCGGCGCACGCCCCCGGCCGCGAGCCGGTGCGCGAAGCGGCGCAGGAACCGGCGCACGACCGGCACGGCGCGCCGGCCCCCGAACCCCACGGCACCCCGAAGCGCACCCGCGCGGCGGAGGAGAGGCGCGCCGCCTCGGCACAGGCGGCCGCCGCCCGCGCCAAGCGCTCGAAGGCACTGGCACGCCGCAGACGCACGACAGTCCTGCTCTTCGTCGCCTTCACGCTCGGCGCGATCGTCGCGGCCGTCGGAGGTCTGGCGTTCCTCTGGGCGCCCGGCGTGCCCGCCGTGCTGCTCAGCGGATACATCGCCTACCTCCGCACCCAGGAGCGCCGGCGTTTCGCCTTCCACATGGACCGGCGGCGCGCCGAGGTCGCGGCCCAGCGGCTGCGGGAACGCAGCCGCCAGCCGCGTCGGCGTGCGGCGGTCGAGACCGGCTCGCGGGCCGAGCCGGACGCCGGCGAACCCGAGGCGGCCTACGACCCGGAGACCGACTCCGCCCTCTCGGCGGCGCTCGCCGCCGACCGGCGCGCGCTCGTCGAGCAGACCGACCACGCGGAGTGGGTCGACCAGCAGCGGGAGCGGCAGCGGCGGCCGGGCCCGGGCGAGAGCTGGGACCCGGTGCCGGTGCCGTTGCCGACGTACGTGACCGCGCCGGTCGCCCCCCGGGCCACCTCCGACGTGGATCTCGGCGGGCCGGACGCGTGGAGCTCCGCGCGGTCCAGCTCCGTCGCCCGGGAGCCGGAGATCGAGGCCGAGACGGCCGAGGCCACCGGGCCGGCCGACGACGGGTCCGTGCCGGGCGCCGACGCGGACGACGCCGGGCCGGCGGACGAGCGGGACGGCGCGGGCGGTCGCAGCGACGCCCGCCGGGCCGCGTCCGCCCGTCGTTCGCGCGAACGCGGACGTACGCCACTGTTCGACCAGTACGACGACGGCGGGCGCCCCCGGGCGGCCAACGAGTGAGGCTTCGCGGTGGGACGGGCGCGCTCCCCGTCCCACCTGCGACGTCGCCCCCGATCGGCCGCCGGTCGGGGGTCCGGGAACGGATTTCCAAGCACGGCGATCGGGATGCTAGAGTTTCACTCGTTGCAAGGGCCTGTGGCGCAGTCCGGTAGCGCACCTCGTTCGCATCGAGGGGGCCAGGGGTTCGAATCCCCTCAGGTCCACTGCAGCTCAAAGCCCCGGTCGGGAAACCGACCGGGGCTTTGGCCATTTCGTACGGAACACGGACACGGGCCGGTCCGTGCGGCGCGAAGCCCCGACCGGGTCTCCCGGCCGGGGCTTCGGCATTCGTGTGGATGTGACCAGGCGCACGCGTCCGTCGGTCACAGCGCCTTGGCGTAGCAGCGGCTCGAGTCGTGGAAGCGGTAGAAGCCGAACTTGACGCACGGTTCGTAGCCGCTGGAGGAGTAGAGGGCGATGGCCTCGGGCTGCTTGACGCCGGTCTCCAGCACCATGCGGACCCGGCCGGCCGCGCGGGCGTCCTCCTCCAGGGCGGCCAGCATCCGGCGGGCGAGCCCACGGCCGCGGGCGTCCGCGACGACGAACATGCGCTTGAGCTCGGCGTCGCCGTCCTCGTTGCCCTCGCCGTTCTTGTCCTGGGCGCGCCAGCCGCCGGTGGCGAGGGGCCGGTCGGTCTCGTCGTACGCGATCAGGTACGCGCCGTTCGGCGACTCGAAGTCGGAGGGGGCCAGGGGAGTGGCGTCACCGCCGTCGCCGTAGCGCACGTGGTACTCGGCCTGGACCTCGTCGTTGAGCCGGACGGCGTCGGGGTGATCGAACGGGACGGGACGTATATTCATGTCACTCACTGTATGTGTATGCACAATCGAAATCGGGACTCCGTCCAGTGTGCCGGTATCGTGCCCTGGTGCTGACTGTGACCACGGTGAATGTGAACGGGCTGCGGGCCGCCGCCAAGAAGGGCTTCGTCCCCTGGCTGGCGGAGACCTCCGCCGAGGTGCTCTGCCTCCAGGAGGTGCGCGCCGAGCCGGGGCAGCTGCCCGAGGAGGTGCGCGCCCCGGAGGGCTGGCACGTCGTGCACGCCCCGGCCGCGGCCAAGGGGCGCGCGGGCGTCTCCCTCTACACCCGGCGCGAGCCCGACGCGGTGCGGATCGGCTTCGGATCGGCCGAGTTCGACGGCAGCGGGCGCTATGTCGAGGCGGACCTGCCGGGCGTCACGGTCGCCTCGCTCTATCTGCCCTCCGGCGAGGTCGGCACGGAGCGGCAGGACGAGAAGGTCCGGTTCATGGACGAGTTCCTGCCCTATCTGAAGGGCCTGCGCGAGCGCGCCGCCGCCGACGGGCGCGAGGTCGTCGTCTGCGGCGACTGGAACATCGCCCACCGGCAGGCCGACCTGAAGAACTGGCGGGCCAACGCCAAGAACTCCGGCTTCCTGCCGGAGGAGCGGGAGTGGCTCGGCAACGTCCTCGACCCGGCCGACGGCGGCTACGTCGACGTCGTACGCGAACTGCACCCGGACGCGGAAGGCCCGTACTCGTGGTGGTCGTACCGGGGGCGGGCCTTCGACAGCGATTCAGGTTGGCGCATCGACTACCACCTCGCGACGCCCGGGCTCGCGGCGAAGGCCGTCAAGGGATACGTCGAGCGGGCCGCCACGCACGGCGAGCGGTGGTCGGACCATGCGCCGGTGACCGTGGTCTACAACCTCTAGGGCCCGTCCGGCCGGGCTCAGTCCTGCTTGCGCAGGTGGCGGTCCAGGGCCAGGGAGAGTTCCGCCTCGACCACGCTGCGGGCCAGGGGGCGCAGGCGCTGGAGGTCCTCCTCGGGGGCGTGGCGCAGGACCAGGGAGCGGAAGAGTTCCGCGAGGGCGTCCGCGTGTTCGCGGACCTGTTTGCCCGCCGCCAGGACCTCCGCGAGCGGTATGCCCTCGCGGACCAGGGCCGAGGAGACGTCCAGCAGGCGGCTGCTGATGTGGACGATCTCGTCGCCGTCGGTGCCGAGGTAGCCGAGGTCCAGCGCGGCCGCGAGGTTCTCCGGGGTGACCTCGCCCTCGAAGCGGGCGGCGAGTTCCTCGGGGGTGAGGCGGACCGGCTCCTCCTCGGTGGGGGCGTCGAGGCCGAGCAGTTCGCCGACGTCACGGCCGTGGTCGAAGGCTTCCGCGAGTTCGGCGATGCCGTTCAGGGTGTGGCCGCGTTCCAGCAGCGCGGAGATGGTGCGCAGCCGGGCCAGGTGATGGTCGTCGTACCAGGCGATACGGCCCTCGCGGCGGGGTGGCGGGATGAGTTTGCGTTCGCGGTAGAAGCGCAGGGTGCGGACGGTGATGCCGGCCAGCCTGGCCAGCTCCTCCATGCGGTACTCGCGTCGTACGCCGTCTTCTGCCACGCCGGAAGCCTATGCCGTGCCGGTGCCGGCCGGGGCGGACGGCCGGTGCCGATGTCCTTCCCGCGCCCCCTACCCATCGGTACGCCACTGCTCTACTCTCCCCATTGCGCCAGTGTTCACTGGCGCAGTCCGAGGCGATGCGTGGAGGCTCAGGGATGGCCGAGCACGAGCACGAGCATGTACGGGTGGCGGTGATCGGGTCCGGGTTCGGCGGACTCGGGGCGGCCGTGCGGCTGCGACGCGAGGGGATCACCGACTTCGTCGTCCTGGAGCGGGCGGGCAGCGTCGGCGGCACCTGGCGGGACAACAGCTATCCCGGCTGTGCCTGCGACGTCCCGTCCCACCTGTACTCGTTCTCCTTCGCGCCCAACCCGGACTGGCCGCGCACCTTCTCCGGGCAGGAGCACATCCGCGCCTACCTGGAGCACGTGACGGACCTCTTCCACCTGCGGCCCCACATCCGCTTCGACTCCGAAGTGAAGCTGATGACCTGGGACCCGCAGGGGTTGTACTGGGAGATCGAGACCACGAGCGGGCGGCTGCGCGCCGACGTCGTCGTCTCCGCCACCGGGCCGCTGTCCGACCCGAGGATCCCGGACATCCCGGGACTGGACTCCTTCCCCGGCGCGGTCTTCCATTCGGCCCGCTGGGACCACGGCCAGGAACTGCGCGGCAAGCGGGTCGCGATGGTGGGCACCGGGGCGTCCGCGATCCAGATCGTGCCCGCCGTCCAGCCCGAGGTCGGCCGGCTCACCCTCTTCCAGCGCACCCCGCCGTGGGTGATGCCCCGCGTCGACCGCGCGATCACCGGGGCCGAGCGGGCGCTGCACCGGGCCGTGCCGCTCACCTCGCGGATGCGCCGCGGACTGCTGTGGGGCATAAGGGAGTTGCAGGTCCAGGCGTTCACCAAGCACCCGGACGAACTCGGTTTCGTCGAGCGGCTGGCCCGGCGCAACATGACCCGTGCGATCAAGGACCCGGCCCTGCGGGCCAAGCTGACCCCCGACTACCGGATCGGCTGCAAGCGGATCCTGCTGTCCAGCGAGTACTACCCGGCCCTCGCCCGGCCCAACGTGGACGTGGTGGCGAGCGGGCTGCGCGAGGTCCGCGGCTCCACCCTGGTCGCCGTCGACGGCACCGAGACCGAGGCCGACGTGATCGTCTTCGGCACCGGCTTCCACGTCACCGACATGCCCATCGCCGAGCGGGTGGTCGGAGCCGACGGGCGGACGCTCGCCGAGTCGTGGAAGGGCGGGATGCAGTCCCTGCGCGGCGCCTCGGCGGCCGGCTTCCCCAACTGGATGACGATCATCGGGCCCAACACCGGCCTGGGCAACTCCTCCATGATCCTCATGATCGAGTCCCAGCTCAATTACCTGGCCGACTACATGCGGCAGTTGGGCGTGCTCGGCGGGCGCGCGGCCCTCGTCGCCCGGCCGAGCGCGGTGAACGCCTGGAACCGCCGGGTGCAGGACCGGATGAAGCGCACGGTGTGGAACACCGGCGGCTGCACGAGTTGGTACCTGGACGCGAGCGGGCGCAACACCACCATCTGGCCGGGCACGACGAGCGAGTTCCGGCGCGAGACCCGACGCGTGGACCTCACGGAGTACGAGGTGCTGCGCGCCCCGGTCGACCGGCGGTCCGTGCGGTCCGGTGCCGCCGAACCAGCCGGAGCCGCCGAACCTGCCGAAGCCGCCGAAGCCGCCGAACCTGCCGAAGCCGTCAGACGCGCCGAAATCGCCGAATCCGCCGCGCAGTCCGCGCAGTCCGGGCAATCCGGGGAATCCGGGCAGTCCGGGGAATCCGGGAAGTTCGGCGCCGCCCGGAAGTCGGGGGCGAGCGCATGAGCCGTCTCGCCCCCGCCACCACGGACGTCTACGCCCCGCCCGTCCCCGCCCGCGAGCTGACCGCCGTCTCCGCCGACGGCGCCGAACTCCATGTCGAGGTGCACGGCCCCGAGGGCGCCCCGCCCGTCGTCCTCGCCCACGGCTGGACCTGCTCCACCGCGTTCTGGGCGGCCCAGATCCGCGACCTGGCCGCCGACCACCGGGTGATCGCCTACGACCAGCGTGGCCACGGACGCAGTCCGGCGAGCGCGGGCTGTGGCACGGACGCGCTCGCCGACGACCTGGAAGCCGTACTGGAGGCGACCCTCGCGCCCGGCGAGAAGGCGGTCGTCGTCGGGCACTCCATGGGCGGCATGACGGTCCTGGCCGCCGCCGCCCGGCCGGTGTTCCGCGCGCACGCGGCGGCCGTCCTGCTGTGCAGCACGGGCAGTTCGCGGCTGGTCGCCGAGTCGACCGTCGTACCGATCCGGGCCGGCGCGCCGCGGACCTGGCTGACCCGGCACATCCTCGGGTCGAGGGCACCGCTCGGACCGGTCACGCCGGCCGCGCGGCGGATCCTCAAGTACGCCACGATGGGCGCCGGTTCGACGCCGCACATGGTCGACGCCTGCGCGCGGATCGTCCACGCGTGCCCGCGCAGGGTCAGGCACGCCTGGTCGCAGGTGCTCCACCTGCTCGATCTCGATCACGGGGTCGCGGAGCTGGCCGTGCCGACGGAGGTGGTCGTGGGCACCGCCGACCGGCTGACCCCGCCGGTGCACGCCCGCTCGCTGGCCGCCGCGCTGCCGCACTGCGTCGGCCTCACCGAACTCCCCGGCCTCGGCCACATGACGCCCGTCGAGGCGCCCGAGCTGGTCACCGGGCGGATCCGGGCACTCGTCACCACGTACGTACAGGTCAAGGAGGGCGCATGAGCAGGGTCGGTCTCGAAGGGCAGGTCGCGGTCGTCACGGGAGCCGCGCGCGGCGTGGGCGAGCAGCTCGCGCGCAAGCTGTCCGCGCGTGGCGCCAAGGTGGCGCTGGTGGGGCTGGAGCCGGACGCCCTCAAGCAGGTCTCGGAGCGGCTGCACGGCGAGAGCGCGCACTGGTGCGCCGACGTGACCGACGACGAGGCCATGGCCCGGGTCGCGCGGGAGGTCGTGGAGCGGTTCGGGAAGGTCGACATCGTGGTCGCCAACGCCGGGGTCGCCACCGGCGGACCGTTCGCCGACTCCGACCCGGTGGCCTGGCGGAGGGTGATCGAGGTCAACCTGATCGGCTCGGCGGTGACCGCCCGCGCCTTCCTCCCGGCGCTGGTGGCAAGCCGTGGCTACCTGCTCCAGATCGCCTCCCTGGCCGCCATCACGCCCGCCCCGATGATGACCGCGTACTGCGCGTCGAAGTCGGGCGTGGAGGCGTACGCGCACAGTCTGCGCGCCGAGGTCGGCCACCAGGGCGTCCGGGTCGGGGTGGGGTATCTGTCCTGGACCGACACGGACATGGTGCGCGGGGCCGACCAGGACGAGGTGATGCGGGAGCTGCGGCAGCGGCTGCCGTGGCCGTCGAACAAGACCTACCCGCTGGGTCCCGCGGTGGACCGGCTGGTGGCCGGGATCGAGCGGCGGGCCGCCCATGTGTACGGGCAGTGGTGGCTGCGCGGGATGCAGGGGGTGCGCGGATATCTGCCTGGGCTCATCGGGAGCGTCGGGCAGCGGGAGATGCGCCGGTTCGCGCCCAGGTTGCAGGGGATGCGATCGGGCCTGGTGGGAGCGGGTGGAGCGGCCGACGAACAGGCCCGCGCTACGCACCGTGACTGATCGACATGCGCTCCGTGTCCGGCCGTGTGAATCTGGTCGAGGCCCGATCAAGGGCCTTCCCCCCCCAACACGGGAGTGAACCCACATGGGTATGAAGGACAAGTTCCAGGACCAGGCCCAGCAGGTGCAGCAGAAGGGCAAGCAGAAGGCCGACGAGGCCAAGCAGCGCGCCCAGCAGTCGCAGCAGCGGGGTCGTGAGCCGCAGCGTGACACGGAGCGCAGCCTCCGTGAGCAGGAGGACCGCTTCAACCAGGACTACGACGCCTGAAGCGGACTTCCTCGCTGAACCAAGCTGAATGAGCAAGGGGTGCCCCTGACGAGGGGCACCCCTTCCTCGCGTCCTCAAGTCCCACGCGGCCGTGCCCCCTTGCCGGTGGTGTGCCGGCCGGACCGTGCCCGGCCGGCCTTCACTCCGGTGGTCTCGGCTCCGGTGGTCTCAGCCCCGCGGCGGCAGCTTCGGCCGGGACCGGTCCGGTACCCGGCTGCGGTCCGGCGGGGTCGCCGGCGGGTTCGTCTCCAGCAGGTCCAGGGCGAGCTGTACGGCGTCGTCGAGCTGGGCGTGCCGTCCCTCCGCCCAGTCCAGGGGGGTGCGCAGCACCTCCAGGTCGGGCAGCACGCCGTGGTTCTCGACGGACCAGCCGTAGGCGTCGAACCAGGCCGCGTTCATCGGCACCGTGATCACCGTGCCGTCGCCCAGCTGGTGCCGTCCGGTCATGCCGACCACTCCGCCCCAGGTGCGCTGGCCGACCACCGGGCCGAGGTTCAGCAGCTTGAAGGCGGCGGTGATCATGTCGCCGTCGGAGGACGTGGCCTCGTCGGCGAGGGCGACCACCGGGCCCCTGGGGGCGTTCGAGGCGTACGACACCGGCTGGGCGTCGCGCGTCAGGTCCCAGCCGAGGATCCGGCGGGTGAGTTTCTCCACGACCAGTTCGCTGATGTGGCCGCCGGCGTTGCCGCGTACGTCCACGATGAGCGCGGGCCGGGAGACCTCCATGCGCAGGTCCCGGTTGAACTGGGCCCAGCCGGAGCCGCCCATGTCGGGGATGTGCAGATAGCCGCAGTGTCCGGCGCCCAGTTCCCGTACGACCTCGCGGCGCTTGGTCACCCAGTCCTGGTAGCGCAGCGGCCGGTCGTCGGTGAGCGGCACCACGGCCACCCGCCGGGACCGGCCCGCCTTGCCCTCCGCGGGGGCGAAGGTGAGCTCCACCGTCGTGCCGCCCGCGGCCGCCAGCAGCGGGTACGGGCCGGTCACCGGGTCCACCGGCCGCCCGTCCACATGGGTGAGGACGGCTCCCTCGCGGATGCCGGTGCCGGCCAGCGGGGAGCGGGCCTTGGAGTCGGAGGAGTCGCCGGGCAGGATCCGCTTGACCATCCAGCCGCCGTCCCGGCAGACCAGGTTGGCGCCCAGCAGGCCCTGGCGGCGCTGGTAGTGCGGCGGGCCCTCGTTGCGGCGCGAGGGGGTGACGTACGCGTGCGAGGTGCCGAGTTCGCCCAGCACCTCGCGCAGCAGGTCGGCGAACTCGTCGGGGGAGGCGACCCGTTCGACCAGCGGACGGTACTGCTCCAGCACCCCGTCCCAGTCGACGCCGCACATCCCCGGGTCCCAGAAATAGGCGCGGATGAGACGGCCGGCCTCGTCGTAGGCCTGACGCCACTCGGCGGCCGGGTCGACCTCGTGCAGGATGCGCCGCAGGTCGATCCAGACGGTGCTGTCGCTGTCGCCGGCCTCGCCGGACGGCACCGCCCGCAGCTCGCCCTCGTCGACCACGACCAGCCGGGTCCCGTCCCCGCTCACCGCGAACCAGTCCAGGTGGTCGACGAGTTCGGACTTTTTCGCCTTGGTGATGTTGAAGTGCTCCAGCGTGGGCCGGCCGCTGGTGTCGTCCGGGTTGACGAAGGTCTCGCCCAGCGCGCCCGAGATCGGCCAGCGCAGCCAGACCAGGCCGCCGCCCGCGACCGGGTACAGCGCGGAGTACTTGGAGGCGGTCACCGGGAACGGTGTCACCCGGCTCTCCAGCCCCTCGACCTCCACGGTCACCGCGCCGTCGCCGCCCTCGTCCTCCATCGGGTCCAGCCCGCCGGCGGCCGGGCGGCCCTCCGGGGTCAGGGCGAACGGGGAGGGGGTCGCCGACGACAGCGGCACCAGGTAGGGGCGGCAGCCCAGCGGGAAGGACAGGTCGCCGGTGTGCACGTCGTACACCGGGTCGAAGCCGCGCCAGGACAGGAAGGCCAGGTACCGCCCGTCCCGGGTGAACACCGGGTTCTCGTCCTCGAAGCGGCCGTTGGTGACGTCGACGACGAGGCCGGTCCCGCCGTTGTGGGCGATCCGGGCCATCTTGATCTGCCGCAGCGACCGCCCGATGCCCGGGTGCGACCAGGTCAGCCAGGCGCCGTCGGGGGAGAAGGCGAGGTCGCGCACCGGCCCGTTGACGGACCGGATCAGCTCGGTCACCTCTTCGTTGGACTCCTCGGTGGCGTCGATCAGCAGCAGTCGTCCGTCGTGCGAGGCGATGGCGATGCGCTCGCCCTCCGGGTCGGAGACCAGCTCCAGGACCCGTCCCAGTTCCCCGGAGGCCAGGCGCCGGGGCGGGCGGTCGCCGGTGGCCCGGGGCAGGTAGGCGATCTCGACGGCGTCCTCGCCCTCCGCGTCCGTCACGTACGCGACCTGCCCGCCGGAGCCGAGCATCTCGGGCAGCCGCACCCGGACGCCCGGGGTGTCGGTGATGGTGCGGGCGGGGCCGTCGCGGTGGGTCAGCCAGTACAGGCTGCCGCGCACCACGACGGCGCCGGCCCGCCCGGTCTCGTCCACGGAGATGCCGTCCACGTGCTGGGCGGCCGGTACCTGGTAGGGGCGGCGGCCGGCCCGGGGTCCGCCCAGCCGGATGTCGAGCCTGCGCGGTACGGAGCGTGGGCTCAGGTCGTCGACGATCCACAGGTCGCCCGCGCACTGGTACACCACGCGGGTGCCGTCGCTGGAGGCGTTGCGGGCGTAGAAGGCGTCGTGGTCGGTGTGGCGGCGCAGGTCGGAGCCGTCGTAGGCGCACGAGTAGAGGTTGCCGATGCCCTCGTGGTCGGAGAGGAACGCGATCCGGCCGTCGGCGAACACCGGGGACTGGAGGTGGCCGCCGATGTCGGGGACCAGTTGTTTCCCGTGCAGCCACAGGCGGCCCATGGCCCCGCCGCGGTAGCGCTTCCAGACGGCCGGTTCGTGCGGCGGGGTGCCGGTCAGCAGGAGGGTCTTGCGGTCCCCGTCGAGGTCGGCGACCTGGATGTCGGCGACCGGGCCCCAGGGCATCCGGCCGCCGGGGTCGCCGTCGGTGGGCACCTTGTAGGCCCAGGTGAAGTAGGGGAAGGGCTGGCCGTGGGAGGCGACGGCGAGGATGTCGCCGTCCGGGGTCCAGCCGCAGACCTGGGTGTCGGCGCTGCCCCAGTAGGTGAGTCTTCGGCCGGGCCCGCCGTCCACCGGCGCGAGGTGGATCTCGGGGACGAGACTGCGCCAGGTCGTGTACGCGATGTCGCGGCCGTCGGGGGAGAAGCGGGGATGGCCGACCTTGGTGCGGTCGACGGTCAGGCGCCAGGCGCGGCCGGGCCCGTCGAGCGAGGTCAGCCAGAGGTCGTCCTCGGCGACGAAGCACAGCAGGTCTTCGTGGAGATGGGGCAGACGCAGATAGCTCACCTCCCCATGCTTTTCCGCCGAATGGCCCCGGGCAACTCGTGAAAAAGGGTGCGTGTCGCCCGGAGGTGACCCAGCACACGTACGAAACGGTTTCGTTTCGCACGAGGACTGGGCTACATTCGACCTGTACGAGGACGACGTACGGAACGTCGTGCGGAACGTCGTCGTGCGGAAGAATGTCGTTCGAAGCGCACGCCGGAGCGGGAAGTGGTGAGTGGCATGACCGAGGTCGCGACCGTGCGGCGCAGTCGGATCACGCCCGAGCGCGAGGCCGAGTTGTACGAGGCCGTGCTCGACCTGCTCCGGGAAGTCGGCTACGACGCCCTCACCATGGACGCCGTGGCCGCTCGCACCCGGTCCAGCAAGGCGACGCTCTACCGCCAGTGGGGCGGCAAGCCGGAACTCGTCGCCAAGGCGATCCGGCACAACAAGCCGGGCCGTGCGGGCGACATCGACACCGGATCCCTCCGGGGCGACTTCCACGCCATCGCCTCGCGCGAGGACGACTGCGCCATGGAACAGAACTCCGCGCTGATGCGGGGCCTGTTCATGGCGGTGCACCACAACCCCGATCTGCTGCGGGCATTCCGGGAACTGCTGGTGGAGCCGGAGATGGAAGAGTTCCGGGCGCTGCTGCGCCGGGCCGTCGAGCGCGGCGAGGTCCGCGCCGACTGTCCCGCGCTGGAGTACGTGGTGCACATGCTCATCGGAGCCTTCGCCACCCGGGCCCTGATCGACGACCAGCCGCCCACGCAGGACTTCCTCATCTCGTACATCGACGCCGTGGTCCTCCCCGCCCTCGGCGTTCCCACCGACTGACCCCTCCCCGCGCTAGCCCCCACCTGACGTAACCGCTCACGTCGTCGGGCTGATCACCCCTGCCCTGAATACCCCACGACTGACCGGGAGTTCGCCCTAGTGGCCACTTTCCTGTACAAACTCGGCCGTTTCGCCTTCCGGCGACGGCACTTCGTCGCCCTGATATGGGTCGCGCTGCTGACCCTCGCCGGTGTCGGCGCGGCCAGCGCCCCCGCGGCCGGCAGCACCTCGTTCTCCATCCCGGGCACCGAGGCGCAGAAGGCCTTCGACCTGCTGGAACAGCGCTTCCCCGGGATGAGCGCCGACGGCGCCACCGCGCGGGTCGTCTTCAAGGCGCCCGACGGCGAGAAGATCACGGACGCCGGCAACAAGGCCACCGTCGGCAAGACGGTCCAGGAGCTGTCCACCGGCTCCGAGGTCACCTCCGTCGCCGACCCCTTCAAGACCCGTGCGGTCAGCCAGGACGGCACGATCGCCTACGCGTCCGTGAAGTACGACGTCTCCGGCATGGAACTCAAGGACGCCGCCAAGGACGCCCTGAACGACGCGGCGCAGCACGCCCGCGACGGCGGGCTGACCGTCGAGATCGGCGGCGACGCGCTGACCGCGGCGCCCGAGACCGGCTCCACGGAGGTCATCGGCATCGCGATCGCCGCGGTGGTCCTGGTCATCACCTTCGGCTCGCTGATCGCGGCCGGTCTGCCCCTGCTGACCGCCCTGATCGGCGTCGGCATCGGCGTGTCCACGATCACGGCACTGGCGAACGCGCTGGACCTGGGCTCCACCACGTCCACCCTCGCCATGATGATCGGCCTCGCGGTCGGCATCGACTACGCGCTGTTCATCGTCTCCCGCTACCGGGCCGAGCTGGCCGAGGGCCGCGAGCGCGAGGAGGCGGCCGGACGGGCCGTCGGCACGGCGGGCTCCGCGGTGGTCTTCGCGGGCCTGACGGTGGTCATCGCGCTGGTCGGCCTCTCGGTCGTCAACATCCCGATGCTGACCAAGATGGGTGTCGCGGCGGCGGGTACGGTCGCGATCGCGGTCCTGATCGCCCTGACCCTGATCCCCGCGCTGCTCGGTTACGTCGGGCGCAAGGTGCAGCCCGCCGGGACCAAGAGCCGGCTGCTGGGCGGCGCCCGCGCCGCACGCAAGGCGGCCGAGCGTCCGGGCCGTCCCAACATGGGCGCGCGCTGGGCCAGCTTCGTCGTGCGGCGGCCGGTGGCCGTGCTGCTGCTGGGCGTGATCGGACTCGGCGCGGCGGCCGTCCCGGCCGGCTCCCTCGAACTGGGCCTCGGAGACGACGGCTCCCAGCCGGTGTCGACCACCCAGCGCCGGGCGTACGACCTGCTGTCGGACGGCTTCGGCCCCGGCTTCAACGGGCCGCTGATGGTCGTCGTCGACGCCGGCGCGAGCGACTCCCCGAAGGCGGCCGTCGCCGAGGTGAGCGACGAGATCAAGGGGCTCGACGACGTCGTGACGGTGACCCCGGCGACGTTCAACGAGGCCGGCGACACCGCGACGATCACCGTGATCCCGGACTCCAAGCCGTCCTCGGTCACCACCGAGGACCTGGTGCACGGCATCCGTGACACGGGCGCCGGGATCAAGGCCGACACCGGCGCGACGGTGCTGGTCACCGGCTCGACCGCGATGAACATCGACTTCTCGCAGAAGCTGAACGACGCCCTGATCCCCTACCTGGTGCTGGTGGTGGGCCTCGCCTTCCTCCTGCTGATCATGGTCTTCCGTTCGATCCTGGTCCCGCTGAAGGCCGCGCTCGGCTTCCTGCTGAGCGTGATGGCGGCGCTGGGCGCCGTGGTCGCGGTCTTCCAGTGGGGCTGGCTGTCCGGCCTGCTGGGCGTCGAGCAGACCGGCCCGATCATGTCGATGATGCCGATCTTCATGGTGGGCGTGGTCTTCGGGCTGGCCATGGACTACGAGGTCTTCCTCGTGACCCGGATGCGTGAGGCGTACGTGCACGGGGAGAAGCCGAGCCAGGCCGTCGTCACCGGGTTCCGGCACGGCGCCCGGGTGGTCACCGCCGCGGCCGTCATCATGATCGCCGTCTTCTCCGGCTTCATCGGCTCCAGCGAGTCGATGATCAAGATGATCGGCTTCGGCCTGGCGATCGCGGTCTTCTTCGACGCGTTCGTCGTCCGGATGGCCATCGTCCCGGCGGTGCTCGCGCTGCTCGGCCGCAAGGCCTGGTGGCTGCCGAGGTGGCTGGACCGCGCCCTGCCGAACATGGACGTGGAGGGCGAGGGCCTGAGCCGCGCCGGCGGTTCCGGCGGCACGGAACCGGACGCGCACCGCGAGCCGGCGCACGTCTGACGCCGCCGCGCCGAAGGACCGGCCGGTGAGGGCTCCGTGGGGACGGGGTGCCCTCACCGGCCTCGCGCATGTGCGCGGGGTCCGGCCCTCGGCCGGTGGTTCCGCGCGCCCGGCCCGCGGAACCCGTTCGCCTGCCCGGTACACGTACCGCTAGCGTGCCGTGCATGACGACGACCGACGGCACGGCCGCAGAAGGCTCCGCAGTACACCCCCGGTTCGCCGAGGCCCTGCGCGAGATGGGACTCGCCGAACTGCACGGGCGGGTACGGCGCTTCCCGGACGCCACCCGCACCGCCGAGGAGGCGGCCGCCGCGATCGGCTGCGAGCTGAGCCAGATCTGCAAGTCGCTGATCTTCGCGGCGGACGGAGTACCGGTTCTGGTGCTCATGGACGGCGCCTCCCGGGTGGACCTGGAACTCGTGCGCGAGGAGCTCGGGGCCGCGAAGGTGACCCGGGCCAGGGCCGACGTGGTGCGCGAGACGACCGGGTACGCCATCGGCGGCGTACCGCCCTTCGGGCACCGCACGGCGACCCGGGTGCTCGCCGACCGCTCCCTGCTCGCGCACGACGTGGTCTGGGCCGCCGCCGGCACCCCGTACAGCGTCTTCCCGATGGAGCCGAAGACCCTGATCACCCAGGCCGGCGCCACCCTCGTGGACGTGCGCGAGCCTGCTTCGTGACCCCGCTCGTGACCGCGGCCGTCCTGCTGGCCGCGGTCACGCACGCCTCCTGGAACGCGATCGCGCACCGGATCACCGACAAACTGGTCGGGTTCACGCTGATCGCGGGCGGCGGACTGCTCATCGGGCTGGCGGTGGCACCGTTCACGGGGTTCCCGCAGGCGCGGGCCTGGCCGTACCTCCTGGCGTCCGCCGCCATCCACATCGCGTACATCGCGCTGCTGATGACCTCGTTCCGGCTGGGCGACTTCGGGCAGGCCTATCCGATCGCGCGAGGCAGCGCGCCGCTCGTGGTCACCGTGCTCGCCGCGGTCTTCGCGCACGAGGTGCCGGACGGCTGGGGAGCCGCGGGCATCGCCGTGTCCTGCGCGGGCCTCACCGGGGTCGCGCTGTGGGGGCTGCGCGGGCGCCGACCCGCCTGGGCGGCGATCGGCGCCGCGCTGGCGACCGGTCTGACCATCGCCGGGTACACGGTCGTCGACGGGCTGGGGGTACGCGCCTCGGGCTCGCCCCTGGGCTACATCGCGTGGCTGATGGCCCTCCAGGGCGGGGTCGTCCCGCTGTACGCCCTCGGCCGCCGCCGCGGCGAACTCCCCTCCCAGCTACGTCCTTTCACCGCGGTCGGGCTGCTCGGCGCGGCCCTGTCGGTGGCGGCGTACGCGCTGGTGCTGTGGGCGCAGACGAAGGCCGACCTGGCACCGGTCGCGGCACTGCGCGAGTCGTCAGTCAAGTCTGGCTCATGCAGCATTACTTGCGTCCGGCCGACGGAACATCAGCGCCTCGGCAGAGCGGCTATCATGGCGGGAACGCAGTGAGTTGGGTTGTCGCTCGATGACGTGACACCCAGTCAACTCATGCTGCCGGGAGCAGTCCGACGACTGCTCTAGTCGGCAGCCTCTGAAGGACCCTGGGAGAGCAAACCAGGGCTCACCACCACAAACAGGTACCCAGATATTGCAGTAGTACCTGAGTTTCAGCGTCGGATGGGACTCAGTTCGATCACTTATGTACGTGGTCGAACTGAGTGTGCCCGCGCATGAGGTTCGGCCTTTACCCGAAGGGAAGCCGCACCGTGGCGTCCGATGTCAGCCTCTGGATCATCACTTGGTTCGGAGTCCTCGCTGCGTTCATCTACGGGGCCAAGAGCCTCCTTGATCAACTTCCGTCGCTGGTCGACTCCTGGCGCCGCTTCAAGAGGTCACTGAGGAAATGACCCTGGGAGACGAGTAGGCCCGGGGCCCCGCCTTCGGCTAATGCGGGGCCTCGAAGCCCTCCCGTGCGCCCTGCCAATGCGCTTGGCTAAGCTTGATGAGCACCGCTGCTACTGGCTCGTATTCTTCTCTGGTTGGCTTCCCAAGCCGCGACCAAGCATATGAACTACTGGCCAAGCAGTCCGCGAATCAGTGCAATTTTCTCTGTAGCTTTTTTACCGTAACCGACTATCGAGGAAGCCAAGACAGAGAACGACACCGCGCATGGCTCCAAACCCGACGGTAGCTTAAAGGCGTTAATTGCATAGATAGATGAAATTGACCCCAAAAGCGCCGCAAGTGCCGTTGCTGCAAGCCTGATCGAGCTGCGATCCGAGACTTCCACGTCTGCGATTTTTTCACCATCCAAGATATTTCCATAACGCTCGTTAGCGCATCGCTCAGCGATAGTTAGAATCGTTGCGCCGAGTTCAGTCAACTCCGCATCCGTCATCTCATCAACAGATTCCTCTTGAATTCTTAGATATGCATTTACGCGCAAGGCGTGCATTCTTACCGCCTTCCTCCGTCGGCGCCTCTTAAATCCGCGAGTGAATCGATGTACGACCTGTAGATGACTTCGAAGGATTCCCAGGCTTTCGGCCACCTTGTGTAGAGCTTCACCCCTCTTTGGTCCATTTTTCCCGATCACCTCCGAACATGCCCATAGAGTGGCATAGCAGGCATAGATAGGGGCGCACTTCTGGCGAGAAACAATGGTCTTCCTGCCCGGTGCGTAAACCCCATCAAATCCCAACCCGACTCGAAACCCGAGAAAGATTGGTCCGACTGCACACGTTACGTAGAAGGCTAAGAGTACGAGCCCTCCCAGGAAGAGTCTGACGGCACTCGTCACCAGTTCGGCAGAGCTAGGGGCACCTTCCAACGTGGCCCCCGCCGACTTCGCAAAGGTGGTCAACGTATCTCGCATTGAGCCTGATTTATCATCGAGGGCGAGCGCGAAAGGAATCAGGATCCAAAGGCCAGCGATAATCCCATAGATTTGAACCAGGGCACTCCCCCGCCTATAGGTGTGTTCGTAGACTCTCAGTGCAAGCCTGACTCGAATTGAGGGGGCTTCTGTGAGCGAGAGGCGATCTGCACTCTGCCTGAGCTTCTTAATCTCTTCGTTCGCATTTTCGTGACGTTTCCGCAACAGTCTCTGTCGCGCCTCGTTCAGCATGACTGAACCCTCCCACACCGAAAGAGGTGATATGAGAAAAACGGAAAGAAAGCGAGATTTTAATCCGACTCAAAACATTAGAGCGTCAGAATGGAAGATCTGACCTAGCTGCACCTCGCTTGATCATCACGACCCGCTCGTGGAAGTCACGTGTTGCGGCTTCGCGCGGGTATCGAGACCGGAGTTCCCGATCCAGTTCATCAGCGACTAAAAGCAGGGACGGCAGCGACCTGCGGTCGGTTTCAAGAGCCTCGATGCCCATGCCAACGGCTTCTTCGGCGTCGCCAGTACGAGCGGCGGCGACTCCCAGGGTGAGCCGGGCTTCTGCCGCGCGCATGGGGGAGATCTCGGTGCCATCGGGGCCCATGCTGATGCGGATTACTGAGCGGGCGTGGGCGGCGGCGCGTTCGTCGTCTCCGAGGAGACGGTAGGCGTCCATCTCGTAGAAGTCCCACTTGTTGGGGTCGATGATGAAGTGGTGTTCGGGGTGATCCGGGCGGGGGAGGCGGTCCAAGCGGGCGCGGCCGGCGTCGAGGGAGTCTCGGACAAGACGGCTGTCACCCATACGGGCGGCGGCTCGGGCCTTGTGCGCGTAGAGCTGTACGCCGACGGAATGAGTCTGATCGGCGATGTGGCCGGCCTCGACTGCTTCGAGCATGTCTTGCCAACGGCTCTGGGTGAGGGCGAACCACGCCTCGATCTCCCATGCCCACGCCATGATTTCGCCGTGGCCTGCTTCCTGGCCGATGCGGAGTGCGGCGGTCTTGCTGAGGTTGGCGGCCTCGCGCTGGCCGCGGTCGTACTGGACGCAGGCGTTCAGCAGGAACAGCCATCCGGTGTCGACGAGTAGCTCCCGGTGTTGGCGGAGGGTCATCCGACCTTCGAGCTGCTTGGTGACGTATTGGAGGCCGTTGCGGGTGCGGTCGTGGAGGTAGTCGGCATCGGCGTACGGGTAGGCGCGGGCCAGTTGGTCGATGCCCTGTTCGATCGACTCCAGGGCGGCGCTGTTGATGCTGGACATCTCGGTGCGCCGGAGCATCTCGGCGATGTCCCACAGACCGGCTCCGCCTTGCGCGATCAAAGCGCTGGGGTCGTCTGCCGGGGAGCTGGTGGCCGGCCGTTCCAGCTCCCATGGGCGGGGAGCGAGTCCCGCGAGATGGCCGGGGATGCGCAAGCCGTCGACGACTTCGAGGATCTTGTAGTGCTGGGTGATTCGCGGGCGGGTGCCCTTGCCGTCGGTCTCCGGGCGGGCCATCTTCCCGATGTGCTCGCGCTTGTAGCCGACGGCTTCGGAGATCTTGGCGTAGCTGATGTGGCCATGGAGCTTGGCGAGTCTGAAGACTTCGCCGAAGTCGTGGTTGCCGATTGCCGACCGTACGTCCGCGCGTTCGAGTACGTGCGGCGGCAGAGCTGCTGGTGTGGGTGCTGCCTCGGTCATCTCACTTCCCCATCGTGATTGACCTGACGCTCTTCGTCAGATCGGCTCTCTCGATCTGCACTCACGTCCTGAGGCCGAGTGTACCGGTGAGGGGGGTCCCCAAGAGGGGGGAGCGGCAGGTGGGTTGACGGGTGCACCCTCGTCACCTGCCGGGAGGGTCCCGGTGAGCGTGACGTGAGACAGGACCCGTTCATGGACGCGAGAAGAGCGCGAACGCAAGCGCGCTTTGCGAGTGAACTGGATGCGTATGCGCACTGGTTCATCGCGCCGGACCCCTCGTCCGGTGGGCACTACTTGACGCTGACGCTCTTCGTCGATTGCGGCAACGCGGTACGCGTCGCGCGGGACCAGACGGCCGAGTTTCTCCGGGGCGCGGGCTACGAGGAAGTGGTGGATGACGCTCGCCTGATCGTGTCGGAGCTGGTGGGAAACGTGGTGAACCACGTGGTGCCGGAACGCTCTCTGGCATGTCCCGGCGGCTCCCGTCGTGTCGATGTCCACTTCAAGGTGTGGCCGAAGTGGCTGTTCATCGGGGTCGCGGACGAGGACTCGTCACCGCCGCTGCTGCCCCTTGGTGACACGTTCTGGCCTGGTCTGATGGAAGGACTGTCGGAAGCGGTCTTACCCGATAGCGGTCGGGGGCTGCTGATCGTGCAGCGCTTGGCGGCCGCGGTGTGGTGGATGCCGGAAGACCGTGGCGGCAAGACCGTGTGGTGCCGCCTCGATCTCGATCCCGGGACTCGGGGCCAGATGTCTTGTTGATCTCCGACTGTCGTTGCGCGTCTCGCTCTCTGACGAGTGCGCGGCAGTCGGGCGCCGGAAGTGGAGCTATCCGGCGTACACGGCGTGGCTCCTGAGGTGGACCGCTGAGATCCCCGCTCAGCGCTCAGGGGCCACGCTGCACAACCGAAGACCGAGACCGGGCCACCCCATCAGCCCTGGAAAGCGAAGGGTGGCCCGGTTGGGGAACGCGAAGATCCCCGGTGCCTGATGGTACCGGGGCCTTCGTGCTGTGTATCTGCCCTGGACCAAACAGAGTTGACGATCCGTTACATAGATCAGGGCAGAGGTGGGATACGTGAGCGGCTCGGGTGAGGGCTGGCTGAGTGACGGTCTCGACGACGCGGCGTGTGTGGAGTCCGGCCTGTGGGTGCACGGCGTCGACTACATGGCGGGCTGGCGTACGGCGCGTGAGTCCGCGGACCGGCTGAATCGGGCGTTGCTCGGGGCGGGGTTCGAACTGTCCGAGGTGCGGGCGGTCGCCTCGACTGACGCCGAGGGGCGCGGTGTCGTGCGCGTGGTCGGCTGGCCGGACGCCGTGGAGCGGCTTGCCGGGTTCCTGGAGGCGCTTGCCGACCGGGACGGTGGCGCGCGATGAGGGGTGCTTCCGCTGGTGAGTGGCGCGCGTGGGCACGTCGTCGGCCGGAGAGATTTTGGGCGGTAGCTGCCATGGGGCGAGTGAACAGGGGGCCTTACGCTCGCCCGGCGGATCGGGCAGGTACTGGACCTGTCCGGTGTGGTGCCCGATCGGCCCCCTGTTCTTCGAGGCTCGCTCCATGGGAGCTGCCTAAAATCTTGGAGGCCGGCGACCCCCAGCCCCGCGGACCCCGGCCCTCGGCGGCCGGTCGTCGCCTCGACTCCGTGGGAGTGCTGCGGTGCGGGGCGTCCGGCGACCGGACGGGACCGGCGGCCACGCCGCACGCCCGGCCGGGGCGGCCAGGCGGCCCGGCGCGCCGCAGGCGCGCCCTTGAGGAAGTGAAGACTGTTTCGACCGATGGCCAATGGCGATCCGGCCGGACTGCGTCAGCTGGGTTCCTCGTCGGCGGTGATCCGGTAGGCGAGTTCGGCGCGGTCCGCTCCGATGCGGAGCTCTTCGAGAATCAGGGCCTGGTCGTCGGTGCCGCAGGTTACGCGGGAGACGTGCAGGACGGGAGTCGCATCGGGCAGGCGCAGCGCGGTGCGCTCGTCGGGCAGCGGCATCCGGGCCCGTACCGACTCGGACCACCACAGCTTGTGCCTGGCTCCCGTCAGCATGTCGTACAGGGCGGCGGGGTCGGCGTCCGGCGTTTCGGCGAGAGCGGGTACGGCTTCGGCCGTAGCGAAAGGGATCAGTGTGCGGTGCATCGCGCGCGCTCCGGTGGCCGGGTCGACCAGCAGCCGGTCACAGCCGAACAGCGCTTCGTCCAACCGGAGTTCCAACGCGTGGGCGGTGGCTTCGGTGGCCTGGGTGCGATAGGTGCTTGGCTCCTCGGCCTGCTGCCACGCGGCTACGCCGTACAGGGTGAAGTGTCCGGCCGGTGTCTTGCCGACGTGACGGGAGACGCTGGCGGCCGGGTCGTTGTTGGTGCGTACGAAGCTGCCCTTGCCGTGGCGTACGTCGATGAGTCCTTCCGCGCGCAGCGCGGCGACTGCGTTGCGGACGGTCGGACGCGAGACCTGATAGCGCTCCATGAGCTGCGCTTCCGAGGGCAGCGGGGCGCCGGGGTCGTACTCGCCCGTGAGGATCGCTTCGCGGATGGCGGCGGCCACCTGCTGGTAGAGGGCTCCGGGGCGCTGGATCTCCGACATCTCTGCATCTCCGACGGGTCGGTGTCGTAGGCACGTCGCACGCGCGACATCACTCGTCAGCATAAGTAGTTGCACCCTCGCCGTACAGGACTTCATAGTCGTAACTCGTAAGGACAAGTGACGTCAGTATCAAACTGATGTCGTGACTGGCCAGGGAGGCCAAAGAAATGCAGTCCATTCCCGTGGACACGGCGCGGCTCGGCGTACTGCGGTGCGCCATCGCTCCCGAAGTGAAGATCAGCAACTCCGAGACACAGGAGGTGAAGAGGGACCGGGACGGCAACCCGGTCTACACCGTGGCGGTCACCGTGCGGCAGGACCGGCGGCGGATCTCCGTCATCGAGATTGCCGTCAGCGGTGAGCCGACCGGCATCGAGGAAGGGCAGATCGTCAAGGTCACAGGCCTGACCGCGTTCGCCTGGGCCATGGGTGACCGGCACGGCCTCAGCTTCCGCGCGGACGCCATCACACCCGTGCCCTCGACCGGGGCACAGCGCAAGGGCGGTGAAGCGTGATGGCGCCCTACATCATCTCCTTCGCCCTGGCCGTGCTGGCCTGGATGCTCGTCGTCGGCGACCTGGTGCGCCGACACCGTCCGGCCTGGCACTGGTACCTCGTCGGCTATCCGGTGACCGCATGCCGGGTGATCCTTACCTGGCGTCGGGTCGCCCTGCTCAACGATCTGTCGGTGTCCCGGCTTCCGGCGCGCACGCTCATCGGTCACCTGCTGGTCAAGGGTGATCCGGTGCGGCCGGTGGCTCCGCGGCTGTCGTTCCCGCGGCCCACGCGGCTGGGCCTGACCGTGATCGTGCGCCTGCACGTGGGCCAGACCCCGGCGACCTACATACAGGCGGCCGACGCGCTCGTCCACGCGTGGAAGGTTCACGCGGTCCGCGTCACCTCCCCGGAACGCGGCCTCGTCCTGCTGACCGCGATAGTCAGTGATCCGCTTCAACGTCCCGGCTTAGCCACCGCGCCAACAGAGTTACTGTCTGCGCTGATCGGCGCGCTGGAGACCGGTGGCGCCTGGGTCATGGACCTACGCCTCGTGCCGCACTGGCTCATCGTCGGTGCCACGCGGTCCGGCAAATCCACCCTGCTGGCCCGACTGATCACTCAACTCGCGCCGCAACCCGTCGCCCTGGTCGGCATCGACTGCAAGGGCGGCATGGAACTCGGCCTGTTCGGCGGACGGTTGTCCGCGCTTGCCACCTGCCGACGTGAAGCGGTCGCGGTCCTGAGCGCGCTCGTCGTCGACATGCAAGAGCGGATGAGCGCCTGCCGGTCGGCCGGGGTCCGCTCGATCTGGGAGCTCCCCGACACACTGCGACCCGTGCCGGTCGTCGTGATCGTCGACGAGATCGCAGAGCTCTACCTGTCCGACGGGGCCCGCGGGAGCAAGGCGGAAGCGGAACAGTGCTCCACGTTGCTGCTGCGCCTGGCACAACTCGGGGCCGCACTCGGCCTGCACCTGGTCGTCGCCGGCCAGCGCGTCGGCTCCGACCTCGGATCCGGCGTCACCGCCCTGCGCGCCCAACTCGGCGGCCGCATCTGCCACCGCGTCAACGACCCCGGCACGGCAGAGATGACCCTCGGAGACCTGAACAAGGACGCCGTGGCCGTCGCGCAGGCGATCACGGCGGAGGAACGCGGCGTGGCCGTCTGCACCGGACCTGAGGGCGGCTGGAGCCGTGCCCGCTCCCACCTCACATCGACCGAAGAGGCCGTGGTGATCACGAGGAAGTACGCGGCCACCACTCCGGAACTGCTCGCTGTTGCCCGCGCTCTCGCAGCCGTCGAAAGGGACTCCGAATGATCAGCACCGGAACAGCTGTCTCCCTCGTGGTGGTCTTCGGGATCATCACCTGCCTCCTCGTCCGCTCCCGCGACGTACGGGCCTGGGAAGCCGTCTGCATCGTCCTGTTCGGCATGTACCTCGGCCAGACCCCGGTCAGCCTCACCATTAACGGCTTCACGACCTGGGTCTTCAGCGGCTTCGCCCACTTCTGAGCAGGAAGGACAAACACCGTCATGCCCATGAGCCGTGTGAGATGCCCCGTCTGCAAGGGCGAAGGGGCCCGCAAGACCTGGACCGGACGGCGTCACCGCTGCCGTGTCTGCCGCGGTACCGGCACCATCCGCTGACACCCACGACCGACGCGCCCAACCACGCAAGGAGCGACCTCCATGACCGACCACGCACCACCCACCAACTCCCGAGCCGCTACGGCGGCCCACCCCGGAAGGTCACCACCATCACACCCGAGTACACCCCGGCCGACAGGCGCGCCGTCCTCGACCGCGCGGCGCGCCTGCGTCAGCTCTCCGAAACAGACCGCGACGCCATCCGGATCGCCCAAGACCCCCAGTACGCCCGCTGGCTGGAGCAGATCACCGCGACAGGCGGCTGTGCGCACCCCATACATCTGTCCGGCTCGACGACCACACGTGACGCGACAACCGGCGAGATCCTGCACGACTACGACACCCGTGACGAACCCGGTGAACGTCTCCTCGTCCGCTGCCGCAACCGCCGCGCCACCGTATGCGCACCGTGCTCCCGACTCCACGCCGGAGACACCTTCCACCTCGTCCGCGCCGGCCTCCTCGGCGGCAAGAACGTTCCCGCCAGGGTTCGCCACCGGCCCCGGCTCTTCGTCACCTTGACCGCCCCGTCCTTCGGACCCATGCACCGTGCCGGGGACCGATGCCGACCGCGCCGCGACCGTGGCGAGTGCGAGCACAGTCGGCCGCTCGGCTGCGGCGCCTTCCATGACGGGGCGGACCCGCTCATCGGACGGCCTCTCTGCGCCGACTGCTACGACTACCCGGCTCACGTGCTCTGGCACGCGCACGCGGGAAAGCTCTGGGACCGCTTCGTCATCGGCGTTCGACGACACCTCGCCTCGGCCGCCGGCCTGCCCCAGTCCCGCTTCCCGGAACACGCGCGACTGTCCTTCGCACGAGTCGCCGAGTATCAGCAACGGGCCGCCGTCCACGTCCACGCCGTCGTCCGCCTCGACGGCCCGGACGGACCGACCGCCGAACCCCCGTCTTGGGGCACGGTCGCCCGACTGGCCGACGCCGTACACGCCACCGCGGGACGGATTATGGTCCGCCCCCCTCACAGCTCCGCCGTCGGTGAAATCGCCCTCCGCTGGGGCGTCCAGATCGACACCCGGCCCCTCCACGCCGACGGTGACGGCCCGGACGACGACGCCGTAGCCGCGTACGTCGCGAAGTACGTCACCAAGGGAGCGAACGAGACCGGCGCCGGTACCGATCACAGGCTCAGGACCTGGGATGACATCGAGACGGCTTGCGTGTCCGATCACGTCCGCAGCCTCATGCGCACCTGCTGGCGACTCGGCGGACTCCCCGAATACGCGTCCCTTCACCTGCGGGCCTGGGTCCATACCCTCGGCTACCGGGGCCACATTCTCACCAAGTCCCGTGCCTACTCCACCACCTACGCGGCACTCCGCGCCGAACGCGCCCACCACAGGGGCCACACCGAGATCCCCGAAGCGATCATCGAACGGCACTGGCGCTACGTAGGTTCCGGGCACACTCCTGGCGCGGCACTCCTGGCCGCTGGAGTCGCCGAAGACCTTGCTGCGAATCGCGAGATCGCTCGGGATCGGCAAGAGGTGTTGTGACGGGACAACGCAATGAGCAGTGGGCTCGGGCTGTCGAGCGTCAAGTGGCCAAGTTCCCCAGGAGGATAGGGCCGAAGAGTGCTGAGCGACTGGCGCGGCTCCTTGGCCCTACACAGAAATCCTTCTAAGAATATTTCGTTGTGATTGGCGGGGTCGCGGTGTCGGAGCCGTCCTGTTTGGTTGGGCTCGCGTGGGCTGACCCTGTGTTATAGGTAATTGCGACCTTCGGTATTGGAATATCCCCCGGTTCGCGCGGGCCGCACCTCAAGTGTTCCGTTTGAGGTGCGGCTTCTGCTATCTGCCACGTGTTGGAGGATCATGTTTCACGCTTCGGCAGTTGACTTCGCTATTCAGGTCTTCTAAAGCGGTAGCTCGCTGCGGCATCGATCGAGGTAGTTACCATGGCAGAACGACCGCCCGTTCCCGCAAAAGCTGCTCTTCGCGCAGGCTAAGTTCGGCGTAAAGAACGATTTCCTCTATGCTGGTGAAGGTTCCGCCGACACGCGCCCGAGCGCCGACGATTCGCGAGGATGCATCAGCGGAAAGGCGGAATGTTCGACTCAGTGTTTCTGCTTGTACGCCGTTGATGTCGATGAGTCCACCGTCATCAAAACCGGCCTGCCGGTCGGGGTCTCCGATGCCAAGTTCGAGTGCGAGACGCGGGTTTTCCAGTGCTATCCGCTTACCCTCATCCCGCTTACGCATCTCTGCTTGGACCGCTGCAAGAGTCGCGGCGGAAGTGTTGACGGGCTGAGATGCCGTCGGTATGGGTGTCGCAATAGTTGGAGTGGCATCGTAGCTGGCAGTGCCGGACAGGTGACCTACCCATACGCTCGACAGTGTGGTGTAACTGGGGTCAAGATAGATCTTTGAGTCAAGCTCAATGCGGGTCCCCCATTCCTTCTTCGAGGCGAAGAGGAAATACCCTGCCAGACGGCGCCCTGGATGGAGGATTACGTCGAACAGGGCGCCATCAAGATCGTCCAACCCTGTGGCCTTGCGGGCCGGATCCCCGACGCGCGCGTAATGGTATTGATAATGCAGATCGAACTTGAGTTTTTTGGGGCCGACATTCTCCACGACGGCATTGACCTGAAAGAAGTTGAGGGAATCCTTCGATCCGCGCATTCCCTCATCCTTAGCCCTCTCTCTGAGAGCTTTCTCGTCCATTTCGGGAGTCTGGAAGTTGGTGAAGCTCAGCTTCAGTCCGCAATCGAAGGTGTGCGCATCACCAACGTTCAGCAGGTCCGGCGCTGTCTCATCATGCTTCCCCATGTCTGTCCTTCAGGTGCAAGGCCGGAGCGTTTACCCTCCTAGCCGATCGAGCCACAACGTACGCATGATCATGGTTTGCGTCTGTGGGGGCCAGGGTCTGTGCGATCTTGTGACCAATCGGTTGTGGGTGAGAGATCGCTGAGCGGGATCAAAGGGGCGGACCGTGAAGGGCCGAGGTGGCTGGCGGGAGACTTGCCAGAGTGGATGGCGATGTTGTGTCACTCGTTCAACAGAGCTTCTAATCCAGAGAGTTCGGCTCGATGTCCACCCGTTCGGGGTCGAACCCTCGACCCTTTCGTGTCGGCGGGCGAACGATCACAGCGGCGAACAGGAACCGGTAGATCGCGTTCATGCGGGCGTAGTCCCGCGCCTTCTCCAGCTTCTCCCAGTTGGCTTCGGCTTCCGGTCCAGCTATCCCCTCTAGGACGACGACCGGTCGCTTGACGGTCTTCCGCTGACGCTCCTTCATCCGCTTGACGATCGGCGTGCGCATGGCCTGGAAGTCCGCAGTGGTGAAGTCGTCGTCGTGGAGCCATAGTTCTTTCAGCTCTCGCAGCTTCTCTCGGTCTCTGTCGTCCGCGATGACGTCGGCCTCTGGGCGTGTGGTGGTGGCGGGTTCGTAGCCGGAGGTGTCCAGCTGGGTCAGAACCTTGATCGCCACGTCCCGTACGAACGCCTCCAGCGGTTCGGCGGAGATGGATCGGTTGCACTTCTGCTGGTCGGTGTTGTCGGAGCGGTTGCACCGGTAGTAGGCGTACCGGACGCTGTTCGTTCCTCCCATGCGTGATCCGCACGCGCAGGTGACCACCCCACGCAGGACGTAGTTCCGGAGCGGCCGCTTCTTCGTTTCCCGGTGTTGCTGGGCGCGGTATTCCCTGAGCCTCTGGACCTCGTCCCACTGGCCCCGGTCGATGATGGCGGGCCACGTTCCGACGGCCACTTCTTCGCCGAGGTGGAACCGCAGTCCGGCCACGAAGTGGGACGACAGCAGGTGGCGAACGTTCTCCGGGTTCCAGGCCTTGCCCTTGGAGGTGGGAATCTCGCGCGCGGCCAGGTCCCGGGCTATGCGGATCGCCGACTCGCCGTCGAGGAAACGGCGGTAGACCTCACGGACGATCTCCGCCTCTTCATCGACGATCGCGCGGCCGTCACGGGTGTAGCCGTACGGTCGGTTGCCCACGTGCGGCCGGCCTGAGCGGGCGTGGTCCTTCAAGGCGTCCTTGAGGCGGCGCGACGTGTCGTCGGAGGAGCGGCACGCGTGGGCAACCTCGATGCGGAGGATGAACCGGTCGTCGGGGTCCGAGAGATCACGGCGGTTGGCCTCGCCGTGCAGCAGGACGCGCTTATCGTCGGCCATCGAGAGCAGCTCTTCGAGGTCCTTGGGCTGCCTCATGAGGCGGTCGGGGTGGTAGACGATGACGTGCCGGATCTCTCCGTCTCCCATGGCCCTCAGCATCGCTTCCCACCCGGGCCGTTTGCGGTTGCGCTGCCATGCCGAACGGTTGTTGTCCACATAGACGTGGGTCGCCTCGATGCGCAGCTGAAGCCGTTCGGCGATCTCTCGGCAGAGGCGTTCCTGACGGTCTACGCCGGTCTGGTCCTCGTCCTTCGTGTGCGAAATGCGGCAGTAGATCGCCGCGGGCTCCCCCGGCGTGACGCCGGCCTTGGGTAACTTGGATCGGCTCATGACAAACACTGTATGAGCCCGATATGACATCGGTCATCGTCGGCGCGGGGATCGGTGCCCTGTTCTTCAAGGAGCGGTTCGGGCTGCCGCGGATCGCCGCCGCCGGGCTGCTGGTGGTGGGCATCGGGCTGATGCTGCACGCCGGTTAGCCGCGACCCTGGACCGGTGCGGGCGGGGGCTCCGCTGTGGAAGCGGGGCTCCGTGGGTGCGGTGGTGCGTGGGGAGGGGCACCCTGGAAGCAGGCGTTTGTGGAGGTGATCGTCATGATGCACACCGCAGTGGGATGGCATGTCGAGATGGAGTTCCTGGAGGACGACCAGCACACGCGCGCGGTCGCGATGGTGCGCCTGCCCGACGGCACCGAGGTACACGGGCACGGTCACGCCAGCCGTCACCACTCCGACTCCAATCAGCCGAGAGTCGGGGAGGAGGTGGCGGCCGCCCGTGCGCTGAACGAGATGGCCATGCAGCTGCTGAGCAAGGCGCACGGGGAGATCGACGCCGAGTCCGGGCGGATCTCGCACGCGATCCACGTCTAGGAAAGGTCCGCGGCCGGGACGTGCGGCCGGGTTCCGTGGCCCGGCCGCACGTCCCGGCCGCTGCGTCCGGCCGTCGCCGTTCAGCGGGGCAGTGCCTCGCGTACCGCCCGTACCAGGGCCTGTGCCCGCGGATCGGCCGTCACGCTCGTCCTGAACCCGTTCGTCACATAGCCGAAGGCGAGACCCGACTCGGGGTCGGCGAAGCCGAGCGCGCCGCCGCGGCCGGGGTGGCCGAAGGAGGTGGGGGACAGAAGCGGCGAGGCCGCGCCGTGCAGCATGTAGCCCAGGCCGAAGCGGGTGCCGACGACCAGGACGCGGTCGGCGCCCGAGGCCTGCTCGCCCCGGGCCAGCTCCATCGTCCGCGAGGTGAACAGCCGCTTCCCGCCGTCGACTTCGCCGATCAGGGAGGCGTAGAAGCGGGCCAGTCCGTCGGCCGTCGCGACGCCGTTGGAGGCGGGCAGGGCCGCAGCCCGGTACGCCGGGTCGTTCTCGTCCGGCAGGGGCGTGATCGCGGCGAAGGCGCGGCGGGTCAGGGACTCGGGGTCGGCGTAGGCGTCGGCGACGGCCCGGGTGGGCCGGACCCGCAGGGTGCCCGCGCCGGCCGGGGGCTCGATCTGTCCGACCCGGCCCACCCGGCCGGCCTGCGCCGGGGCGATCCCGAGCCGGAGGTCGGCGCCGGCCGGTCCGGCGATCTCGGCCGCGATCCACTCGCCGACCGGCAGGCCCGTGATCCGCCGGACCAGTTCGCCGGTCAGCCAGCTGTAGGTCTGTGCGTGGTAGCCGTGCGCCGTGCCCGGCTCCCAGACCGGCGCCTGCGCGGCGACCGCCGCCGCCCCGAGATCGGGATCGGCCGCCTCGGCGGGGCTCAGCGGCCGGTCCAGCACCGGCACGCCCGCGCGGTGCGCCAGCACGTCCGCGACGCGGGTCCGCTCCTTGCCCGCCGCCTTGTACTCGGGCCAGTGGTCGCCGACCGGAGCATCGAGGTCCAGCTCGCCGCGCTGGTGCAGCAGCAGGAGCGCGGCGGCGGCCACGCCCTTGGTGGCCGAGCGCACTATCTGGGCGGTGTCCCGCTCCCAGGGCGCCGTGCCGTCGACGTCCCGGGTGCCGCCCCACAGGTCCACGACCCGGTGCCCGTCCCGGTAGACGGCCACCGCCGCGCCTCGGTCCCCGAGCACCTCGAAGTTCCGTACGAACGCTTCCCCGACCGGCTCGAAGCCCTCGGCCACTGTGCCGTTCACGATCACGTCCGGAGTCCTTTCCCTGCACCGACTTGCGACAGTCAGTGCAACACAGGCGTCCGGCCTTCGATTCCACGGGGGTGACCAGCTCCGGGCGGGCCGGCGGCAGCTCAGCCCAGGACAATCGTCACGTCGATGTTGCCGCGGGTGGCGTTGGAGTAGGGGCAGACCTGGTGGGCCGCGTCCACGAGCTTCGCGGCGATCTCCGCGTCGAGCACCGGGAGGGACACGCTCAGGGCGACCGCGAGGCCGTAGCCGTGGGTCTTGTTGGGGCCGATGCCGACCTTCGCGGCGACCGTGGAGCCGGCCAGGTCGTAGCCCGCGCGGTTGCCGACGAGGATCAGCGCGTTGTGGAAGCAGGAGCTGTAGCCGGCCGCGAACAGCTGCTCCGGATTGGTGCCGTCGCCGTCGCCGCCCAGCGCCGGGGGCATCGCGACCTTCAGGTCGATCTGGCCGTCCTGGCTGGTGACATAGCCGTTGCGGCCGCCGTGCGCGGTGGCCTCGGCGACATACATGATCTTTGTCGGGCGGGTGTCGACAGCGGCGCCTTCGATCACGGCGGGACCTCCCCCAGGGCGTTGCACAAACGGCAGGCGGCACGGAAGTTACAGGTACATCGTGCACAAGGTACCGGCCGGTATGGGCAGGGTGGCGGATGGGGGGAGTAACCGTGGGTAATACTCGCGGCCGGTGCTTCAGCGCAGGCGTCCGGCCGCGTCGAGCGCCCGTCCGGTCAGCTCCCACAGCTCCTCGCGCAGCCTCGCCACCGCCTTCGCGTCGAGCCCCGTCGCCGTGAGCAGCGCGCCGGGCACCCGTGCCGCACGCTCCCTGAGCGCCTCCCCGCGCCCGGTGACGGCCACGAACACCGAGCGCTCGTCGTGCGCCGAGCGCTCCCGGCGCACCAGGCCCGCCGACTCCAGCCGCTTCAGCAGCGGCGAGACCGTGCCGTAGTCGAGCCGCAGTGCCTCGGTCAGCTCCTTGACGGTGATCTCGCCCCGTTCCCAGAGCACCAGCAGCACCAGGTACTGCGGATAGGTGAGACCGAGCTCGTCGAGCAGCGGACGGTAGGCCGCCGTCACCGCGCGCTGGGCCGCGTACAGCGCGAAGCACAACTGGTCGTCCAGCAGCGGTGGCTCGGCGTCCGGCCCGGGGCCGGATCCGGGGAGCGGCCCCGAGTCCGGTGCGGCCTGCGGTCCGGTGTCCGCCGCGGAGTCCGGCCGGGCGTCCTCTTGGTGGGTCACGCGCCCATTGTCACCGAGCGGGGGTCGAAGCCGAAGGGGAGTTCCAGGCGGTGGGAACGCATCAGCGCGTCGTCCGAGAGCAGTTCGCCCGTGCGCCCGTCGGCCGCGATCACGCCCTCGCTCAGGACCAGCGCCCGCGGGCACAGCTCCAGCGCGTACGGCAGGTCGTGCGTGACCATCAGCACCGTCACGTCCAACGACCGCAGGATGTCGGCGAGTTCGCGCCGGGAGGCGGGGTCCAGGTTCGACGAGGGCTCGTCCAGGACGAGGATCTCCGGCTCCATCGCCAGCACGGTCGCCACGGCCACCCGGCGGCGCTGCCCGAAGGAGAGGTGGTGCGGCGGGCGGTCCTTGAACCCCGCCATGCCGACCTGCTCCAGGGCGCGGTCCACCCGCCGCTCCAGTTCCGGCCCCTTCAGGCCGGCCGCCGCCGGACCGAAGGCCACGTCCTCCCGGACGGTCGGCATGAAGAGCTGGTCGTCGGGGTCCTGGAAGACGATGCCCACCCGGCGGCGGATCTCGGCCATGTGCTTCCTGCCGACCGGCAGGCCCGCGACCGTCACCGTGCCCGCCCCGCCGGTCAGGATGCCGTTGAGGTGCAGTACGAGGGTCGTCTTGCCCGCGCCGTTCGGCCCGAGCAGCGCGACCCGTTCGCCGCGCGCGATGCTGAAGTCCACGCCGAACAGGGCCTGGTGGCCGTCGGGGTAGGCGAAGGCCAGTCCGGCCACGTCCAGTGAAGGTGTCACAGCGTCCATCCCAGCAGACATACGACGAGGGCGGCGAAGGGGAGGGTGAGGGCGTACGACCACTGCGCCCGGGAGGCGGTCACCTCGTCGATGACCGGCATCGCGCCGGCGTACCCCCGGCTGACCATGGCCAGGTGCACCCGCTCGCCGCGTTCGTAGGAGCGGATGAACAGCGCGCCCGCGGACTTCGCGAGCACCCCCCAGTGCCGTACGCCCTTCGCCTCGAAGCCGCGCGACTCCCGGGCGATGCGCATCCGCCGCATCTCGTCGGTGATGACGTCGCCGTACCGGATCATGAAGGAGGCGATCTGCACCAGCAGCGGCGGGAGCTTCAGGCGTTGCAGGCCGAGCAGGAGTTCGCGCAGTTCGGTGGTGGAGGCCAGCAGGACGGAGGCGGCGACGCCGAGGGTGCCCTTGGCGAGCACGTTCCAGGCGCCCCACAGGCCGGAGACGCTCAGCGACAGGCCGAGCACGTCCACCCGCTCGCCCTCCGCCACGAACGGCATCAGGACGGCGAACGCGACGAACGGCACCTCGATCAGCAGCCGCTTCAGCAGGAACCCGGCCGGCACGCGCGCGGCGTACGCGACCAGGGCCAGCAGGGCGGCGTACAGGCCGAACGCCCACATCGCCTCCCGCGGGGTCGACACCACGACCACCACGAAGGCGAACGCGGCGGCCAGTTTGGTGTGCGGCGGCAGCCCGTGCACGGGGGAGTGGCCGTGCCGGTAGAGCCGGTGCGCGTGTCCCGCCCCCATCTCAGGCGCCCGCGGACACGGACGTGGACGCGGGCGACACGTCGGCCGTACGGCGTCTGCGCACCGTCCAGAACACCGCGCTGCCCGCGACGACGGTGACGCCGACGCCGATCACGCCCGCGAGACCGCCCGACAGGCGCGCGTCGTCGACGTCCTTGACGCCGTAGCCGGCCAGCGGGGAGCCGTCGGACGCGTGCCGCTCGGCCTTGCGGTCGATGCCCTGGTCGTGGGCGACCTTCTCCAGGCCGTCGGGGGAGGCGGAGGCGTAGAAGCTGACGAAGCCGGCCAGCGCCAGGGAGGCGACGAGACCGGTGATCCACAGCGTGCGCCGGGAGGTGCGGGCGGCCACCGGGGAGGGCGCGGCGGCGGGGACGTCGACCAGGTCGCCGTTCACCCGCAGCTTCAGCCGCTGCTCCAGACCGCGCGCGCCGTGGACGAGGTCCGGGCGTACGGCGATCACGGCACCGACGGTCAGCGCGGTGATCACGGCCTCGCCGATGCCGATCAGCACATGCACGCCGACCATGGCGGTGGCGACCTTGCCGAGGGAGACGTCCGTGGTGCCGCCGACCGCGTAGATCAGCGTGAACGCCACGGCGGCGGCCGGGACGGAGAGCAGGGCGGCGACGAAGGAGGCGACCGTCACCGACCGCCGCTTGCGCGGCAGCACCCGCAGCAGGCCGCGGAAGACGGCGTAGGCGACCACGGTCGTCACGATCGCCATGTCGGTGATGTTGACGCCGAGCGCGGTCAGACCGCCGTCGGCGAAGAGGATGCCCTGCATGAGCAGGACCACGGACACGCACAGGACCCCGGTGAAGGGGCCGACGAGTATCGCGGCGAGCGCGCCGCCCAGCAGATGTCCGCTGGTCCCGGCCGCGACCGGGAAGTTCAGCATCTGCACGGCGAAGATGAACGCGGCCACGAGTCCGGCCAGCGGGGCCGTGCGCTCGTCGAGCTCGCGGCGGGCGCCGCGCAGGCTCACGGCGACGGCTCCCGCGGCGACGACTCCGGTCACGGCGGACGTGGGGGCGTTGATGAATCCGTCAGGCACATGCACCGTTCGATGATAGTGGCTTAATGCGAACGAGTTGCAAGAGCGAGATGCTCGTGCATCGTGCACCGCTTGAACGGGACGCTCGCCCCGATGGGCGCATTCTGTGAAATATGCGACATTGGAGAGGAAGCGAGAAATCGGATTCGTAGATTCCGAATCGGTCACGCATGGTGAGGGGTCGTCGATGTCTGTAGTCGAGCAGTACGCGCGAGCCCACATCGTCACCGACGAGAACGACGGGGCGGAGCCCGAGGCGGCCCCCGTACGGCTGCGCTACGACCCGGACGCCGATCCCCGGGTCGTGCGCATCGCCCTTGCCGGCCGGCGCGAGTGGACGTTCTCCCGCTCCCTGCTGGAGGAGGGGCTGCGCGCCCCGGCGGGGTCGGGGGACGTACGGGTGTGGCCGTGCGGCCGGGTCCAGACCGTCGTCGAGTTCCACTCGGCGCAGGGGGTCTCGGTGGTGCAGTTCGACACGAAGACGCTGATCCGCTTCCTGCGCCACACGTACACGGCCGTGCCCATGCCCCTGTCGAACTGAGGACGGCCTGCGGCCCGGCCGCCTGCGGGCCGGGGTCCGGTCCGCTCAGCCGCCCATCCGCAGCAGGGCCGCCACGATCGGGCCCGCCGTGTCGCCGCCGTGGCCGCCCGCCTGGACGACACCGGCGGCCGCGAGGTCCCCGCGGTACGCCGTGAACCAGCCGTTCGGCTTCTCCTGGTTGTCCACCTCGGCCGAGCCGGTCTTGGCGCCGTAGTCCGGGCCGAGCCCCGACATCGCCTGCGCGGCGGTGCCGTAGGCGGCCGTGTACTGCATGAGCTCGCGCAACTGCGCCAGCGTCGCGCCGGACAGGGTGCGCGTGGCGGTGGCCAGCGTGCGGCCGTCGGTCTTCGAGGAGACCAGATAGGGCTGGCGGAAGGTACCCGACTTCACCGTCGCGGCGACGGAGGCCATGTTCAGCGGGTTCATCCGCACCCCGCCCTGGCCGATCAGCTCGGCCGCCTTCTGAGCCTTGCTCTGCGGCGGCACCTCGCCGTCGAAGGTGGGCACACCGATCGCCCAGTTGTTCATCGACAGCCCGAAGACCTGCTGTGCCTGCTTGGTCAGGTCGGAGTCCGAGAGCTTGCCCGCCTGGCTGATGAAGGCCGTGTTGCAGGAGCGCGCGAAGCTCGCCTTGAACGTGCCGTCCTTGATCTCGAAGTCGTCGTCGTTGTGGAACTTCCAGCCGCCGTAGCTGAAGGTCTTGGGGCAGGGGTGCTTCTTGTCCGCCGACGCGAGGTTCTTCTCGATCAGCAGCGAGGAGGTGATGACCTTCATCGTGGAGCCGGGCGCGAGGGAGCCCTGGAACGCCGTGTTGAAGGTGTGGCTGGTGTTGGCCACCGCGAGGATCTCGCCCGTGGACGGGCGCATGAGGACCACCGACGCCCGCTGCTGCTTGGTCACCTGCTGTTCGGCCGCCGCCTGGAGGGTCGGGCTCAGCGTGGTCCTCACCGTGCCCGGGGTGCCCTTGCTCAGCTCCAGCAGGGTCTTGTCGGAGGCCTTGCCGGCCTTCGAGGCCTTCCCGCGCGCCACTCGAAGCTCGATGCCCGCCCTGCCGCCCGCGATCTTGCCGTACTTCTCCCGCAGTCCGTCCAGCACCGGCCCCAGTGACGGGTACTTGGCAGTGGTGATCTCCCCGCCGTTCCGGTCCAGGGCCGTCACCGGCGGGGTGTCGGAGTCGTCGGTGACGAGCGTGTCGCCGTCCTGGAGGTCGGGATGGACGACGGAGGCGTGCCAGCCGACCAGCGGCTTGCCGTCCGAGGCCCGGCGCACGACCGTGAGCGCGCTGTCGTACGCGAGCGGCTTGCTGACGCCCTTGTACGTCACCGTGCCCTTCACCGAGAACGGCACCTTGTCGCCGACACGGGTGCCCGCGGTGAGGGTGACGCCGGTGACATGGGCGTCCTTGGTGTAGCCGGTCAGCAGGGCGGTCGCGGCCGCGGAGTCGTCCGTGACCGCAGCGGCCACGGTGGGACTGCCCTGCTGCCAGGCCGTCAGGAACCGCCCGGCCGTGGTGGTGACCTCGGTCGCCGACAGCGGGCCGGTCTTGACCTTCGGCTTGTCGGACGAGGCCGTCGCCCCGTCCTCGGCCGATGCCCCGCCGCCGAACAGCGCGTACCCCCCGAGCCCGGCACCCGCCACCACGACGGCGACGATCCCGCCGACCACCGCAGGTCTCGTGCGCCGCCGTTGTTCGGCGACCCGTCTCCGCTTGCCCACAGCCCTGCCCTCCGCGTTTCCCAGGGCCCCTCGCCCCGCCGCCCACGTTGCCCTCACACACTCAACGACGCGACCAGCCTAGAGTCCCGTCCTGTGCGGGTGACGTGGGCCACCTGTACGAGCGGCCGCGTACCGGCCGTGGGGGCGCCGCACGGGCAGTGCGGGCGCCGCACCGGCCGTGCCGTGCGGGCCGCCTCAGCCGGCCGCGCCCAGCACCGCCGCCACGATCGGGCCCGCCGCGTCGCCGCCGTGGCCGCCCTCCTGGGTCATGGCCGCCGCCGCGACGTCGTTGCGGTACCCGGTGAACCAGCTGTTCGACTTCGCCTGGCCGTCGACCTCGGCGGAGCCGGTCTTCGCGCCGATGCGGCCGCTCAAACCGGCCATCGCGCGGGCCGCGGTGCCGCTGGTGGCCGTGCGGTTCATCATGGAGCGCAGCTGCTGGACCGTGCCGGCCGGCAGCCCCCGGGCCGTGGCGAGTTCGCGGTCGTCGAGGCTGCGGGGCACGATCACCGGCTGGTGGAAGGCGCCCGTCATGGCGGTGGCCGTCACCGAGGCCATGTTCAGCGGGCTCATCTGGACCTGGCCCTGGCCGATCAGGTTGGCGGCGGTGTCCGGGCCGCCGGAGGCCGGTACGGAGCCGTCGAAGGACGGGATGCCGGTCTTCCAGTTGTCCCGCCCGAGCCCGAACCGGTTCTGGGCCTCCTGGGTCAGGGAGTCGACCTTGACCTCGTCCGCGTACTTCACGAACGCCGTGTTGCAGGAGCGCGAGAAGCTGTCGGAGAGGGTGGCGTGCTCGTCCGGCGCCATGCCCGTGAGGTTGTGGAAGGTCTGGCTCTGCCAGACAGCGTTGTCAGGGCAGGGTGCGGGGCCGGTCGCGGTGGTGATCCCGGCGTCGATGAGGGTCGCCGCGCTGATGATCTTCATGGTGGAGCCGGGGGCCAGCCGCCCCAGGAAGGCCGCGTTGAAGCCGTCGCCCCGGTGGTTGGCGACGGCCAGCACCTCGCCGGTGCTCGGCTGCACGGCCACCACGGACGACTCGGCGTACTTCTCGACCGCCCGTTCGGCCGCGGCCTGCGCGCTCGCGCTGAGCGTCGTCGGCAGCCGCCCCGCCTTGCCCTTCGCCAGGGTCAGCAGCGTGGTGTCGGCGGCGTTGCCGTCGGCGTGCCGGATGCTCAGCTCCACGCTGGGCGTGCCGCCCGCCTGCTCGCCGTACTTCTCGCGCAGCTCGTCCAGGATCGGCCCGAGGGAGGGGTACTTCTCCTTCGTCAGGACCTTCCCGTCGCGGTCCACGGCCTCGATCGGCGGCTTCGCCGACTCGCCGGTGACCAGGGTGTCGTCCATGCCCGTCAGCTGCGGGTGCACGACCGAGGGCTCCCAGTCGACCAGCGCCCGCCCGGTGGTGACCCCGCGCACCACCGTCAGCCGGCTGCTGTAGTCGAGCGGCTCGGACTTCCCGTCGTACGACACCTTCGCCTTGACCGTGAAGGGGACCGTGGCGCCGCTCGCGGTGCCCGGCGTGATCCGCACCCCCGTGATGTGCGCGTCCTCGCTGTACGAGGTCAGCAGCGGTTCGGCCTTGGTGTCGTTGTTCGTGTACCCCGCGGCCTTCGCCGCGTCCCCCTTCTCCCAGGCCGCGAAGAAGGCGGCGGTGGTCTCCTTCACCTCGGCCCTGCTCGGCGGGCCGGTCTTCACGGGGGTCGCCTCGCCCGCCTTCGACGCCACCCCGCCTTCCGCGCTCTCGTTCAGCGCGGACACGAAGTTGTAGGCGCCGTATCCGGCCCCGCCCACCATCACGGTGAACACCGTGGCCACCACGGCGGACTTTGCCCCCTTGCGCATGTGCGAGTCCCTCCCCGTCGTGCCCCCTCCGGGACACTTTCTGAACGTGTTCAGAACGTTCGACCGGTTACACCATAAAGCCAAGCGAGGCTGCTGGGGCGGGAGTTGACAGAATCGAGAGCAGGGTCGACCGGGAGGCAACAGCCGACAACGGCCCACAACGGACGGGAGGGCGCGGCAGTCTGCCGCGCCCTCTTTTTCCGCCTGTCCAGCTAGACCCAGGTGTCCAGCCACATCCGCGACCGCCAGTCGTCGATCGGGACGGCCTGGCCGGTGTACAGGGGCCAGAAGTAGATGAAGTTCCAGGCGATCAGCAGGACCAGGACGCCCGCGCCGGTCGCGCCCGCGACGCGGCGGGTCTCGGTCGAGCCCGGTGGCCCGACGATCGCGCCGAGCAGCATCGCCACCGCCAGACACAGGAACGGTACGAAGATGACGGCGTAGAAGAGGAAGATCGTGCGCTCCTGGTACATGAACCAGGGCAGGTAGCCGGCCGCGATGCCGCAGGCGATCGCGCCCGCGCGCCAGTCGCGGCGGAAGAACCAGCGCCACAGCACGTACAGCAGCGCGAAGCAGCCCACCCACCACAGCATCGGCGTGCCGATCGCCAGGACCTCGCGCGCGCACTTCTCGCTCGCGTCGGAGGGGCAGCCGTCGGTGCCGGGCAGCGGGGACTCGTAGAAGTACGAGACCGGGCGGCCCAGGACGAGCCAGCTCCACGGGTTCGACTGGTAGGTGTGCGGCGAGGACAGGTGCACGTGGAAGTTGTAGACCTCGTGCTCGTAGTGCCACAGGCTGCGCCACCAGTCCGGGAACAGCCAGGACCAGCTGCTGCCCTTGCCGTCGGTGACGGCCCAGTTGCGGTAGTAGCCGCCGGAGCCGTCGTCCGCGGAGAGGATCCAGCCGGTCCAGGACGCCAGGTACGTGACGAGCGCGACCGGCACGGTGGCGAGGAACGCCAGGCCCGTGTCGCGCTTGAGGACCGTCGTGTACGCGTTGCGCGCGCCGGCGACCTTGCGGGAGCCGACGTCCCAGAGCAGCGTCATGACGCAGAACGCCGCCATGATGTACAGGCCGTTCCACTTGGTGCCGATGGCCAGGCCGAGCAGCAGACCGGCCGCCCAGCGCCAGGGCCGCAGACCGAGGCGGGTGGTCTCGGCGACGAGCGCGTCCGGCCGGGCCAGGCCGTCGGCGTCCTCGGGGAGCGCCGCCGCGAGTCTCTCGCGCGCCCGGTCGCGGTCGACGACCAGACAGGCGAACGCGGCCAGGACGAAGAACATCAGCACGCCGTCGAGCAGCGCGGTGCGGCTCATCACGAAGTGCAGTCCGTCGACCGCCATGAGCGCGCCCGCCAGACAGCCCAGGAAGGTGGAGCGGAAGATCCGGCGGCCGACCCGGCACAGGACGAGCACGCTGAGCGTGCCGAGCAGCGCCGTCATGAACCGCCAGCCGAACGGGTCGAACCCGAAGATCAGCTCGCCGAGCCCGATGACGTACTTGCCGACCGGCGGGTGCACGACGTAGGCCGCGTCCACGGGAATGGTCAGGTGCCCGTGGGAGGACAGCACGAGGTCGTTGGCGTTCTTGTCCCAGTTGACCTCGAACCCGCGGTGGACGATCGCCCACGCGTCCTTCGCGTAGTACGTCTCGTCGAATATCACCGCCTTCGGGCTGCCCAGGTTCCAGAACCGCAGCACCCCCGCGAACAGGGTGACCAGCAGCGGACCACCCCAGCCCGACCAGCGCCTCAGGCGGTCGACGAGGGTGGGCGGGAGGCCGAGCGCCGCCCACAGCCGGGGGCTGGGCTCGGCGTACGGCGGTACGAGCCGTTCGCGGACGTCGCTCGCGGGTCCCGACGCCTGCGCCGAGTAGCCGAATCGCCGCAGCCGCTGCTGCCACGACGGCTGCTGGTCGTGCGGGGCCCGGCCCTGCCGGATGTCCGTGGAGGACGCGGTACTGGTCACCGCGCCATCGTAGGGAACCCTTCTGTGTGAGTCCCGTGCAAGGCCGGTACCGGTCCGGATGCGTCCCCTTGGTCCGGCCCCTGGGAGGATGGTGGCGTGACTGGAACCCTTGTCTTGGCAGGCACCCCCATCGGCGACATTCAGGACGCTCCGCCCCGGCTCGCCGCGGAACTGGCCGACGCCGACGTCGTCGCCGCCGAGGACACCCGGCGGCTGCGGCGCCTGACCCAGGCCCTGGGCGTGATGCCCAAGGGGCGGGTGGTGTCGTACTTCGAGGGCAACGAGGCGGCCCGCACGCCGGAACTCGTCGAGGCGCTGGTGGGCGGCGCCCGGGTGCTGCTGGTCACCGACGCGGGCATGCCGTCCGTGTCCGACCCCGGCTACCGGCTGGTCGCCGCGGCCGTCGAGAAGGACGTCAAGGTCACCGCCGTACCCGGACCGTCCGCCGTGCTGACCGCGCTGGCGCTGTCCGGGCTGCCCGTCGACCGCTTCTGCTTCGAGGGCTTCCTGCCGCGCAAGGCGGGCGAGCGGCTGTCCCGGTTGCGGGAGGTCGCCGAGGAGCGCCGCACCCTGGTGTACTTCGAGGCCCCGCACCGGCTCGACGACACCCTCGCCGCCATGGCCGAGGTCTTCGGCGCCGACCGGCGCGCCGCCGTCTGCCGCGAGCTGACCAAGACGTACGAGGAGGTCCGGCGCGGCGGCCTCGCCGAGCTGGCCGCGTGGGCCGCCGAGGGCGTGCGGGGCGAGATCACCGTCGTCGTCGAGGGGGCGGCCGAGCGGGGCGGGCAGGAGCTCGACGCAGAGGAGCTGGTGCGCCGGGTGCGGGTGCGTGAGGAGGCGGGGGAGCCCCGCAAGGAGGCGATCGCGGCGGTGGCCGCGGCGGCCGGACTGCCCAAGCGTGAGGTGTTCGACGCGGTGGTCGCGGCGAAGAACGCCGGCCGCTGAGACGGCGCGCGCGGGCTGCCGTACACCCTCTGAGCAGGGCGCTTCTCCCATGAGCGGGCGCCCCATGCACGGGCAAAGGGTGTACGTGCCAGGCAAAGCCCGGGCCGCCCGCCGAGGCCGTTTCGGCAAGACCGGTCCAAATCGGGTCCAACACTCGACAGTCCTGATGCATTCGGGCCGGTGGAGGCGTCCACTGGATACAGGGACGCACCCGTCCCTCGCCTCCACCGGGGTTCCGGGGGGAACTCCCTCGCCGGGGGCGCTCGTCCAGCGGACAGCAGGAGCTGGCATGAGTGAGATCGCAGGGCAGACCGGTCATCGCGACGGAGCGATGTCCGTCGTCAACGAGTCCTATTCCTTCGCCTGCATGAGGTGCGGGCACGGCTGGGAACAGTCGTACGAGATCGAGCACCACACGGACGCCGACGGCCACGAGTTCGTGCTCTACGTGGCGGGCGGCCGGGTCGTGCCGTCCCCGCTGAGCCGCCCCGCCTGTGTGAACTGCGACGGCAACGTCGTACGGATCATGCGCGCGGGCCAGGTGTCCTTCGTGCAGGACCTGCTGCACCGGCAGCAGCCCCCGGCGGCGCCCGGCACGCAGGAGCAGCGGGGGGTGCCGGAGCCCGAAGGGCACCACTGGCACCTGGCCGATCTCCTGCACCCGTTCCAGCGCAGGGTGGGCTGACGCCCCGCACGGCCCGGGACGGCATGCCCCTTTCGTAGGATCGGGGCATGCCTTCGAACGACGACAAGAACGCGGCGCCGCCGCTCCCGGAACCCCTCAGGGTGCCGGTCGCCGACTCCCACACCCACCTCGACATGCAGTCCGGCACGGTCGAGGAAGGCCTCGCGAAAGCGGCGTCGGTGGGCGTCACGACGGTCGTCCAGGTCGGCTGCGACCTCAAGGGCTCGCGCTGGGCCGCCGAGACCGCGGCCGCCCACGACAGCGTGCACGCGACCGTCGCCCTGCACCCCAACGAGGCCCCGCGCATCGTCCACGGCGACCCTGGGGGCTGGTCCCGGCAGGGCGCGCGCACCCCGGGCGGCGCCGCCGCGCTCGACGAGGCGCTCGCCGAGATCGACCGGCTGGCCGGGCTGCCCCAGGTCAAGGGCGTCGGCGAGACGGGACTCGACTACTTCCGCACCGGTCCCGAGGGCAAGGAGGCGCAGGAGCGGTCCTTCCGCGCCCACATCGAGATCGCCAAGCGGCACGGCAAGGCGCTGGTCATCCACGACCGCGACGCCCACGCCGACGTGCTGCGCGTGCTGAAGGAGGAGGGCGCCCCGGAGCGGACCGTCTTCCACTGCTACTCCGGCGACGCCGACATGGCGCGGATCTGCGCCCGCGCCGGGTACTTCATGTCCTTCGCCGGCAACGTCACCTTCAAGAACGCCCAGAACCTGCGGGACGCCGTCGCCGTCGCCCCGCCGGAACTGCTCCTGGTGGAGACCGACGCGCCGTTCCTGACCCCGGCCCCGTACCGCGGACGGCCCAACGCCCCGTATCTCATTCCGGTCACGGTGCGCGCCCTGGCCGCCGTGCGGGGCGTCGACGAGGACGTGCTGGCGGGAGCCCTCGCGGCGAACACGGCCCGCGCCTTCGGCTACGCGATGTGACCGGACCGTGACCGCCGGGCCGTGTTCGCGGCGGTCGGCACTCACTCTGGGCACGACTGTGCGTAATCGCGGGGCTTTGGAGAGCGACGGCCGCTCCGCTAGGTTCTGGGGGCCCGATCCGGACCCGTCTGGCCCTGTGGAGCGTGTCGGCGTGAGCAACTCGCAGTACGAGACGTATCAGGCGTACGAGCCCTACGGGGGGTACGAGGGGTACGGCGGCCCCGACCCGGGCCCATCGGCCCCGCAGGCCGACACCGGTGGCGGCTTCGACCTGCACAACGCCCAGACGCTGGCGTACGGCGTGTACGCGGCGCCCGGGGCGTACGAGCCCTTCGGGATGTACCGGGACACGTACCAGGACATGTACCGGGACACGTACCGGCCCGCCTACGAGACGCTCGAGGCGCACGGGACGCACGAGGCGAGCGAGACGCACGAGGCGAGCGAGACGCACGAGGCGAGCGAGACGGGCACGGCCTACGGGGCGTACGACGCGTACGGACCGTACGAGGCGCACGCCCCGTACGGGTCCCACGGGTCCCACGGGTCCCACGGGTCCTACGACGGGTACGGGTCGGAGGACGCCACGCTTCCGGGTCAGACGCCGCGTCCGCCGGGTGCGGAGGCGCCCACGCTCGTCGAGCGCGTCACGGCGGACCGGCGCTCCCCGCGCCGGCGCAGGCTCGGGTACGCCGGGCTGGTGGACGGCCGGATGCGCCGGCTGCTGCCACGGGCGCTGGTCGTCGCCGTGCTGGCCGGCGGCACCACCGCCTTCGTCGCCAGGGACAAGGCCGTCGAGCTGGACGTCGACGGCAGACCGCGCACCCTGCACACCTTCGCCGACGACGTGACGGAGCTGCTCGCGAAGGAGGGCGTCCGGGTCGGAGCGCACGACTCGGTGGCGCCCGCTCCCGGCACGCCCCTGGCCTCGGGCCAGGAGGTCGCGGTGCGCTACGGACGGCCGGTGCGGCTCACCGTCGACGGCCGGCGCACCGAGGTGTGGACCACGGCGCACACCGTGCAGGAGGCGCTGGAACAGCTGGGGGTGCGGGTGGAGGGCGCGTATCTGTCCGCCGCGCGGCACCGGCGCATCGGGCGGGAGGGGCTCGCGCTGGACGTGCGTACCGAACGCGCCGTCACGGTCATGGCGGACGGCCGGGCCCGCACCGTGCGCACCAACGCCGCGACCGTGGGCGAGGCCGTCGAGCAGGCCGGGATCACCCTGCGCGGCCAGGACGCCATCTCGGTCCCGGCCGGGAGCTTCCCGCGCGACGGGCAGACGGTGACCGTGCTGCGGATCACCGGCGGCCGGGAGATCCGGGAGGAGGCGATCCCGTTCGAGGTGCGGCGCACCGCCGACGCCTCGCTGTTCCGGGGCACGGAGGTCGTCGAACGGGTCGGACGGCCGGGGCTGCGGCGCATCACCTACGCCCTGCGGACCGTCAACGGCGTCCGGCAGAAGCCGCGGCGCGTGCGGTCCGAGCGGGTGCGGGAGCCGCGGTCCCAGCTGGTGCGGGTGGGCACGAAGCCGCTGCCGCCGTCGGTCCGCGGCGCCGACCACCTCGACTGGAAGGGCCTCGCGGCCTGCGAGTCGGGCGGGCGGCCGGACGCCGTCGACCGGTCGGGGACGTACGGCGGGCTCTACCAGATGGACACGCACACCTGGCGCAGCCTCGGCGGGATCGGACGGCCGCAGGACGCGCCGGCCGCGGAACAGACACGGCGGGCCAAGCGGTTGTACGTACGGCAGGGCGCGAGCCCCTGGCCGCACTGCGGGGCACGGCTGCACGGGTGAGCGGACCGGGGCGGGGGCGGGGCGCGTGCCGGGCGCGGCCGGTGACCGGACGAGGCGCCGCCCGCGGCCCCGTACCCTGGTGCCGTGAGCAGCCCCACCCCTGACGCCCTGCTGGGCCCCGCCGACATCCGCGAACTGGCGGCCGCCCTCGGGGTGCGCCCGACCAAGCAGCGCGGCCAGAACTTCGTGATCGACGCGAACACGGTCCGCCGTATCGTGCGCACCGCCGGGGTCCGCCCCGACGACGTGGTCGTCGAGGTCGGTCCGGGGCTCGGCTCCCTCACCCTCGCCCTGCTGGAGGCCGCCGACCGGGTCACCGCGGTGGAGATCGACGACGTGCTGGCCGCCGCGCTGCCCGCGACCGTCGCCGCCCGGATGCCGCAGCGAGCCGACCGGTTCGCGCTCGTGCACTCCGACGCGATGCACGTCGGCGCGCTGCCCGGCCCGGCCCCGACCGCGCTGGTCGCGAACCTCCCGTACAACGTCGCCGTCCCCGTGCTGCTGCACATGCTCCAGACCTTCCCGAGCATCGAGCGCACCCTGGTGATGGTGCAGTCCGAGGTCGCCGACCGGCTGGCCGCCGCGCCCGGCTCGAAGGTCTACGGCGTGCCCTCGGTCAAGGCCAACTGGTACGCCGAGGTCAAGCGGGCCGGAGCGATCGGCCGCAATGTCTTCTGGCCCGCGCCGAACGTCGACAGCGGGCTGGTCTCGCTGGTCCGGCGGACCGAGCCGATCAAGACGACGGCCTCCCGCACGGAGGTCTTCGCGGTCGTCGACGCGGCGTTCGCGCAGCGCCGCAAGACGCTGCGCGCGGCGCTCGCCGGCTGGGCGGGGTCCGCGGCGGCCGCCGAGGCGGCCCTGGTCGCCGCCGGTGTCTCGCCGCAGGCCCGCGGGGAGTCGCTGACGGTCGAGGAGTTCGCGCGCATCGCCGAGCACAAGGACGCTTTCGAGGGGACGGGCGAGTGAGCGTCACGGTACGGGTTCCGGCCAAGGTCAACGTCCAGCTCGCGGTCGGGGCGGCCCGGCCGGACGGCTTCCACGACCTGGCCAACGTCTTCCTGGCCGTCGGGCTGTACGACGAGGTCACCGTGACCCCGGCCGACGAGCTGCGGGTCACCTGCGCGGGCCCGGACGCCGCCCAGGTCCCGCTGGACCGCACCAACCTCGCCGCGCGCGCGGCGCTCGCGCTGGCCGGGCGGCGCGGCCTCGACGCGGCCGTGCACATCCACATCGCCAAGGACATCCCGGTGGCCGGCGGCATGGCGGGCGGCAGCGCGGACGGCGCGGGCGCGCTGCTCGCCTGCGACACGCTGTGGGGCACGGGCGCCTCCCGCGAGGAACTGCTGGAGATCTGCGCCGAGCTCGGCAGCGACGTGCCGTTCAGCCTGGTCGGCGGGGCGGCGCTGGGCGTCGGGCGCGGGGAGAGGCTGACCGCCCTCGACGTCGGCGGGACCTTCCACTGGGTGTTCGCGATGGCCTCCCGCGGCCTGTCGACCCCGGCGGTCTTCCGCGAGTTCGACCGGCTGGCCGAGGGCCGGGACGTCCCGGAGCCGGTGGCCTCCGCCGATCTGCTGGAGGCGCTCGCGAAGGGCGACCCCGAGGCGCTGGCGGCGGCCGTCTCCAACGACCTCCAGCCCGCCGCGCTGTCCCTCTTCCCGGAACTGGCAGACACGCTGGCGGCGGGACGCGGGGCGGGCGCGCTCGCCGCGCTGGTCTCCGGCTCCGGCCCCACGACGGCCTTCCTCACGCGCGACGCGGAATCGGCGGAGAAGGTGGCGCAGGCGCTCGGGGCCTCCGGTACCTGCCGCACGGTACGGACGGCGGCGGGGCCGGTGGCGGGGGCGACGGTGCTCTGAGGGGGCCGCCTTCGGCTACCTCCCGCCGAGTGCCGTCAGCTCGATGGCGACGGCGTAGGGCTTGTCGACCTTGAGGACATCCCGGTGCACACCCATGTGCACGTATGCGTTGGTCATCGGGTCGAGTTCGTAGACGTGGACGATCGGTCCGCCGTCCGCTCCGTTCTGCTCGACACGCCAGAAGTTCGGGATGCCGGCGGCGGCGTACTTGTGAGGCTTGGTGGTGCGGTCACGGGATTCGGACTCCGGTGAGACGACCTCGACGGCCAGGAGCACGTCCTCCGCCTCGAACCTGGTCTGGTCGAGTCCGGTGACGGCGTCGGCCCGCACCACGCTGATGTCCGGTTCGGGGCCGTTGCGGTCGTCGATGACGACGGTCATCTCCCGCTCGACACCGAGCCCCGAGGGGAGCGAGTCGTACAGCCTGTTGAACAGCAGGTCGATCACCAAGTAGTGGAAACGGCGCTGCGGACTCACGAAAACGAGGCTCCCGTCGATCAGCTCGGTGTGCGGCGGGAGATCCGCAAGCGTGAACAGGTCGTCCACGGTGTACCCGTCCTGCGGCGGCACCGGCCACTGGACGCGAGGCTCTACGGACTCGGCGGTCATGGTTCCTCCCATGGACGGGATCCTGCTGCCTGCCCTCCAAGGTAGCGGCCCGTTCCCGATCACGTCATCACAAAGAGTGACCAACTCCTCGCGCCCCGCTCCCGCCTCCGCAGGGCCTAGGCTAGAAGGCTGACCGACCCCCCTGCGCAGGAGTGAAATGGCCGTCAACCTGGTCAATGTCGAGAACGTCAGCAAGGTGTACGGCACCCGTACCCTCCTCGACGGCATCTCGCTCGGCGTGTCCGAGGGCGATCGGATCGGGGTGGTCGGCCGCAACGGCGACGGCAAGACCACCCTGATCCGGATGCTCGCCAAGCTGGAGGAGGCCGACTCCGGCCGCGTCACCCACAACGGCGGGCTGCGGATGGGCGTGCTCACCCAGCACGACTCCCTCGACCCGACCGCCACCGTCCGGCACGAGGTCATCCGCGACCTCGCCGACCACGAGTGGGCGGGCAACGCCAAGATCCGGGACGTGCTGACCGGCCTGTTCGGCGGGCTCGACCTGCCCGGCTTCCCGCAGGGCCTGGACACCGTCATCGGCCCGCTCTCCGGTGGTGAGCGCCGCCGTATCGCGCTCGCCAAGCTCCTCATCGACGAGCAGGACCTGATCGTCCTCGACGAGCCGACCAACCACCTCGACGTCGAGGGCATCGCCTGGCTCGCCCAGCACCTGCGCGAGCGCCGCTCCGCGCTCGTCTGCGTCACCCACGACCGCTGGTTCCTCGACCAGGTCTGCACCCGCATGTGGGACGTGCAGCGCGGTGACGTGCACGAGTACGAGGGCGGCTACTCCGACTACGTCTTCGCCCGCGCCGAGCGCGAGCGGATCGCCGCGACCGAGGAGGTCAAGCGGCAGAACCTGGTCCGCAAGGAGCTGGCCTGGCTGCGGCGCGGCGCGCCCGCCCGCACCTCCAAGCCGCGCTTCCGGATCGAGGCCGCCAACGAGCTGATCGCCGACGTGCCGCCGCCGCGCGACACCAGCGAGCTGATGAAGTTCGCCTCGTCCCGGCTCGGCAAGACCGTCTTCGACCTCGAGGACGTCACCGTCCAGGCCGGCCCCAAGGTGCTGCTCAAGCACGTCACCTGGCAGCTCGGCCCCGGCGACCGCATCGGCCTGGTCGGCGTCAACGGCGCCGGCAAGACGTCCCTGCTGCGGGCCATGGCCGAGGCCGCCCGCAGCCAGGGCGAGACGCAGCCCGCGGGCGGACGCGTCAACGTCGGCAAGACCGTCAAGCTCGCCTACCTCTCCCAGGAGGTCGCCGAGCTGAACCCCGCCACCCGGGTCCTGGAGGCCGTCCAGCAGGTGCGCGAGCGCGTCGACCTCGGCAAGGGCCGCGAGATGACCGCCGGGCAGCTGTGCGAGACGTTCGGCTTCGGCAAGGAGAAGCAGTGGACGCCGGTGGGCGACCTGTCCGGCGGTGAGCGCCGCCGGCTGCAACTGCTGCGGCTGCTGATGGACGAGCCCAACGTCCTCTTCCTCGACGAGCCCACCAACGACCTCGACATCGAGACCCTCACCCAGCTCGAGGACGTCCTCGACGGCTGGCCCGGCTCGATGATCGTCATCTCCCACGACCGGTTCTTCGTCGAGCGCACCACCGACCGCGTGTTCGCCCTGCTCGGCGACGCCACCCTGCGGATGCTGCCGCGTGGCATCGACGAGTACCTGGAGCGTCGCCGGCGCATGGAGGAGGCGGCCGCGGCCGCCTCCGGTCCCGCCGCCCCGGCCCGGGCCACGACCGAGAAGAGCGCGGCCGACCAGCGTGCCGCGAAGAAGGAACTCCAGAAGATCGAACGGCAGTTGGACAAGATCACCGAAAAGGAGTCCAAGCTGCACGCCCAGATCGCCGACAACGCCACCGACTTCGCGAAGGTGGCCGAACTCGACTCCCAGCTGCGGGACTTGTCGGGCGAACGGGACGAACTGGAGATGCGCTGGCTGGAACTCGCCGAGGACGCCTGATCCCCGGCTGGGTCGGGGCGTACGGCGCGCGGGTCGTGTGAAGGGGGCGTGACGGCGCATAACGAGGGCGTCACGGGCCGGTTCTCCCTTGGGAACAGGGGGGACCGCACGCCCGTACGCCGTCGGTGCCGGGTGATAGAACAGAGCGTCTGACAACTCGCCGGGACGTCTGCGCGTCCCTCGCACAGCTCGGGGCGTGGCGAGAAATCAGTGAGCCAGGGGGAGACACGCTGATGACGCAACCGCCCGACCAGCCGTCCGCGCAGGGCGGCTTCGGCCCGCCGCAGGACCAACCGCCGTCCGGCGGCCCCGGCTTCGGCGCGCCCGTGCCGCCCCCGCCGCCGGGGGCCCCGCAGCCCGGTTTCGGTGTGCCGCAGCAGCCGGGCCCGTACGGTCAGCCGCCGCAGCAGCCCGGCCCGTACGCCCAGCAGCCCGGCCCGTACGGTCAGCCCCCGCAGGCGGGTCCGTACGGTCAGCCCCCGCAGGCGGGTCCGTACGGTCAGCCGCAGCAGCCGGGTCCGTACGGCCCGCAGCCCGGCTACGGCTACCCGCCGCAGCCCGCGTACCCGATCGGCCCGGACGGGCCGTCCGCCGGTTCCCGCAACCCCTTCAAGCGGCGGCCCGCGCTCGCCGCGGGGGCGGCGGTCGTCGCGCTGCTCGTCGTCGGCGCCGTCGTGGTGGCGCTCACGTCCGGTGGCGGCGGTGACGACCAGGCGGGCAAGGACGGCAAGGGCGGCAAGCCGGTCGCGTCCGGAAGCGACAGCCCCGGGACCGACGCCCCGGTCAACCCGGGCGACGGCAGCGGCGGCAACGCGGAGTCCCAGGACCTCAACGCGGGCCGCAAGCCCGGCGAGGCCAAGGTGCTCTGGTACAAGGAGGCGCCCGACGCGCCCGCCTCCGGAGCCGACGCCCCCGGCATGTGGATCACCGGCACGACCGCGGTGAAGGCGGCCTACAACGAACTCGTCGCCTACGGCGTCGCGGACGGCAAGCCGGCCTGGGACCCGATCACCTTCCCGCAGAAGATCTGCGCGGTCACCCCCGTCAAGTCGTCCGACGACAAGGTCGTCGTGGCGTACATGAGCGGCAGCAGCAGCCGCGCCAAGTGCAACCAGCTCCAGCAGGTCGACCTGAACACGGGCGCGAAGGGCTGGACCGCCCAGGTCGCCGACGGCGCGCTGTTCGACAGCGTGATATCCGTCGACCTGACGCTCGCCGGTGACACGCTGATGGTCGGCCGCTCCCAGTCCGGCACGGCGTACGACCTGCGCAGCGGCAAGAAGCTGTTCGACAAGAAGAAGTACGGCACCGCCTGCTTCCCCACCGCCTTCGCCGGTGGCGAGCAGCAGTTGGTCTCCGTGGCGTCCTGCGGCGCCGGCGGCGCCGACGAGCACGAGGAAGTACAGGGTCTCGACCCGCGGACCGGCGGCGTCCGGTGGACGCAGAAGCTCGACAAGGGCTGGTCGGTGCAGCGGGCGTACTCGCTCGACCCGCTCGTCCTCTACCTGACCAACGAGGGCAAGAACGCCTGGAACATCTCCACCATCAAGAGCGACGGCACCTTCCGCTCGGAGGTCTCCGTCGACGAGGACTTCGCCCCCGAGTGCGGCTGGGCCCTGCTCGACCGCGACCTCCAGGGCTGCCAGGGCGTCGCGGCCGACGCGAACACCCTCTACCTGCCCACCAAGGCCACCACCGGAGCCAACGAGATCGTCGCCGTCGACCTCTCCACCGGCAAGGAGAAGTGGCGCGTGAAGTCCCCGGCGGACACCTCGATGCAGCCGATCCGGGTCGAGGGCGGCCGGCTCGTCGCCTATGTCGAGCCGTCGTACGACACGGGCGGCCAGGTCGTCGCGATCCCGACCACGGGCGCGACCCACACCCCGGCGAAGCTGCTCCAGAACCCGCAGGGCACCGCCCGGATCGAGTCCGGCTTCTTCTCGAAGTCGATCGCCTGGGTGGACGGGCGCTTCTACCTCTCCTCCACCCATCTGACCGGGAAGGACGACGCGAAGGAGAAGCTGATGCTCGCCTTCGGCAAGTGAGCCGGACCGGCCGCGCCGGTCCCGACTTCTCCCGTTTGCTCCCGTCCTTCTCCGATCCCGTCGTTCCCCTTTCGGCGCCGGTCCCGGTCCCGGCCCGGTCCCCCTTGTCCCCGTCTCCGTCTCAGTCGCGTTCCCGAGGTAGTCAGACCATGAGCCAGCCGCCGCCCCCGCCCCCGAACGAGCCCCCGCAGCCGCAGGGCGGCTTCGGCCCGCCCCCGGGCCAGCAGCCCCCGCAGCCGCAGGGCACCCCGCAGCCCGGTTACGGCTACCCGCAGGCGCCCCCGCCGCCGCAGCCCGGTTACGGCTACCCGCAGGCACCTCCGCCGCCGCAGCCCGGTTACGGCTACCCGCAGCCGCCGACCGTCCCGCAGCCCGGCTACGGCTACCCGGGCGCCCCCCAGCCGGGCCCGTACGGCTACGGGCAGCAGCCCGGCGGGCCCGCGGGCGGACCGGCCGGCGGCGGCCGCAAGCCCAACGCCCAGCTGATCATCATCGTCGCGGCCGTCGTCGCGATCGCGCTGATCGTCGGCGGCGGCATCTGGTACTCCTCGTCCGGCAAGGGCGGCGGCAAGCACGACACCGGCAGCTCCAGCGGCGGCACCGGCGGCAAGGACGGCAAGGACACCACCGGGGGCGGCTCCGGCGGTACGGAGAAGGCGCCCGCCGACACCGCGTCCAAGGTGCTCTTCCAGGTCCCCATGCCCACGGTCGCCGCCACCATGAGCACCCAGGGCTCCTGGCTCACCGACAAGACGTACGTCAAGACCGGCGCCGCCGAGGTCGTCGGCTACGACCCCGCCAAGGGCACCCGGCTGTGGACGATCAAGCTGCCCGGACCGGTGTGCGAGGCCGCCCGCCACACCACCGAGGACAACCGCACGGCGATCCTCTACGAGCCCGCGATGCCGACCAAGGCCGACCCCTCGCACGGATGCAGCCAGGTCGCCGCGATCGACCTCGACGCGGGCAAGAAGCTGTGGACGAAGACCGTCAACACCGGTGACCAGCCGATCACCTTCGACAACGTCACCGTCAGCGCCCACACGGCCGCCCTGGGCGCCACCGAGGGCGGCGCCGCCTTCGACATCGACTCGGGCAAGCTGCTGTGGTCCCCGAAGGCCGGCGACACCTGCTACGACGCGGGCTACGGCGGCGGCGCGAAGCTGGTCGCGGTCCGCAAGTGCGGCGACTACGACAACCACGAGCTCAGCATCCAGACCATCGACCCGGCCAGCGGGAAGGTGATCTCGGAGTACAAGATGACCAAGGGCATCGAGTACGCCAGCGTCGTCTCGACGGACCCGCTGGTCGTCGCCGCCGACGTCGGCGACAGCGCGGGCGACGGCAGCGGCATCTCGGACTTCTTCTCCATCGACGGCAAGACCGGCGCGCTGCGCACCCGCATCTCCGCGCCGGGCGACCAGTACGCGGCGAAGTGCGAGGGCATCAGCCGGATCGAGTACTGCAAGGGCGTCGTCGTGGCCGCCGACCGGATCTACGTGCCGACCGAGGAGCACGAGGGCGGCGGGTCGGGCACCCGGTCCAACGAGATCGTCGCCTTCGACCTCGCCACCGGCAAGCAGACCGGCCAGCGCGCCGACTCCGGCGACGGCTACACGATCACCCCGCTGCGCATGGACGGCACCGCCCTGCTCGCCTACAAGCGCCCGCCCTACGACAAGGGCGGCCAGGTCGTGAGCATCGACGGCGCCGGCTTCAAGGAGACGACGCTGATGGAGAACCCGGCGACGTCCCAGGTGCACACCGTGGAGCAGAGCATGCTCCCCGAGTACGCCGAGATCCTCTACTCGCGGGGCCGGCTGTACATGTCCCAGGTCTTCGCCAACAAGCCGCTGTCCGGCGTGGGCGGCAAGGAGGTCCTGGCGGTCGCGTTCGGCACCGACGGCTGACCCGGCGCGCCCGGGCCCGTGCGCACGGCCCCGTCCCTGCTCAGGGGCGGGGCCGTGCGCGTACCGCTCATCACCCTCGAATGTGAGGAATTTCGGCGATCCGGGGCACTTCTCACCAGTAGGGGGAGCGCAACGTCGAACAAGCGTGTAGCTTCCGGGGGCATGAAGGACGGGGGAGCCGGGGGGCCCTTCGGCCATGCGGACCAGTGGGCAGCCCCAGAGGGGACCCATTGGGGGGACTGGGGGTTGCTCTGTGGGAGTGCGGCTGATGGTGGTCGACGACCATCGACTGCTCGCCGAGGCGCTGGCCTCGGCGTTGAAGCTGCGGGGGCACCGGGTACTGGCCGCGGCGGCACCGGCCGCCGGTGCGGCGGAACTGGTGATCACCCGCGCGCCCGAGGTGTGCCTGCTGGGCACGGCGGCACCGGCCGAACCGGGCATCTTCGACCCGGTGATACGGATCAAACGGGAGCGTCCGCAGGTCGCGGTCCTGGTTCTCGGCCCGGTACCCAGTCCGCGCGGCATCGCGGCGGCCTTCGCCGCGGGCGCCTCGGGCTACGTACGGCACGACGAGCGCATCGAGGGCGTGGAGCGGGCCATCATGAAGGCGCGGGCGGGCGAGGCGGCGGTGGCCCCCCAGCTCCTCCAGGGGGCGTTCAGCGAACTGCTCAACCCGGCCGCCCAGCCCGACGACGAGGGCCAGCGGCTGCTCCAGATGCTCACCCCGCGGGAGATCGAGGTCCTGGTCCGGGTCGCCGACGGCGAGGACACCCGGCTGATCGCGGCCGGCATGGGCATCGCCCCGTCCACCGCCCGCACCCACGTCCAGCGCGTCCTGATGAAACTGGGGGTCGGCTCCCGGCTGGAGGCGGCGGCCCTGGCGGCCCGCACGGGCCTGCTGGACCGGGCAGGACCGCTGCCGCCGCAGAGCGCGGGCGTGGAGCCGTAGACCCGGGCGTGGAGCCGTGGTTCCGAGCCTGGAGCCGTGACGCGAACGGCGCGGCCGGTCCGGGCATCGCCCCGGACCGGCCGCGCCGTTCGCGGACCTGCGCGCCTGTCGTCGGCGCGTTCGCTCAGTCGGTGCCGAACTCCATCGCGGCACGGTCCAGCAGCTGGTCGTCGCCGGACGTCTCGCCGCGGGAGGCGATCGCCTCGGCGCCGCCCTCCGGCATGGCCTCGATCAGACCGCTCGCCGCCGCCGGGGCGACGCCGATCAGCTCGGGGTGGGTCGTGCCGACGATGCCGAGACCGGCGTACTGCTCCAGCCGGGCGCGGGAGTCGGCGATGTCGAGGTTGCGCATGGTGAGCTGGCCGATCCGGTCCACCGGGCCGAACGCCGAGTCCTCGGTGCGCTCCATCGACAGCTTGTCCGGGTGGTAGCTGAACGCCGGGCCGGTGGTGTCCAGCAGCGAGTAGTCCTCGCCGCGCCGCAGCCGCAGGGTCACCTCGCCGGTGACCGCCGAGCCGACCCAGCGCTGGATCGACTCGCGCACCATCAGCGCCTGCGGGTCCAGCCAGCGGCCCTCGTACATCAGCCGGCCCAGGCGGCGGCCCTCGTTGTGGTAGGTGGCGAGGGTGTCCTCGTTGTGGATCGCGTTGACGAGACGCTCGTAGGCGGCGTGCAGCAGCGCCATGCCCGGTGCCTCGTAGATGCCGCGGCTCTTCGCCTCGATGATCCGGTTCTCGATCTGGTCCGACATGCCCAGGCCGTGGCGGCCGCCGATGGCGTTGGCCTCCATCACCAGGTCGACCGGGGAGGCGAACTCCTTGCCGTTGATGCTCACCGGGCGGCCCTGGTCGAAGCCGACCGTCACGTCCTCCGGGGCGATGTCGACCGAGGGGTCCCAGAACCGGACGCCCATGATCGGCTCGACGGTCTCCACGCCGGTGTCGAGGTGCTCCAGCGTCTTGGCCTCGTGGGTGGCGCCCCAGATGTTGGCGTCGGTCGAGTACGCCTTCTCGGTGCTGTCCCGGTAGGGCAGCCCGTGGGCCACCAGCCACTCCGACATCTCCTTGCGGCCGCCGAGCTCGGAGACGAAGTCGGCGTCGAGCCACGGCTTGTAGATGCGCAGGTGCGGGTTGGCGAGCAGGCCGTAGCGGTAGAACCGCTCGATGTCGTTGCCCTTGAACGTCGAGCCGTCGCCCCAGATCTGGACGTCGTCCTCCAGCATCGCCCGCACCAGCAGCGTGCCGGTGACGGCGCGGCCGAGCGGGGTGGTGTTGAAGTAGGCGCGACCGCCCGAGCGGATGTGGAACGCGCCGCAGGCGAGCGCGGCCAGGCCCTCCTCGACCAGTGCCGCCCGGCAGTCGACCAGGCGCGCGATCTCGGCGCCGTAGGTCTTCGCGCGGCCGGGCACCGAGGCGATGTCGGGCTCGTCGTACTGGCCGATGTCGGCGGTGTAGGTGCACGGGACGGCACCCTTGTCGCGCATCCATGCGACCGCGACGGAGGTGTCGAGGCCGCCCGAGAAAGCGATGCCGACGCGCTCGCCGGTGGGCAGGGAGGTGAGAACCTTGGACATGGGAAGAGTATTCAACGAACCGCATGATTATGCAACCTGTGCGCGGGAGGTCTACTCGGGCGGCTGTTCCCGCTCGGGTGCCCGCGGCGGGACCGCCGGGCGGAGTTTCAGCCAGACCAGGAAGAACACGCCCAGGGCCAGCATGCCGAGACCGGTCCACAGGTTGATGTTGACGCCCTCGGACTTGTCCAGGGAGGCGTCGGACGGCGAGATCCCGGCGGCCGTCACGAGGACGCCGTAGACGACGAACAGTCCGCCGATGATCCGGCGCAGGTCGAAGATCCGCGCGGCGGTGGCGGACCTGCCCTCCAGTTCGGTGACCTCGCGCCGGACGCTTTCCTCGGAGCAGTCGGACATGGTCCCTCCATCCTTGCGCGGTCAGATCGAGAACGGGATGTAGCAGGCGGCGGCCAGGATCACCGCGCCCCAGCCCAGCAGGGCCGGCCTGCGGTACCAGGCGTCGTCCCCGGCGGCCGGCGGCTCGGACATGCCGGGGGACGTGGTGCCGTGGACGAGGCCCTGGAGCTCGCGCTCCGGCTTCGGGGCGGTGAACAGCGACACGATCACCATGACGACCGCGCCCGCGGCGAAGCCCGCGATGGCGGAGACGAAGTTGGCGCCCTGGTCGGTGGGGACGGAGACGATGTCCCGCTTGTAGAGCACGAAGTAGTTGACCATCGCGGCCACGGTGCCCGCGAGCAGCCCCCAGAAGCCCGATCTCGCCGACGCCCGCTTCCAGAACATGCCCACGATGAAGACCGCGAACATCGGCACGTTGAAGAAGGAGAACAGCGTCTGGAGGTAACTCATGATGTTCGAGAACGACGAGGCCAGGAAGGCCGTGCCGATCGACGCGAGCACCCCGATGGCGGTGATCAGGCGGCCGAAGCGCACGTAGTGGGCGTCCTCGCGGCCCCTCACGACGTACTTGGCCCAGATGTCGGTGGTGAACACCGTGTTGAAGGACGACACGTTGGCCGCCATGCCCGCCATGAAGGCCGCCAGCAGACCGGTCACCGCGATGCCGAGCACGCCGTTGGGCAGCAGTTCCTGCATCAGGTAAGGGATGGCGTCGTTGTACTGGAGGTCCGAGCCGGAGGTGCCGATCCTCGGCACGAGCGCCGCCGCGACCAGACCGGGGGTCATCACCAGGAAGACGATGAAGATCTTCGGGTAGGCCGCGATCAGCGGGGTGCGCCGGGCGGCGGAGAGGTTCTTCGCGGACAGCGCGCGCTGCACCTCGGCGAAGTTGGTGGTCCAGTAGCCGAAGGACAGCACGAAGCCCAGGCCGAGCACGATGGTCAGCCAGTTGGCGCCCAGCGGGTTGGCGTCGCCGATGCCGGTGCCGCCCCACGCGGTGACGAAGTGGTGGCCGTGCTGCGCGGTGAGCCTGTCGGTCAGCCCGCCCCAGCCGCCGACCTTCTTCAGGCCGAGCACGGACAGCGGGATGAGCGCCGCGAGGATCACGAAGAACTGGAGCACCTCGTTGTAGATCGCGGAGGAGAGGCCGCCGAGGGTGATGTAGGCGAGCACGAAGAAGCCCGCGACGACGACGGCCACCCACTGCGGCCAGCCGAGCAGCGCCTCGACGACGATCGCGAGGGCGTAGAGGTTGACCCCGGCGATCAGGATCGCGGCGCAGGCGAACAGGACCGAACTCAGCAGGTGCGCCCACCTGTCGAAGCGCAGCAGCAGGAACTCGGGGACCGAGCGGACCTTGGAGCCGTAGTAGAACGGCATCATCACCAGGCCCAGGAACACCATGGCCGGGATGGCGCCGATCCAGTACCAGTGCACGGTGTACGCGCCGTACTGGGCGCTGTTGGCGGCCATGCCCAGGATCTCGGTGGCCGCGAGGTTGGCCGAGACGAAGGCCAGACCGGTGATCCAGGCAGGCAGCGATCTTCCGGAGAGGAAGAAGTCGAGGCTGGTGCGCACCGAGCGGCGGGCCGCGAATCCGATGCCCAGGACGACGGCGAAGTAGATCGCCATGATCGCGTAGTCGAGCGCGTCGACGGGCAGCCGCAGTCCCGCTGCCAGATATGTGGGGGTTTGCATCCAGAACTCACCTTGCCTGGTGTTCTTTGTTTGATTGTGGGGGTGACCTTCGTGGGGTCTTATGGTTCGATGTGTTTGGTTCTGTTTGAAGCTTCGCTAGGTGTACGGATGGAGTGCCGCGGTGAAGAAGACCTCGACCCGACTGGCCGACGGTCGTGAGCTGATCTACTACGACCTGCGGGACGACGCCGTGCGCGACGCGGTGGACCGTCGCCCGCTGGAGCCCACGGTCACCACCTCGGAGGTGCGCGCGGACCCCCTGCTCGGCGACTCCGTCGCCGTCGCCTCGCACCGCCAGGGCCGCATCTACCACCCCCCGGCCGACGAGTGCCCGCTGTGCCCCTCACAGGGCGACCGGCTCAGCGAGATCCCGGACTCGACCTACGACGTGGTCGTCTTCGAGAACCGCTTCCCCTCCCTGGCGGGCGACTCCGGCCGCTGCGAGGTCGTCTGCTTCACCTCCGACCACAACTCGTCCTTCGCCGACCTCGACGAGGAACAGGCGCGCCTGGTGCTGGACGCGTGGACCGACCGGACGTCCGAGCTGTCGCATCTGCCCTCCGTGGAACAGGTGTTCTGCTTCGAGAACCGCGGAGCAGAGATCGGGGTGACCCTCGGTCACCCGCACGGGCAGATCTACGCGTACCCCTTCGTCACCCCCCGCACCGCCCTGATGCTGCGCCAAGTGGCGGCACACAAGGAGGCGACGGGCGGCCAGAACCTCTTCGACGCCGTCCTGGAACGGGAACTCGCCGGCGGACGGGTCGTCCTCGAGGGTGAACACTGGGTGGCCTTCGTGCCGTACGCCGCGCACTGGCCCTACGAGGTCCACCTGTATCCCAAGCGCCGCGTCCCCGATCTGCTCGCCCTCGGCGAGCCGGCACGCACAGAGTTTCCCCAGGTCTATCTGGAAGTCTTGAGGCGCTTCGACCGGATCTTCGGCGAAGGTGAACCTCCCACGCCCTACATCGCCGCCTGGCACCAGGCGCCGTTCGGCGCGCTGGAGGAGTTCGACGGGGTCAGCCGCGACGACTTCGCGCTCCACCTCGAGCTTTTCACCATTCGCCGCACTTCCGGCAAGCTGAAGTTTCTCGCGGGTTCCGAGTCCGGCATGAACGTGTTCATCAACGACGTGCCGCCGGAGCGCGCGGCCGAGCGACTGCGAGAGGTAGCGAGTTCATGAGCGGTAAGTACCTGGTCACGGGTGGCGCGGGATACGTCGGCAGCGTGGTCGCCCAGCACCTGCTGGAGGCCGGCCACGAGGTCACCGTCCTCGACAACCTCTCGACCGGCTTCCGCGAGGGCGTCCCGGCCGGCGCCGCGTTCGTCGAGGGCGACATCCGCGACGCCGCCAAGTGGCTGGACTCCTCCTACGACGCGGTCCTGCACTTCGCCGCCTTCTCCCAGGTCGGCGAGTCGGTGGTGAAGCCGGAGAAGTACTGGGACAACAACGTCGGCGGCACCATGGCGCTGCTCGGCGCGATGCGCGACGCGGGCGTGCGCAAGCTGGTGTTCTCCTCCACCGCCGCCACCTACGGCGAGCCGGTCAACACCCCGATCACCGAGACCGACCCGACCGCCCCCACCTCCCCCTACGGCGCCTCGAAGCTCGCCGTCGACCACATGATCACCGGCGAGGCGGCCGCCCACGGCCTCGGCGCGGTCTCCCTGCGCTACTTCAACGTGGCCGGCGCCTACGGCGCGCAGGGCGAACGCCACGACCCCGAGTCCCACCTGATCCCCCTCGTCCTCCAGGTCGCCCAGGGCCGCCGCGACGCCATCTCCGTCTTCGGCGACGACTACCCCACCCCGGACGGCACCTGCATCCGCGACTACATCCACGTCGCCGACCTCGCCGAGGCCCACCTGCTCGCCGTCGCCGCCGCACGGCCCGGCGAACACCTGATCTGCAACCTCGGCAACGGCAACGGCTTCTCCGTCCGCGAGGTCATCGAGACCGTCCGCCAGGTCACCGGCCACCCGATCCCCGAGGTCGTCGCCCCGCGCCGGGCCGGCGACCCCGCGGTCCTGGTCGCCTCCGCCGCCACCGCCCGCGAGAAACTGGGCTGGAACCCCTCCCGGGCCGACCTCGCCGGAATCGTCGCGGACGCCTGGGAGTTCACGCAGCACAACGCACGCACCGCGAGGGAGCACTAGTGGGGGCACCACAGGTCCAGGTCCGACAGGGATTCGCCGCGCTGTACGGAGCCGAGCCCGAGGGCGTCTGGTCCGCACCGGGCCGGGTCAACCTCATCGGCGAGCACACCGACTACAACGACGGCTTCGTCATGCCGTTCGCGCTGCCGCACACCGCGGTCGCGGCGGTGTCACGGCGCACCGACGGCCGGCTGCGGCTGCACTCGGCGGACGTCGAGGGCGGCGTCGTCGAACTCTCCCTGGACGACCTCGCGCCCGAGAGCGACAAGAGCTGGACGGCGTACCCGGCCGGGGTGGTCTGGGCGCTGCGCGAGGCCGGCCACCCGGTCACCGGCGCCGACGTCCACCTGTCGTCCACGGTCCCCGCGGGCGCGGGCCTGTCCTCGTCGGCGGCCCTGGAGGTCGTCGTCGCGCTGGCCCTGAACGACCTGTACGAACTCGGCCTCAAGCGCTGGCAGCTGGCCCGCCTGTGCCAGCGCGCCGAGAACGTCTACGTCGGCGCCCCCACCGGCATCATGGACCAGACCGCGTCGGCCTGCTGCGAGGCGGGCCACGCGCTGTTCCTGGACACCCGTGACCTGTCCCAGCGGCAGATCCCCTTCGACCTGGCCGCCGAGGGGATGCGGCTGCTGGTCGTGGACACCCAGGTCAAGCACGCCCACAGCGGCGGCGAGTACGGCAAGCGCCGGGCCGGCTGCGAGCAGGGCGCCGACCTGCTCGGCGTCCACGCCCTGCGCGACATCGACCACGCCGGACTGGACACGGCGCTGGAGCGGCTCGGCGACGAGGAGGAGGTGCGCCGCCTGGTGCGCCACGTCGTCACCGAGGACGCGCGCGTGGAGCGCGTCGTGGACCTGCTGAAGGCCGGCGACACCCGCGCCATCGGCCCGGTCCTCACCGAGGGCCACGCCTCGCTGCGCGACGACTTCCGGGTCTCCTGCCCCGAGCTGGACCTGGTCGTCGACGCGGCGCTGGCCGCGGGCGCGCTGGGCGCCCGGATGACCGGCGGCGGCTTCGGCGGCTCGGCGATCGTGCTGGCCGAGGAGGCGGACGTGGTGGCGATCACCAAGGCGGTCGAGGACGCCTTCGCCACGGCCGGCTTCACCGCACCGCGGGTCTTCGAGGCGGTGCCCTCGGCGGGGGCCGCACGCCTGGACTGATCCGACCGCCCCGCACGGCCGGACCGGTCCCACGGCCACGACGGCCGTGAACATGCCCGCGGTCCCGAGGGCCGAGCGCGACTCAGGATCCGACGGCCGGGCTCGGCCCCCGGTCCCGGTCCCGACGACCGGGCGCGGGACGGGTCCTGACGCCCGGTCCGCGTTCCGAGGCCGAGACCGATGCCAGGGCCGAGGCCGGGTCCGGGGGAGTGCTCCTCCGGACCCGGCCGTCGGCGTCCCGCCGGTGGTCAGCCGCCCGCCCGGCCGAGCCGCTTCGTCAGCGTGTACTCCGTGATCCCCGGCGGGTAGTCGGGGATCACGCACACCACTTCGTACCCGTGTCCGCGGTAGAAGCCGGGCGCCTGGAAGTCCCACGTCTCCACCCGGGCACCCCGGCAGTCCCTCTTCTCACGTGCGATGCGCTCCGCCCGCGCCAGCAGCCGGGAGCCCAGCCCCGCGCCCCGGTGGCGCTCGTCGACCCACAGGTAGGTGACGTGCAGCCAGGTCGTCCAGGTGTGCCCGACCAGACCACCGGCCAGCTCGCCCGCCTCGTCCGACGCCCAGACGTGCAGCGGGAGTTCGCGCTCACCGGGCGTGCCGCGCAGGGCGCGCAGCACCGGCGAGTTCGCCGTGTTCGTGTCACGCAGACGCGTACGGAGGAGATCACGCCGCACTTTGTCGACTTCTGCCTCAATACGAAACATGCGGCACACCATAAACGCCCCGGCCAATCAGTTCTGCAAATGAGCTTCCGCTACGGGCCCCCAGCCGTACTCTGATGAACAGCACCGGTGGGGGCCGGTGCTGATCAGGGGGCGAGACGGAGTCGGGTACGACGCCCGCATCGGGGGTAGCAGTTCCTGCACGGCGGCGGCTGTGCGGCCGCGTCGATGCCGGGCGTCGTGCCCGCGCCGGTCCGCGTCCTACAGACGGTGGTGGGGTTGGCCCCTGCTCTTCGGGAGCCAGGGGAAGGGGGTTTCGTGGTTCGCATCCGAGTCCTGGTCGTCGACGATCACCGGATCTTCGCCGAGTCGCTCGCCGCGGCACTGGCGGCGGAGCCGGACGTCGACGTCTCCGCGGCCGGCAGCGGCCCGGCGGCACTGCGCAGTCTGGAGCGCGCGGCCGCCGAGGGGCGCAGGTACGACGTGCTGCTCGTGGACGCCGACCTGGGCGGCGGCGTGCCGGGCGTACGGTCGGCGGTGCCCGTGCAGGAAGTGGGTGAGGACGGGCTGGTCGACGGGATATCCCTCGTCGCCGGAGTCCGCTCCGGGCAGCCTCATGTGCGTACGGTCGTCCTCGCCGAGAAGGACGACCCGCGGCGGGCCGCGCTCGCCCTCCAGGCCGGGGCCTCCGGCTGGGTCGCCAAGGACTGTTCGCTGTCGCGGCTGCTGACCGTGATCCGGGGGGTGCTGCGGGACGAGACGCATCTGCCGCCCGCCCTGCTCACCGGTGTCCTGCGGGAGTTGACCGCCGCCCGCAAGCACCGCACCGAGAGCGAACGGCTGGTGGAGTCCCTCACCCCGCGCGAGCGGGAGGTGCTGCGCTGCATGGTCGCGGGCCTGGGCCGCAAGGCCGTCGCCGAGCGACTGTTCCTCTCCCCGCACACCGTGCGCACCCATATGCAGAACGTCCTCGGGAAACTCGGCGTGCACTCCACCCTCGCCGCCGTCGCGCTCGCGCGCCGGGCCGGCGTCGGACCGGTCGACCTGGAGCCCGCCGGGCGGATCAGGGCGCAGGAGACCCACACCGCCTGACCGGTCCCCCCGGACCACCCGGGGGATGGTGCCGAACGGGGCGGTCAGCCCGGGATGTTGTCGAACGGCGCGGTCAGCCGGCGCAGCAGCGCGGCCAGTTCACCGCGCTGGGCGCGGGAGAGTTCGGAGAGGATCGCCCGCTCCTGGTCGAGGAGCCCGGCCAGGGCCTGGTCCGCACGGTCCTGGCCCTCCTCCGTCAGCCGCACCAGCACACCGCGCCGGTCGCTGGGGTCCGGCAGCCGCTCCACCAGGCCCTTCTTCGTCAGCCGGTCGATGCGGTTGGTCATCGTGCCCGAGGTGACCAGGGTCTGGGTGAGCAACTGCCCCGGCGAGAGCTGGTACGGGGCCCCCGCGCGCCGCAGCGCGGTCAGCACGTCGAACTCCCAGGGCTCCAGGCTGTGCTCGGAGAAGGCGAGCCGACGCGCGCGATCGAGGTGCCGGGCCAGCCTGCTCACCCGGCTGAGTACCTCCAGCGGCTCCACGTCGAGGTCCGGGCGCTCCCGGCGCCACGCTGCGACCAGCCGATCGACCTCGTCCTCCATGACGATCAGTGTAGTGGTTGTGTCGACGTGAAGTCTCTTGACGTCAAGATATCTCGGGGGCAGGCTGGAGATCGACCGCGCACCCGGTGCCCGTCCGAGGAGGCCACCCATGCCCACCACCACCCCCGCCTGGGACCCCGCCCAGTACCTGCGGCACGCCGACCACCGTGCCCGCCCCTTCGCCGACCTCCTCGCCCGCGTAGCGGACCTGCCCGGCGATCCACCCCGCATCGCCGACCTCGGCTGCGGACCCGGCAACGTCACGGCCCTGCTCGCCGAGCGCTGGCCCACCGCGCACATCACCGGGTACGACAACTCGCCGGAGATGCTCGACCGGGCCCGGGCGGAGCACGCGGGCCCCACCCCGGGCGGCGGCCGCCTCGACTTCGCCCCCGCCGACGTACGCACCTGGACGCCCCCGGGGACGTACGACCTGATCATCAGCAACGCCACGCTCCAGTGGGTGCCCGGTCACCTGGACCGGTTCGGCGACTGGATCGCCGCCCTCGCGCCCGGCGGAACCTTCGCCTTCCAGGTGCCCGGCAACTTCGACGCCCCCAGCCACCGGCTGATGCGCGACCTGGCCGGCTCGGCCCGCTGGCGCGACCGCCTCGCGGACGTCCTGCGCCACGACGACGCCGTCCACACCCCCGAGGCCTACTTCGAACACCTGGCCGATCTGGGGTGTGCGACAGACGCCTGGGAGACCACCTACGTCCAGCTCCTCGGTGGCGAGGACCCCGTCCTCGACTGGGTGAAGGGCACCGGGCTGCGGCCGGTCCTGACCGCCCTCGCCGACGACCCGGCGGCCCGCGAGGAGTTCGTCACCGCCTACCGCGGTGTCCTGCGCGAGGCCTACCCGGCCGGCTCCCACGGCACCCTGTTCCCGTTCCGCCGCGTCTTCGCGGTCGCCCGCAAGGAGGCCTGAGAACCGTGCTCGCCGCCCTCGACCACGTCCAGCTCGCCGTGCCGCCCGGCGCCGAGGACCTGCTGCGCCCGTACTACGTCGACGCCCTCGGCATGACGGAGATCCCCAAGCCGCCCGTGCTCGCCGCGCGGGGCGGCTGCTGGTTCCGGGCCGGCGCCGTCCAGCTCCACCTCGGTGTGGAGACTGACTTCCGCCCGGCCCGCAAGGCCCACCCCGGGCTGCGGGTCACCGGCATCGAGGCGTACGCGGCCCGGCTGGCGTCCCACGGCGCGAAGGTCACCTGGGACGACGACCTGCCGGGCCATCGGCGCTTCTACTCCGAGGACCCGGTCGGCAACCGGCTGGAGTTCCTTGAGCCGACCGGGTGACGCGGCGGGCCGGCCGGACGGCGCGACGAGCCGGACGGGTGGGGCGCCGCACGGCTCAGCTCTTGCGATGCCCTATCAACCGCGGCTTGGCCTCCAGCCCGTCCAGCCCGTGCCACGCCAGGTTCACCAGATGCGCCGCCACCTCCGCCTTGCGCGGACGCCGCACGTCCAGCCACCACTGACCGGTCAGGGCGACCATCCCGACCAGCGCCTGGGCGTACAGCGGGGCCAGCTTCGGATCGAAGCCGCGGCTCTTGAACTCACGGCCCAGGATGTCCTCCACCTGGGTGGCGATGTCCGAGATCAGCGACGCGAACGACCCCGTCGACTGCGGAATGGGGGAGTCGCGGACCAGGATGCGGAAACCGTCCGTGTACTCCTCGATGTAGTCGAGGAGCGCGAAGGCCGCCTGCTCGCACAGCTCACGCGGATGCCCCGCGGTCAGCGAACCGGTCACCATGTCCAGCAGCCGCCGCATCTCCCGGTCCACGACGACCGCGTAGAGGCCCTCCTTGCCGCCGAAGTGCTCGTACACCACCGGCTTGGACACCCCCGCCCTGGCGGCGATCTCCTCCACGGAGGTGCCCTCGAAACCTTTCGCCGCGAACAGCGTGCGACCGATCTCCAGCAGCTGCTGGCGGCGCTCGGCACCGGTCATACGGGTGCGACGAGCACGCCGGGGCTTCTCATTGCTGGAGGTGCTGCTGGGATCGGTCGCCACGGCGTCAATCATGCCGCGTCGGCGGTCGACCTCTCCTGCCGGGAAGCGTCCTCCCCCGTGTTCCGGCGCGAATCGATACGCGAGCGTGACGGCCAGCGCACGTCCGACGCCCACCCCAGCAGCTCGAACCAGCGGATCAGCCGCGCGGAGGAGTCCAGCTGCCCGCGCTCCACCCCGTGCCGCGCCGAGGTCGGATCGGCGTGGTGCAGGTTGTGCCAGGACTCACCGCACGACAGCACCGCCAGCCACCACACGTTGCCCGAACGGTCCCGCGACCTGAACGGACGCCTGCCGACCGCGTGACAGATCGAGTTGATCGACCACGTGACGTGGTGCAGCAGCGCCACCCGCACCAGGGAACCCCAGAAGAAGCCGGTGAACGCGCCCCACCAGGACATGGTCACCAGCCCGCCGATCACCGCCGGCAGCGCCAGCGACAACAGCGTCCACAGGATGAACTGCCGCGAGATCGCCCGCAGCGTCCGGTCCTGGATCAGATCCGGCGCGTACTTCTCCTGCGGGGTCCGCTCCTCGTCGAACATCCAGCCGATGTGCGCCCACCACAGGCCCTTCATCAGCGCCGGAACCGTCTCCCCGTACCGCCACGGCGAGTGCGGGTCGCCCTCGGCGTCCGAGAACCTGTGGTGCTTGCGGTGGTCCGCGACCCAGCGGACCAGCGGACCCTCCACCGCCATCGACCCCGCGATCGCCAGCGCGATCTTCAGCGGCCGCTTCGCCTTGAACGAACCGTGCGTGAAGTGACGGTGGAAACCGATGGTGATGCCGTGGCAGCCGAGGTAGTAGAAGAACACCAGCAGACCGAGGTCCAGCCAGCTCACCCCACGGCCCCACGCCAGCGGGACCGCGGCGATCAGCGCGAGGAACGGCACGGCGATGAACACCAGCAGGGTGATCCGCTCGATCGAACCCTTCTGCTCACCGCCCAGCGTGGCCGAGGGCATCGGCGTGTCGCCGGGCACCTCCGGGGCGTCTTTGATCACGTCGGGATGGGTGGTCATGGGCGTCCCCTGTGGGATCGAAGGAGGAGAGGGGGGCGGCGTGCGGGTCGCGATAACCGAGTGGCCCTTCCTACGGTTCCGTAACCTACGGCGTCGTAAGTATGGCAGCGCGCCGCCCGACGGCAAGAGCCCGACAGCCTGCGCGTCCGCATGGACACCTATCCTTGGAGTCGGTCGGACAGCGCGGTCCGCTCTGATTCATTCCCGGATGCCCGACCCGTATGCGGCAGCCGCCGCGCGAGAGGCGTGCTTCCGGGTTCCCCTCCCAGACGAGCTTCAACACTGCAAGGAGCCGCACCTGTGAGCAGTGCCGACGACCAGACCACGACGACCGGCAGTGAACTGCGCGCCGACATCCGCCGCCTCGGTGACCTCCTCGGCGAGACCCTCGTCCGGCAGGAAGGCCCCGAGCTCCTCGAACTGGTCGAGAAGGTCCGCCGTCTCACCCGCGAGGACGGCGAGGCCGCCGCCGAACTGCTGCGTGGCATCGAACTGGACACCGCGGCCAAGCTGGTCCGCGCCTTCTCCACCTACTTCCACCTCGCCAACGTCACCGAACAGGTGCACCGCGGCCGCGAACTGCGCGCCCGCCGCGCCGCCGAGGGCGGCCTCCTCGCCCGCACGGCCGACCGGCTCAAGGACGCCGACCCCGACCACCTGCGCGAGACCGTCAAGCACCTCAACGTTCGCCCGGTGTTCACGGCACACCCCACCGAAGCCGCACGCCGGTCGGTGCTCAACAAGCTCCGGCGCATCGCCGCGCTCCTGGAGAGCCCCGTCATCGAGGCCGACCGCCGCCGCTACGACACCCGTCTGGCCGAGAACATCGACCTCGTCTGGCAGACCGACGAACTGCGCGTCGTACGCCCCGAACCCGCCGACGAGGCCCGCAACGCCATCTACTACCTCGACGAACTCCACGCAGGCGCCGTCGGCGACGTCCTGGAGGACCTCACCGCGGAACTGGAGCGCGTCGGCGTCAAGCTCCCCGACGACACCCGCCCCCTCACCTTCGGCACCTGGATCGGCGGCGACCGCGACGGCAACCCCAACGTCACCCCCCAGGTCACCTGGGACGTCCTGATCCTCCAGCACGAACACGGCATCAACGACGCCCTGGAGATGATCGACGAGCTGCGCGGCTTCCTGTCGAACTCCATCCGCTACACCGGCGCCACCGAGGAACTCCTCGACTCCCTGCGCACCGACCTCGACCGGCTGCCCGAGATCAGCCCCCGCTACAAGCGCCTCAACGCCGAGGAGCCCTACCGGCTCAAGGCCACCTGCATCCGGCAGAAGCTGGAGAACACCAAGCAGCGCCTGGCCACCGGCACCCCCCACGACCCCGGCCACGACTACCTCGGCACCTCCCAGCTGCTGCACGACCTGACGCTGATCCAGACCTCCCTCAGGGAACACCGCGGCGGCCTCTTCGCCGACGGCCGCATGGACCGCACCATCAGGACCCTGGCCGCCTTCGGTCTCCAGCTCGCCACCATGGACGTCCGCGAACACGCAGACGCCCACCACCACGCCCTCGGCCAGCTCTTCGACCGGCTCGGCGAGGAGTCCTGGCGCTACACCGACATGCCCCGCGAGTACCGCACCAGACTGCTCGCCAAGGAACTGCGCTCCCGGCGCCCCCTCGGCCCCACCCCCGCGCCCGTGGACGCCGCCGGCGCCAAGACCCTCGGCGTCTTCCAGACCGTCAAGCGCGCCCTGGAGGTCTTCGGCCCCGAGGTCATCGAGTCGTACATCATCTCCATGTGCCAGGGCGCCGACGACGTCTTCGCCGCCGCCGTCCTGGCCCGCGAGGCCGGCCTGATCGACCTGCACGGCGGCTGGGCCCACATCGGCATCGTCCCGCTGCTGGAGACCACCGACGAGCTCAAGGCCGCCGACACCATCCTCGAGGACATGCTCTCCGACCCCTCCTACCGGCGCCTGGTCGCGCTGCGCGGAGACGTCCAGGAGGTCATGCTCGGCTACTCCGACTCCTCCAAGTTCGGCGGCATCACCACCAGCCAGTGGGAGATCCACCGCGCCCAGCGCCGACTGCGCGACGTCGCCCACCGCTACGGCGTACGGCTGCGCCTCTTCCACGGCCGCGGCGGCACCGTCGGCCGCGGCGGCGGCCCCTCGCACGACGCGATCCTCGCCCAGCCCTGGGGCACCCTGGAGGGCGAGATCAAGGTGACCGAGCAGGGCGAGGTCATCTCCGACAAGTACCTGATCCCCTCCCTGGCCCGGGAGAACCTGGAACTGACGGTCGCCGCCACGCTCCAGGCGTCCGCCCTGCACACCGCGCCCCGCCAGTCCGACGAGGCCCTCGCCCGCTGGGACGCCGCGATGGACGTCGTCTCCGACGCCGCCCACGCCGCCTACCGCCGGCTCGTCGAGGACCCCGACCTGCCGACGTACTTCCTCGCCTCCACGCCGGTCGACCAGCTCGCCGACCTGCACCTGGGCTCGCGGCCCTCCCGCCGCCCCGGCTCGGGCGTCTCGCTCGACGGACTGCGCGCCATCCCGTGGGTCTTCGGCTGGACCCAGTCCCGGCAGATCGTCCCCGGCTGGTTCGGCGTGGGCTCCGGCCTCAAGGCCCTGCGCGAGGCAGGCCTCGACACCGTGCTCGACGAGATGCACGACCAGTGGCACTTCTTCCGCAACTTCGTCTCCAACGTCGAGATGACCCTCGCCAAGACCGACCTGCGCATCGCCCGGCACTACGTCGACACCCTCGTCCCGGACGAGCTCAAGCACGTCTTCGACACCATCAAGGCCGAGCACGAACTCACCGTCCGCGAGGTCCTGCGCATCACGGGCGAACGGGAACTGCTCGACGCGACCCCCGTCCTGAAGCAGACCTTCACCATCCGCGACGCCTACCTGGACCCGATCTCCTACCTCCAGGTCACCCTGCTCAAGCGGCAGCGCGACGCCGCCGCGGCCGGCGAGGAGCCCGACCCGCTGCTGTCCCGGGCCCTGCTGCTGACCGTCAACGGCGTGGCGGCCGGCCTGCGCAACACCGGCTGACCCGCCCCGCACCACGCACACGAGTGCCCCCGAGCCCACACGGGCCGGGGGCACTCGTACCTCCGCACGAACTACTGCACCGCGACGAACGCCGACGTCAGCAGCAGCGCCCCCGCGCCCGCCAGCGCCCACGCCACCCGCGTCCGCCGCAGCCCGCCCGCGACCACCACCGAGGCGAGCAGCAGCGCCCCGCCCAGCGGGACCCACGCGTACAGCACCCCGGCCGGACCCGAGCGGACCACCTCGTCACCGCCCGGCTTCACCACGACCGTGTACGTCCGCCCCTTGCGCACCGCGACCGACTTCGCGATCACGACCGACGCCCGGGCCCGCGAACCGGCCGACAGCGGCGTGTACGGCCCCGTGCAGGTGTCCCCGCCGCAGCCGGTCACCAGGACCGTGCCGCTCTCCCGGCCCTTCGTCAGCATCACGTGCTGGGCCGTCCCCCAGGACGCCCACACCCCCGCGATCAGGATCAGCACGGCGACCGTCCCCATCGCCGCGAACTGCCCGAACCGCAGCGCGGCGCGGGCACCCTGACGACCGGTCGCGGTACGGGCTGTGGCAGGCATGGCGGTGATCCTTGGCCATCACCTGGCGGAAAGTCAATGTCGGCCGGTCGCCGGTCGCCGGCCCGCGGCCCACGACTCAGGAGTTGTACGTCCCCTGCGCCCGCTCCAGCCCCTCGATCACCAGACACTCCACCGCGTCCGCCGCCCGGTCCACGAAGTAGTCCAGCTCCTTGCGCTCCGCCGACGCGAAGTCCTTCAGCACGAAGTCCGCGACCTGCATCCGTCCCGGCGGCCGCCCGATCCCGAACCGCACCCGGTGATAGTCCGCGCCCATCGCCTTCGTCATCGACTTCAGCCCGTTGTGCCCGTTGTCGCCGCCACCCAGCTTCAGCCGCAGCACCCCGTAGTCGATGTCGAGCTCGTCGTGGACCGTCACGATGTTCGCCGTCGGCACCTTGTAGAAGTCCCGCAGCGCGGTCACCGGACCACCCGACAGGTTCATGAACGACATCGGCTTCGCCAGGATCACCCGACGGTTCGCCGGCCCCGGCGGACCGATCCGCCCCTCGACGACCTGCGCCTGCGCCTTGCCCGCCCGCTTGAACTTGCCCCCGATCCGCCCGGCCAGCAGATCGGCCACCATGAACCCCACGTTGTGCCGGTTCATCGCGTACTCCGGCCCGGGATTGCCCAGCCCCACGATCAGCCAGGGGGCATTGGCGTCGGTCGTCACGTGCATGTCTCCTCGGATACGCGCCAGCCGCTGCCCCCGTTCGGAACCCTGAAGAATCAGAACCCCGAAGAGAACAGCGGCTGACGAGACAACTAAGACGGCGAGAATCAGGCCTCGGCGGCCTCTTCGCCCTCACCCTCGGCACCCTCGGGCGCCTCCTCCGCCTGCGCGGCCAGCACCTGCAGCACGACGGCGTCCGCGTCCACGGCCAGCGTCACACCGGACGGCAGGGCGATGTCCTTGGCGAGCACCGAGGCACCGGCCTCCAGACCCTCGACCGACACCGAGACGGCCTCCGGGATGTGCGTGGCCTCGGCCTCGACCGGAAGCGCGTTCAGCACGTGCTCCAGCAGGTTGCCACCGGCGGCGAGCTCGCCCTCGGCGTGCACCGGGACCTCGACGGTGACCTTCTCGCCGCGCTTCACGAGCTGGAGGTCGACGTGCTCCAGGTGACCACGGACCGCGTCACGCTGGACGGCCTTCGGGATCGCCAGCTCGTTGGTCTTGCCGTCGATGTCCAGGGAGATCAGGACGTTCGGCGTACGCAGCGCCAGCAGCAGGTCGTGACCCGGCAGCGTCAGGTGGACCGGGTCCGAACCGTGGCCGTACAGCACACCGGGAACCTTGTGGTCGCGGCGGATACGACGGGCGGCACCCTTGCCGAACTCGGAACGGGTCTCGGCGGAGATCTTGACCTCGGACATGATCACTCCTCGTAGTGTCAGAAAGCACGGACGTGGTCACCCGGCCACGAACGGCCTGCTACGAAGAGCGCGTCGATAACGGACAGCCGCATCCCCCGTGAAAACGGAGAACGGCCTCCCTCGCCGAGCAACTTCGACAGTCTACTCAGAGAGGGAGGCCGCACCCAAAAGGATCTTCCGGCGCCGGATCGCTACGGCGCCCGGATCCCTACTGCTCGTCGAAGAGGCTCGTCACCGAACCGTCCTCGAACACCTCACGCACCGCACTCGCGATCGTCGGCGCGATCGACAGCACCGTGATCTTGTCCAGCTCCAGCTCACCCGGCGTCGGCAGCGTGTTCGTGAACACGAACTCGCTCACCTTCGAGTTCTTCAGCCGGTCCGCCGCCGGACCCGACAGCACACCGTGCGTCGCCGTCACGATGACGTCCTCCGCACCGTGCGCGAACAGCGCGTCCGCCGCGGCACAGATCGTGCCACCCGTGTCGATCATGTCGTCGACCAGGACGCACACCCGGCCCTTGACCTCACCCACGACCTCGTGGACGGTCACCTGGTTCGCCACGTCCTTGTCACGCCGCTTGTGCACGATCGCCAGCGGCGCACCCAGACGGTCGCACCAACGGTCCGCCACCCGCACCCGGCCCGCGTCCGGAGAGACCACCGTGAGCTTGTCACGGTCCACCTTGTCGCCCACGTAGTCCGCCAGCAACGGCAGCGCGAACAGGTGGTCCACCGGACCGTCGAAGAAGCCCTGGATCTGGTCCGTGTGCAGATCGACGGTGAGGATGCGGTCCGCACCCGCCGTCTTCATCAGGTCCGCGATCAGACGCGCCGAGATCGGTTCACGACCACGGTGCTTCTTGTCCTGCCGCGCGTAACCGTAGAACGGCACGATCACCGTGATGGAGCGGGCCGACGCACGCTTCAGCGCGTCGATCATGATCAGCTGCTCCATGATCCACTTATTGATCGGAGCCGTGTGGCTCTGGATCAGGAAGCAGTCCGCGCCACGCGCCGACTCCTGATAACGCACATAGATCTCGCCGTTCGCGAAGTCGAAGGCCTTCGTCGGGACGACCCCGACACCCAACTGCTGGGCGACCTCCTCGGCAAGCTCGGGGTGGGCGCGGCCGGAGAAGAACATCATCTTCTTCTCGCCGGTCGTCTTGATCCCGGTCACAGCACTGTCTCCTCAGAGGTGTCTCAGCTGGGTGTCGAGAGGCCTGCGCAGCTGACTGCGAACGGCCGTCTCAGCTGGTGGGGTGCGGGTGTGCACTTATCACGGTACGCCGTCCGGAGCGCGCCCGTTTCCGGTCAGCCCTCGCCGCCCGGCTCCCGGGACGCCGCCTCGGCCGCCTTCGCCGCCGCGCTCCCCGGACGCTTACGGGCCACCCAACCCTCGATATTCCGCTGCTGACCACGGGCCACGGCCAGCGAACCGGGCGGCACATCCTTCGTGATCACGGACCCGGCAGCCGTGTAGGAACCGTCCCCGACGGTGACAGGCGCCACAAACATGTTGTCCGAACCCGTACGGCAGTGCGCGCCCACCGTCGTGTGGTGCTTGTCCTGACCGTCGTAGTTCACGAACACGCTCGCCGCACCGATGTTGGAATACTCACCGATCGTCGCGTCCCCGACATAGGACAGGTGCGGCACCTTCGTCCCCTCGCCGATCGACGCGTTCTTCGTCTCCACGTACGTACCGACCTTCGACTTCAGCCCCAGCCGCGTACCGGGACGCAGGTACGCGTACGGCCCCACGCTCGCCTGCGGACCCACCACCGCCCCGTCGGACACCGTGTTGTCCACCCGGGCCCCCGCACCCACCGTGGTGTCCTTCAACCGGCAGTTGGGACCGACCTCCGCACCCTCGCCGATGTGCGTCGCACCGTGCAGCTGCGTACCCGGATGCACGACCGCGTCCTGCTCGAACGTCACCGTCACGTCCACCCACGTCGTCGCCGGGTCGACCACCGTGACCCCGGCCAGCATCGCCGCGGTCAGCAGCCGGTCGTTCAGGATCCGCCGCGCCTCGGAGAGCTGCACCCGGTTGTTGATCCCCGCGATCTCCCGGTGGTCCACCGCCACCGACGCACCGACCCGGTGACCCGCCTCGCGCAGGATGCCCAGGACGTCCGTCAGGTACTCCTCGCCCTGGCTGTTGTCCGTACGCACCTTGCCCAGCGCGTCCGCGAGCAGCCGGCCGTCGAACGCGAACACACCCGAGTTGATCTCGCGGATCGCCCGCTGCGAGTCGCTGGCGTCCTTGTGCTCCACGATCGCGGTCACGGCACCCGAAGCGCCGTCCCGCACGATCCGGCCGTACCCCGTCGCGTCCGGCACCTCGGCCGTCAGCACGGTCACCGCGTTGCCGTCCGCGGAGTGCGTCGCGGCCAGCCGCCCCAGGGTTTCCCCGGTCAGCAGCGGAGTGTCGCCGCACACCACCACGACCGTCCCGTCCACCGGGCCGCCCAGCTCCTCCAGCGCCATCCGGACGGCGTGCCCGGTGCCGTTCTGCCGCTCCTGGACGGCCGTACGGACCTGGGGGTCGATCTCGGTGAGGTGCGCGGTGACCTTCTCGCGGGCGTGGCCGACCACGACGACGAGGTTCTCGGGGTCCAACTCGCGGGCGGCGGCCAGCACATGGCCCACCAGGCTGCGACCGCAGATGTCGTGCAGGACCTTGGGTGTGGCCGATTTCATACGGGTGCCCTCACCCGCTGCGAGTACGACGACGGCGGCCGGGCGGATGGCGCTCACGGGGTTGTCCTTCGGCTGTGGAGAAGGTGGGGGGACAACCGCAGGATACCGGGGCGTTTCTTGGGGGACATGAGAATGGGCCCTGACAGTGCTGTCAGGGCCCGGTCAGCAGCTCCGCCGGCTGGATTCGAACCAGCGTCTCAAGGCTCCAAAGGCCTGCGGGATGCCGCTACCCCACGGCGGATTGCTGCTTCAAACCTTACCGGAGGAGGGGAGGGCATGATCCCGTCCGACGGAATCCACCATCCCGGACCACCATCCTTCGATGCGGCGGTACAACTCGGCTCCTTGGAGGACGCTGATCACGAAGCAGCCCCGGTAGTTCTCGCCCACGTTCTTGCGGACGGTTTTGGGGTTGTGCTTCTTGATGGTCGTCCGCTGGAGACGGGAGACGTCGACACCTACGAGATCTGCCCAGAACTGCTCTGAGCCCTTGACGTCAGCGGTCAGGTGGATCATCACCCGGTAGCGCAGGCGCTCGCGTTCCACGCCAAGCAGGTCCAGCCAAGCCAGGAAGATCCGGATCACGCCCGGGTCGCTGTTGACGAACTGCACATTCTCGCGCCTGGCGTAGGGCTTGTCCTTGCCCCCCTCGGCCCAGTAGAGGGCGACGCCGGTCATGAACAGGTCGCGGCTGCTCAGCGGGCCGACCTCGCTCGCGGCAGCCCTCTTCGTCCGCTGCCGCTTCTCGTCACGTACGGCCAGCTCGTGCTCCCACCTCAGTCGATTGGCCAGCCTCGCCTGTTCCGACGGGTCGCGGCGCTCCGGCTTCGGCAGGTCTCGTACCCACAGGGAGATCGAGCTCTTCGAGCAGCCCAGCTCCACCTGGATCCGGTCGTAGCTCCAGCCCTGGAGCCGCAGCTCCCGCGCCCTGGCCCTGAGGTCGTCCTTGGCGTTCGGGCGCCTGGTCCATTCGGGGGGCGGCTCGCCTTCGAGGAGGCGGTTGAGGATGTCGTTGTTGTGCACGTGCAGCCGGTCGCGGATCTGGCGGCGGCTGAGTCCTGCCCGCCGTAGCGTCACGGCCTGGTCCCGTAGCTTCTCGAAGTCCGCGTACTTGCCAGGTGAATGTGCCATGGGCATAGCGTCTGGGCGGACTGGGTGATTCCGGGGTCAGGTGATCGGTAGTTAAGCAGTTCGGGTGATAGCGGAGAGTTTTGTAGCTATTCGACTACGCGGTGTGGTGGAGGCGGGTCGTGAAAACTAGCCGGAAAAGCCCGGCCCGCCGCCCGTAGGCTGGAGGCATGACCACGACGGGGGAAGACCACTCCGCGGCCCGTACGGGGCCGTGGTGGTGGGCGCGGTGGCGTAGTGCCGGGTTGGACGTGGCGCTGGCGGCGGCGTCCGCGGCGGAGTGCGCGTTGGAGGGTGTGCGGTTCGGCCGGGACGCGGGGATCCCGACGGCCGCGGGGGTGGGTTTCGGGCTGCTGGCCGGTTCGGCGCTGCTGATCCGGCGCAAGTGGCCGATCGCGGTCGTGCTGGTGTCGATCGCGATCACTCCGGCCCAGATGGGCTATCTGATGGGCATCGCGGGCCTCTACACGCTGGCCGCGTCGGAGCTGCCGCGGCGGATCATCGCGTCGCTGGCGGGGATGTCCCTGGTGGGGATGCTGATCGTGATGCTGGTGCGGGTGCGGCAGGACATGGCGCGGGGGGATTTCGCGCTGGGCGACTGGTTCATTCCGTTCGCTTCGATCACGACGGCGCTGGGGTTGACGGCGCCGCCTGTGCTGCTGGGTCTGTACGTGGGGGCGCGGCGGCGGCTGATGGAGAGCCTGCGGGAGCGGGCGGACAGTCTGGAGCGGGAGCTTCAGTTGTTGGCGGAGCGGGCCGAGGAGCGGGCGCAGTGGGCGCGTAACGAGGAGCGGACGCGGATCGCGCGGGAGATGCACGACGTGGTCGCGCACCGGGTGAGTCTGATGGTGGTGCACGCGGCGGCGTTGCAGGCGGTGGCGCGGAAGGATCCGGAGAAGGCGGTTCGCAACGCTGCTCTGGTCGGGGACATGGGGCGGCAGGCGTTGACCGAGTTGCGGGAGATGCTCGGGGTGCTGCGCAGTGGGGACGGTGCGGCGCGGCGGGAGGGGGTGTCGGTGCCGTTGGCGGCGGTGGGGGCGGCTGCGGCTGCGGCGGCTTCGCGGGCGGCGGACGAGGTCGAGGGTCCGTGTCTGGAGGAGTTGGAGGAGTTGGTGGGGCAGTCGGCGGCCGCGGGGATGGTCGTGGATCTGTCGGTGGAGGGGGAGTCGCGGTCGTACGCGCCGGAGGTGGAGCAGACGGCGTACCGGGTGGTGCAGGAGGCGTTGACGAACGTCCACAAGCACGCGGCGGGTGCGAAGACGTATGTGCGATTGGCGCACCGGGTGTCGGAGATCGCGATGCAGGTGGAGAACGGGGCGCCGCCGGAGGGTTCGTCGGGGTCGGCGGCGGGGTTGCCGTCGGGGGGCAACGGGCTGGTGGGGATGAAGGAGCGGGTGGTGGCGCTCGGGGGTGTGTTCGTGTCGGGGCCGACGGATGCGGGGGGTTTCCGGGTGTCGGCGGTGATTCCGTCGGTGTCGGCGACTGTGTCGGGTGCTTCGGGTGCTTCGGGTGCTTCGGGTGCGTCCGTGCCGTCGGCGTCTTCGGCGTCCGGTCCCGCCGTGCCGTCGGCGTAGTCGGTGGAGTGGTTCAGCCCGCGGTGAGTCGTGCCGGTTCGATGCCGGTGACGAGGAGGGCGAGGGCGTGGTCGATGTCGGGGCCGAGGTACCAGTCGCCGGTGTGGTCGAGGGTGTAGACGCGGCCTTCGGTGTCGATGGTGAGGACGGCCTTGGTGTCGGTCTCGGTGCCGAGGGGGCAGACCTCGGTGCCGAGGGCGCGGCCGAGGTCGCCGAGGGTGCGGGCCATGTGCAGGCCGTGCAGGGGGTCGAGGTGGAGTTTGGCGGGGGCGACCTGGCGGCCGTTGCCGGGGGGTGCGATGCGCAGGCCGCCGAATTCGGCCCAGGCCTCGACGGCGGCGGGGAAGACGGTGTGGCGGTGTCCTGCGGGTGAGGTGTGTTCGCGCAGGGTGTCGGCCCATATCTCGGCCTGTTTGATGTCCCAGCGTCCGGGTTGCCAGCCGGCGGTGCGCAGGGCGGCGTCGACTGTCACGGAGAAGCGGGTGGTACTGCTGCGGTCGGCGTGCATGTGGCCTGCGTTCGTCGGCGTCGTGGGTGAGGTGTGGTGGTGGGGGTCAGCCGTCGGTGGCCACGGGGTCGACGATGCGTACGCCGAAGTGGGCGCTGAGGGCGGTGCAGGCGCGGCAGGGCGGTGCGAAGCTGCCGTGGAGGGGGTCGCCGTCCTCGCGGATGCGTCGGGTGGTGAGTTTGGCCTGTCTGAGGAGTCGGCGGGCTTCGCCGTTGGTCATCGGCTTGCGGGCGGCGCGTTTGGTGCGGGCGGCGTCGGCGGCGGCGATGTGGCGGGAGATGAGGAGTGCTTCGGCGCAGCGTCCGGTGGAGCGGTCGCGTTGGGCGCTGCCGAGGCTGTCGAGGAAGTCCTGGACCAGGGGGTGCAGGGCGGGGGGCTGGTCGCCGCGGGCGGCGGTGCCGGTGAGGGTGGCGCCGCGGACGGAGAGGGCGGCGGCGATGGTGGGGAGTATGCCGTCGCGGCGGTGGTGGAGGGTGGGGGCGTGCGGTGTCTCGCTGGCGCTCCAGTCGACCCTGGGGTCCCCGGACATGGCGGTGTCGGGTCCGGCGTGCGGCCCTGTCTGTGTGGCATTCATGATCGTCATCCCCTCCCGAGCATCCCCCCGGTGGACCCAGGGTGCCAAATCGCGTGGCTGCTGCGGTAACTGGGGCGGTGCGACACGCTCGGTTCCTGGTGAGTCGTCACGGCGGGGTGACGTCCGGTCACGGAAGTGGAGGCCCGGTGACCGGTGTCGGCGTACCGCATAGGCTGTCGCCACCGTGCCGCGTGCGGTCGACGCGCGTGGGAGAAGCAGGAGACAGTCCGCTACGGGTCGTGGTGTTCCGGGACCGGAAAGGTGCCGGGGGCCGGGCCCGTACAGAGTGCCGCAGGGGGCAACCGTCATGACGACAGGTCGGCTCGGGCAAGCCGCGCCGCCGAACGCGGCCTATGCCGGGCAGGTCGTGCACTTTCCGGATCCGGTCCGGGCGGCTCGGCACCCGAGGGGGGTGCGGGTCGACGAGAACGGTTATCCCGACTTCTCGCCGTACGCGCGCGCGGTGGCCGAGATCGCGGAGCCGCCGGAGGGTTTCGGTGTCGACGAGTTGCGGTTGACGGACTATGTGTCGGCGAACGCGGCGTCGGCGGCGGCGGGGCACGAGTTGTGGGACACGGTGGCCGATGTGGCGACTCCGCACGGCTGGACGTGGCATCACGTGGTGGGTTCGCGGCGGCTGGAGCTGGTGCCGGTCGAGGTGAAGGCGTTGTTGCGGCATCACGGTGGGGTGGCGACGGCGGCGGTGGACCACGGCAAGCGGGGGACGCGGCCGTTGCAGGAGACGCGGCCCGCCCACTTCGGTCTGTCGAAGTCGGGTGTGGCGGTGTCGGAGCAGCAGGTGCAGGGGGTCGAGGAGGACCTGGGGTACCGGTTGCCGGGTGCGTACCGGTCGTTCCTGAAGGCGGCGGGTGGTTGTGCGCCGGTGGGTACCGCGTTGGACGCGGAGTTGGGGCTGTTGATCGACCAGCCGTTCTTCACGGTGCGGGACGAGGCGGCGGTCAACGACCTGGTGTATGTGAACAAGTGTCTGCGTGACCATCTGACGAAGGACTACCTCGGGGTCGGTTTCGTCCAGGGCGGGTTGCTGGCCGTGAAGGTGAAGGGCGACCGGATCGGTTCGGTGTGGTTCTGCGCGTACGACGACGTGCGCGACGTGGATCCGGGGTGGTCGCCGGCGGAGCGGGTGGAGCGGTTGCTGCTGCCGTGCGGTGACGACTTCGATGTGTTCCTGTCACGGCTGGCGGGCAGTCCGCCGGAGTTGGAGACGGTGGCGAATCTGATGGTGGACGGTGGTTTCGCGCGTGCGGTGCCGGTGTCCTCGGCGGCTTCCGTGTCTTCGGTGGGGGAGTGATCTCGGCGATGGTGACGTTCGCGCAGGCGCAGGAGCGCGCCGAGGAGTGGGTCAACGGGGACGTGCCGGCGTATCAGCATCGTGAGGTGCGGGTGCGGGAGTTCGGGCTGGGCTTCGTGGTGTGGGCCGAGGACCGGGCGGACGGGCCGCGTTCGGACGGGGGCGCGCAGCGGCTGGTGATCGCGCGGGACAGCGGGGACGCGACGCTGTGGCCGGGGTTGCCGGTGGGTGAGGTGATCCGTCGGTACGAGGAGGAGTACGGGCGTGCCGAGGAGGGGGTGGCGGACGCGGCTCCGGCTCCCGCGGCGCGGGTGGATCTGAATCAGACGTCGTTCTTGTTGAGTCCGCCGGAGTGGTTGCAGGAGGCGGCGGACAAGCTGGGTATTCCGGACCGGCGGGGCGAGGGTGCGCGGGCCGCGTCCGGCACCTCGGGGGCCGGTGGGGGTGCCGCGGGCGGGGGTTCGCTGCCGCAGACCCAGGCGGGTGCGCAGGGTGCGCCGGCGGGTGCGCGTGAGGTGCCGGGTGCCGGGTCGGGTGCCGGGGTGTCGTGGCCGGTGGCGGGCGGTGAGGAGGGCGTGGGGGCGGCCTCCGGGGCGCCCGGCGGGTCCGCGGGGGCGACGCCCTGGGCGGGTACGGACACCAATGCGGACTTCGAGGAGGACCGTTCCGTCCCGCTGCCCGCGACGGTGTTCGCGCCGCCGGTGGGTGACGGCGACGACCGGATGCAGGATGCCAGGACGGAGCTGATCTCGGGCGGCAGCCGGCTGCCGCCGACGGCGGTGACGCCGGCGTTCGACGCCGCGTCCCCGCCCGGTGCGCCGGGTGCGCCCGCGTCGTACGGCTATCCGCAGGGTGCGGGTGCTCCGGCCGGGTCGGCGCCCGGGCCCGGTGGTACGCCGCCGCCCGGTGCCGTGTCGTACGGGTACCCGCAGGGCCCGCCGCCGGCTCCGGGTGCGTCCGCGCCGGGTACGCCCGCGCCCGGTGTGCCGGGTCCGGGTCCGGTGCCGGGAGCCACGCCGCCTCCGGCGCCCGGCTCCGCGGTGTACGGCTATCCGCAGACGCCCGGCGCCCAGGGCGCTCCGGCCGGTGCGCCGCAGGGCACACCGCCCGCGCCGTCCGGTCCGGGTGTGCCGCAGCGGCCGCTCGCGCCGAACACCGGGGACATCGCCGACGCCGCGACCAGCAAGGCGGCGCCGCCGCGTCGGGTGCGGGGCGCGGGTGAGCCGCCGCACCCGCCGGGCGTCCCGGGTGCCCCGGGCGCACGGCCGGGCGGTACGCCGCCCCCCGCGCCCCCCGCTCCCGGTGTGCCGGGGGCCGGGACGGGCGGTTACGTGCCCACGCAGCTGGTGTCGGCGCTCGGGCCCGACGGGCCCCAGGGGCCGGGGGCGCCGCAGCCTCCGGCGCCCCCGGGGATGCCGGCCGCCCCGAATCCGCCCGGCGCGCCGAACGTGCCCGGCGGTACGCCTCCGGGCGGTGTCGGCGGTGCTCATCACGCCGCGACGGTGCTGGCCGATCCGGGCCGGGCGGGCGCGGGTGCTCCGGGCGCGCCGCAGCCTCCGGGTGTGCCCGGTGCGCCGTTCGCCCCGAATCCGCCGGGCGCTCCCGGCGGGCCGGCCTCCGTCGGGGGGCCGCAGGGTGCGGTGCACCATGCGGAGACCGTGCTGGCGGCGCCCCCGGTGGGTGCCCCGGCCGGGTTCCCGCCCCCGCCCGCTCCCGGTGTCCCGGGCGCGCCCGGCGTGCCCGCGGGGGCTCCCCGGCCGATGCCGCCCGGCCCGGTCCCGCCCGGCGCCGTGCCGCACGGTGCGGTGCCGTCCGGTCCGCCGATGCCGCCGCCCGGCGCCCAGCCGACGGTCGGTCCCGGCTATCAGGCCGTGTTGCGCTACCGCGCGCACGACGGTTCCGAGCAGCAGTTGATCCGGCGTTCGGCGCCGGGCACCCCGCACCCGGAGTGGCAGATCTTCCACGAGCTGCGCGGCATGAACGTGCCGCCGGGGCAGGTGCTGGAGCTGCACACCGAGCTGGAGTCGTGCGAGCTGCCGGGCGCGTACTGCGCGCGGATGATCCGCGAGCAGTGGCCGCAGGCGCGGATCGCGAGCATCGCGCCGTACGGCACGGATCACGCGAGCCGGCAGCAGGGCATGCAGCAGTTGCTGGCGCACCAGGGCGAGTTGCACCAGGTCGCGGACGGCCCGGCGCGTCCGGCGCCGGTGCGTGCGCCGCTGCCGCCGGTGCAGCCCGTGCCGCCGATCCCGCCGGAGGGCATCGCGCAGGAGCTGGCGGCGGCGTTCGGGCCGGGCGTGTTCCGGTTCGAGCAGGCCGCGGTGTCCCGTCAGGGGGTGCCGCCGGTCGTGGCGCACACGCTGGTGGTGGCGGGGCTGCCCGCGGACCTGGGCCCGTTCTTCTGGGCGCAGGCCCAGCCGGGGCGGCCGGTGCCGACCCTGGCGGAGCTGGCGCAGGAGCGCGGGGTGCGGCCGGCGCCCGACGCGGGCTCGTACCTGGTGATGGGCAGCGACTTCGGCAAGGCGATCTGTGTGCAGTACGGCACGGCGAACATCGTCGCGGTGCCGGTGGAGGCGGGGCCGGGCGGCGGGTCGGTGCCGCCGCAGTTCGTCAACACGGGGCTGCCGGAGTTCGCGCGCTGTCTGGCGCTGCTCGGCCGGATGTGGCGGCTGCGGTTCGGTCTGAACCAGGAGCAGGCGGGCCGCTGGACGGTCGACTTCCAGACCCAGCTGGCCTCGCTGGACCCGGCGGCGCTGGGTTCGCCGGAGAGCTGGTGGTCGGTGCTGCTGGAGCAGATGTGGGACGGGCTGCTCTGACGGGGGCGGAGGTCGGGTGAGGTGTGGAAGGGGGCGGCCCCGGTCGATGGACCGGGGCCGCCCCCTTTTTCGTCTGTCGGGTCCGCGGCCGTGACGCCCTTGCGGAGTGTCGCGTTATGAACGCTTATGTCTGATCCATCAGTATGTGCGCGCAATCGTCGTTTCGTGTGTGCAGGGTGGAGAGGGGCTCCCAGGATGAGCAGCGCATCGCAGTCGCCGTACGGGTTCGTGACCGTGCGGCGGCGCGGCTACCGTCCCGAACAGGTCGATGCGCAGGCCGCCGCGCTCGCCCGCGACCGTGACGCCGCCTGGGAGCGCGCCGCCCGGCTCACCGTGCTCGCCAAGGAGATGGAGGCGCAGGCCGCCGGGTTGCGCGAGAGGGTCGCGCGGCTCGCTCCGCAGACGTACGAGGCGCTCGGGGAGCGCGCGCAGTCGTTGCTGCGGCTCGCCCGGGAGGAGGCGGCGGCGGTCCGGGAGCACGCGCGTGAGCAGGCGGCGGAGCAGGCCGCACGGGCCGAGGCCGATGCCCTGGAGGTGTGTCGGGCGGCGCGGGAACACGCGGACGAGGTGGGCGCGCGGGCCGAGGAGTTCGCCGGCCGGCGGCTGCTCACGGCTCGTGCCGAGGCCGACGGGATCCGGATCGCCACCCGTCGCGAGGTGAAGCGGTCCCGCGGCGAGGTCCTGTCGGCGCTGCGGGAGGTGCGTACGCGCACCGCCGCGATGCGCGCCGGACAGACGGAGGAGCAGGCCGAGCGGGCGGCGCGGGAGGAGAGCGCGGCGGTCGCGCGCGTGGAGGCGCTCGACGCGCGCCAGGCCGCTCTGGTCGGGCGCGCCGAGGCGGCCCTGGCCGAGGCGAGGCGGGCGTTCGCCGACGCCGAGCGCTCGGCGGCCCGTCGGCAGGAGGAGGCGCGGGCGCAGGCGGCCGGACTGCTGGCCGGGGCCCGGGCGAGGGCGGAGCGGATCAGCCGGGACACGGAGCAGGTGCTGCGCGAGCACGGGGAGCGGTGGGACGACGTACGGGCCCACATGGACCGTGTGCGCAGCCGCCTCAGCGCGCTGACGGGCCGGGAACAGGTGGAGCAGGCGCCCTGACGGGTCGGGCTCACCTCCCCCCGGGTGCCGCTCCCGGCTCCCCGGGCGTCGCTCCCGTGCCGCCGCGGGCCGCTCCCGCCAGGATCCAGGCCTCCACCGCCTCGTACTGGCGGCGTTGTTCCTCGGCCTGCCGGCGGCCCGAGGCGAGGGTGCCGAGCCAGCCGAGGGCGAAGCCCAGCGGGATGGTGACCAGGCCGGTGGTGGTGAACGGGAACCAGTTGAAGTCGGCCTCGGGGAAGGCTGACCCGGGCGAGCCCGACACCAGGTTGGTGCCCGGCATCAGCAGCAGGACCGCGAGGGAGCCGCCGATGAGGGTGCACAGCAGTCCGGTCCGGGTGTAGCGGCGCCAGAAGAGGCTGTAGACGAGGGCGGGGGCGAGGGCGGAGGCGCCCAGGCAGAAGGAGAGGGTGGCCAGCGGCTGGAGGCTGCGGTGCTGGACCTGGGTGGCCAGCAGGACCGCGGGGATCCCGACGGCCAGGGCCGACAGGCGGGCCAGCAGCATCTCGCGGCGCGGTGTCGTCCTGCGCCCGCCGCCGGCGAAGACGTCGTGGGCGAGGGAGTCGGCGCAGGCGAGGATCATTCCGGCGACGGAGGCGAGCAGGGTGAGGAAGAGCGCCGTGGTGACGGTGGTGAACAGCAGGGTCTCGGCCGTCGACACGTCGGGGCCGAAGGCGGCGCGCGAGCCCAGCAGGTAGGCCGTGTTGCCCTGGGGGTCCTCCCGGGCGATCGCCTCCCGGCCGATCAGCGCGGTGGCGCCGACGCCGACGACCGTGATGACGAGGACGAACAGGCCCACCGCGGACACCGCCCAGGACAGGGAGCGGCGCACCTGCCGGGCGCCGGCGGCGGTGTACATGCGCATGGTGATGTGCGGCAGGCAGGCGCCGCCGAGCACCACCGACAGCTGGGAGGTGATCATGTCGAGGCGCGGGTACGGGCTGCCCGCGAACTCGAGGCCGGAGCGCAGGAAGGCGACGCCGACCCCGCTCTGCTGCGCGGCAGTGGCGAAGAGGCTGCCGGGGTTCCAGTCGAAGCGGCGCAGGATCAGCACGGCGACCACGGCGCCCGAGCCGAGCAGCATCACGATCTTCAGGATCTGGATCAGGGCGGTGCCCTTCATGCCGCCGATGGCCGCGTAGCTGATCATCAGTGCGCCCATGCCCAGGACGCAGGCCGTCTTCAGCGAGTCGCCGGAGAAGCCGAGCATGAAGGCGAGGAGCTGGCCGGTTCCCGCGAGCTGCACCAGCATCAGCGGGAGCAGCGCGGCGAGGGTGACCGCGCAGGCGGCGATCCGTACGGCGCGTCCCGGCATCCGGCGGGCGAGGGCGTCGCCCATGGTGAACCGGCCCGCGTTGCGCAGGGGTTCGGCCAGCAGGAACATCAGCAGCATCAGGGACAGTGCGGTGCTGAGGGCGAGGACGATCCCGTCGTAGCCGCACAGGGCGATCACGCCGCCGGTGCCCAGGACGGTCGCGGCGGAGATGTAGTCGCCGGCGATCGCGAGGCCGTTGCGCATCGGGGAGAGGGACCCGCCGGTGTAGAACGCGTCGAGGTCGTCGCGGTCCGGGCCGGTGATCACGCACAGCAGCAGGGTGAGGGTGGCCACGGTCGTGAAGGCGATCAGGGACATGGTCTGTGCGCTGTCGCTGAACCCGGTCATCGGCCGGCTCCCCGTCGGGCGTCCAGTTCGGCCAGGGTGCGGATGCGGTCGGCGAGGGGGTCGACGCGGCGGCGGGCGGTGTGTTCGTAGAGCGCGACCGCCAGCCAGGTGACGGGGAGTTGGAGCAGGGCGAGCAGCAGGCCGGTGGGCAGGCCCTCGGCCGGCATGCGGGTCATGAAGGACGGTGCCAGGGCGGACAGCAGCAGGAAGAGGGTGAAGTAGCCGAGCGCGGTGAGGGTGGCCACGCGGCGCTGGCGGCGGTAGGCGCCGCGCAGGATCCGCAGGTCGCTGTGGCGTCCGAGGGCCTCGCGGTGCGGGCGGCGGCGGGGTGCGGGCTCCGGTGGCGGTTCCGGCTGCCAGGGGTAGGTGGGGGACGGCGGCCGGGCGTGGGGGCGGGCGTGCGGGGGCGGCGGGAACGGGTCGTGGCTCATCCCGGGCTCCTTGCGTGGCTCGGGTCCGTGGCGGCGGACCGCAGGGAGGTGGGGGTGCGGGTCACGCACGCTACTCGGGCCGTTGACCGGTGTGCGGGCTTTTCGCCGAACTGGGCGGTAGGTACGCGCTTGCCTGGCCGACCTGCGGTGTCGTACGCGGTGTTACCGGCGGTGACAGGGGGCAGGAGGCAGGGGGAAGGGGCAGGGGGCGGCGCGGTGGCGTCAGTCGGCGGGCTCGCGCAGGACCGGGAAGCGGCGCGGCGCGACGAACAGCAGCACCAGGAAGGCGAGCGCGGCGGCGCAGGACGCGCCGAGGTAGACGGCGTGCACGGCGTCCGCGACGGCCCGCCGGGTGGCCTCCGGGGCGGTGCCCCCGTCCAGGCCGCGGGTGACGGAGTCCAGGTCGCCCGCGCCGCCCAGGCGGGCCGCGAGCACCCCGTTGGCGACCGCGCCGAACACCGACGCGCCGATCGTCTGCCCGGTCTGGCGGCAGAACAGGACGGAGGCGGTGGTCGTGCCGCGTTCCGCCCAGCCGACCGTCGACTGCACGCCGACGATGAGGGGCAGTTGGAACAGACCCAGGGCGGCGCCGAGCAGCAGCATCAGCAGGGTCGGCTGCCAGGCCGCGCCGGGGTACGGCAGGAAGGGGAACGCGAGCAGGATCACGGCGGCCGCGCCGATCCCCAGCAGCGCGGTGTCGCGGAAGCCGATCCGCCGGTAGACGTGCTGGCTGAGCGCGGCCGACAGCGGCCAGCTCAGCGTCCATACGGACAGCACGAATCCGGCGGCGACCGGGGCCAGGCCCAGCACCGACTGCGCGTACGTGGGCAGGAACACGCTCGGTGCCACCATCAGCAGGCCCAGCGCGCCCAGCGCGAGGTTCACCGCGGCGATCGTGCGGCGGCGCCAGACCCAGCCCGGGATGATGGGGTCGGCGGCCCGGCGCTCGACCACCACGACCAGCGCGGCCAGCGCGAGTCCCGCGGCGAACAGGGCGATCGACGGCGCGGACAGCCACGGCCAGGCCACCCCGCCCTGCACCAGCGCCGTCAGCAGGACGCCGCCGCAGGCGAACACCGTCAGCGCGCCCGCCCAGTCGACCCGCACGCGGGTGCGCGCGGGGCGGCGCGGCTCGTGCAGATGACGGACGATCAGCCACAGCGCGACGGCGCCGATCGGCAGGTTGATCAGGAAGATCCAGCGCCAGTCGGCGTACGCGGCCAGCACCCCGCCCAGGGCCGGACCCGCGATCGCCGACACCGCCCACACGGTGGACAGCCGCGACTGGATCCTCGGGCGCTCGGCCAGCGGGTAGAGGTCGGCCGCGAGGGTCTGCACCGTGCCCTGGAGGGCCCCGCCGCCCAGCCCCTGCACGATGCGGAACGCGATCAGCGCCCCCATGTTCCAGGCGAGCGAGCACAGCAGGGAGCCCAGCAGGAAGACGGCCGCGCCCGCCACCAGCACGGGTTTGCGGCCGAAGGTGTCGGAGAGCTTGCCGTAGACCGGGAGGCTGACCGTCACCGCGAGCAGATAGCCGGAGAACAGCCAGGAGAAGAAGGAGAAGCCGCCGAGGTCGCCGACGATCTGCGGGACGGCGGTGGAGACCGCGGTCGAGTCGAGGGCCGGCAGTGCCATGGAGAGCATCAGCGCGGCGACCACCGCGCCCCGCTGCCGGGTGGTGGTGCGCTGTACGGCGTCGCGTGTCGCAGGTGTCGTACCGCTCACCGGATCCCCTCCCCGTGCCCCCTGCACCTGTCTCGTACGACAGCTTCCCACCTGCCCCTGACACGACGGCAGGGTGGAGGGGATCCCGCCGAAGGGTGGAGGCGACCCCGAGAGCGTCTCCACCCGCGGGCCGAGGACCCCTAGGGGTACCTCCGCACAAGGGCCCGGGGAGGGTTCGTACCGGCGGAGGAGGTGACGGACCCGGTGCCCTCCTTACATTGGTCCTACGTCGCCGGGGCGCCCCACCGCCACCGTCGGAGGGTGGGGTTAACCCCCCGGAAAGAGGGTGCCGAGCACCAGCGCGCCACACCCGCTCCCGCCGACAGACTGGGCGGCGTACGGACGGGCCGGCGAAGTCGCGCCGCTCCCGCACCGGCGTACCGACGCACACGCGCACCGACCCCGCCCGGGACCGGCGCGTTCTACTTGCTGACCGATATAGGAGACAAACCGTGACATCGGCTGTGACCATCACCAGGCACGGGGGCACTGGAGGGCGTACGGCCGTTGCCGCGCGAGCGCGGCAGGTCGTCAAGGCCTACGGGGCCGGCGAGACCCGTGTCGTCGCGCTCGACCACGTCGACGTGGACATCGCCCGCGGCCAGTTCACCGCGATCATGGGCCCCTCGGGGTCCGGCAAGTCCACCCTGATGCACTGCCTCGCCGGGCTCGACACCGTGACGAGCGGTCAGATCTTCCTGGACGAGACCGAGATCACCGGCCTGAAGGACAAGAAGCTCACGCAGCTGCGCCGGGACCGGATCGGGTTCATCTTCCAGGCGTTCAACCTGCTGCCGACGCTCAACGCCCTGGAGAACATCACGCTCCCCATGGACATCGCCGGGCGCAGGCCCGACAAGGGGTGGCTGGACCAGGTCGTGGAGACCGTCGGGCTCGCCGAGCGGCTCAAGCACCGGCCCAGCCAGCTCTCCGGCGGCCAGCAGCAGCGCGTCGCCGTGGCCCGCGCGCTCGCCGCCCGCCCCGAGATCATCTTCGGTGACGAGCCGACCGGAAACCTCGACTCCCGCGCGGGCGCCGAGGTCCTGGGCTTCCTGCGCCGCTCCGTGGACGAGCTCGGCCAGACGATCGTGATGGTCACGCACGACCCGGTGGCCGCCTCGTACGCGGACCGGGTGCTCTACCTCGCCGACGGCCGGATCGTCGACGAGATGCTCAAGCCGACCGCCGACTCCGTCCTCGACCGCATGAAGGACTTCGACGCCCGGGGGCGTACGTCATGACCGTCCTGAAGACCTCGATGCGCAACTTCTTCGCGCACAAGGGACGCATGGCCCTGTCGGCCGTCGCCGTCCTGCTGTCGGTGGCGTTCGTGTGCGGCACGCTGGTGTTCACCGACACGATGAACACGACGTTCGACAAGCTGTTCGCGGCCACCTCCTCCGATGTGACGGTGAGCGCGAAGAGCGCCTCGGACACCGGTGAGACCACGTCCGGCAACGGCAAGCCGCCGGTCATGCCGGCCTCCGTGCTGGACGAGGTCCGCGGGCTGCCCGGCGTGAAGTCCGCGGAGGGGTCCGTCTTCTCCAGCGCCGTGACCGTCGTCGACGCCGACAAGGACAACCTGTCGCCGTCCAGCGGCGCGCCCACCATCGTCGGCGGCTGGAACGCCAACGAGGCCCGCACCATGAAGATCACCTCCGGTGCGGCGCCGAAGGGCGCCGACCAGGTGATGGTCGACGAGGACACCGCCGACAAGCACGACCTGAAGCTCGGTGACGAGATCGGCGTGATCAGCGCGGTCGGCACGCACACCGCGAAGATCTCCGGCATCGCCGCCTTCACCGTCACCAACCCCGGCGCGGCGATCTTCTACCTGGACACCGCGACCGCCCAGCAGGCGCTCGTCGGACAGACCGGCGTCTACACCAACGTCAACGTCACCGCGGCCGCGGGGACCAGCGACGAGCAGCTGAAGAAGAACGTCACGGCCGGCATCGGCGCCGCCTACAAGGTGCAGACCGCCAAGGAGACCGCCGACGCCAACCGCAAGGACGTGGGCAGCTTCCTGGACGTCATGAAGTACGCGATGCTCGGCTTCGCCGGGATCGCCTTCCTGGTCGGCATCTTCCTGATCATCAACACCTTCTCGATGCTGGTCGCCCAGCGCACCCGCGAGATCGGTCTGATGCGGGCCATCGGCTCCAGCCGCAAGCAGGTCAACCGCTCGGTGCTGGCCGAGGCGCTGCTGCTCGGCGTGACCGGCTCGGTCCTGGGTGTCGGCGCGGGCGTCGGCATCGCCGTCGGCCTGATGAAGCTCATGGGCATGACCGGCATGAACCTCTCCACCGACGACCTGACGGTGGCCTGGACGACCCCGGTGATCGGCATGGTCCTGGGCGTCGTCGTCACGGTCCTGGCCGCCTACCTGCCCGCCCGCCGGGCCGGCAAGGTCTCCCCGATGGCCGCCCTGCGCGACGCGGGCGCCCCCGCCGACGCCAGGGCCGGTGTCGTACGGGCCGTGCTCGGTCTGGTCCTCACCGGCGCCGGCGGCACCGGCCTCTACCTCGCCTCCACCGCGGCCAAGGCGACCGAGGGCTCGATGTGGCTCGGCCTCGGCGTGGTGCTGAGCCTGCTCGGGTTCGTGGTGATCGGCCCGCTGCTCGCCGGCGGTGTGGTGCGCGTCCTCGGCGCGGTCCTGCTGCGGGCCTTCGGCCCGGTGGGGCGCATGGCCGAACGCAACGCCCTGCGCAACCCGCGCCGCACCGGCGCCACCGGCGCCGCCCTGATGATCGGCCTCGCGCTGGTCGCCTGCCTGTCGGTGGTCGGCTCCTCCATGGTCGCCTCCGCCACCGACCAGCTCGACAAGACCGTCGGCACGGACTTCATCATCCAGAACGACCGAGGGCAGCCCGTCGTGGCACAGGCGGTCCGGGCCGTGAAGTCGACGCCGGGGCTGGCCCGGGTCACCGAGTACAAGGTCACCTCGGCCGACTACACCACCCCCGACGGCAAGACGCTCAAGGACACGGACATCACGGCCGCCGACCCGACGTACGCCACCGACCTGCGCACCAAGACGGTCGCCGGCGACCTGAAGGACGCCTACCTGCCCGACTCGATGTCCGTGCACGAGAAGTTCGCCAAGGCGCACGGCATCCACCTCGGCTCGAAGATCAAGGTCGCCTTCAAGGACGGCGCCACCGCCGAACTGACGGTCCGCGCCATCACCAGCAGCGACGTCGTCATCGACTCCGGCGCGAAGTACATCTCCACCGCCACGCTCGCCAAGTACGTGCCCGCGGCCAAGATGCCCCTGGACCAGATGGTCTTCGCCTCGGCGAAGGACGGACAGCAGGCGGCCGCGTACAAGTCGCTGAAGGCCGCGCTGCACGACTGGCCGCAGTACACCGTCCGCGACCAGACCGACTACAAGCAGGCGCTGAAGGACCAGATCGGGCAGATGCTGAACCTGATCTACGGCCTGCTGGCGCTGGCGATCATCGTCGCGATCCTCGGTGTGGTGAACACGCTCGCCCTGTCCGTGGTCGAGCGCACCCGGGAGATCGGTCTGATGCGGGCCATCGGCCTCTCCCGCCGCCAGCTGCGCCGCATGATCCGGATGGAGTCGGTGGTCATCGCCCTCTTCGGCGCGCTGCTCGGCCTCGGTCTGGGCATGGGCTGGGGCGCGACCGCCCAGCAGCTGCTCGCCCTGGAGGGCCTGAAGGTCCTCGACATCCCCTGGCCGACGATCATCGGCGTGTTCATCGGCTCGGCCTTCGTGGGCCTGTTCGCCGCTCTCGTCCCGGCGTTCCGGGCGGGCCGGATGAACGTCCTGAACGCGATCGCCACGGACTGATCCGGGAGCGGCCACCGCATACGGGGGTTGCGGAGGAGCGGCCGGCGCCGGAGAGCCCTGCGGGGACTCTCCGGCGCCGGCCGCGTTCTGCCGGCCGCCCGGCCCACCGGGGCCGGGCGCCGCGCTCGACCGGGAGCCGGGAGGTACGAGGCCCTGAGGCCGGAGCCTGGAGGTTGGCAGGCCCGGAGCTCGAAGCCGGGAGCCGGGAGGTACGAGGCTCGGAAGCCGGAAGCCGGAAGCCGGAAGCCGGAAGCCGGAAGCCGGAAGCCGGAAGCCGGAAGCCGGAAGCCGGAAGCCGGAAGCCGGGAGGCACGAGGCACGAGGCTCGGAGGCCGGGAGCCCGGAGCGGGGAGCCGGGAGGTACGAGGCCCTGAGGCCGGAGCCTGGAGGTCGGCAGGCCCGGAGCTCGAAGCCGGGAGCCGGGGGCTGAGGCCCGGAGGCCGGCAGGCCCGGAGGCCGGGATCGGGAAGTCGGGGTCGGGAAGTCGGGGTCGGGAGCCCCGGCGGGCCGGGGGCGCGGGGACGCGGTCCTCGTGATCCCCGGGCGTTGTCCACAGCCCCGGCGTCGGGCGGCGCGCCGTCGTACTCTGGACACCCCCGGCCCGTGACACGCGTCGGGCCCTTCGCGTTGCCCACCCGGCCCCCGGTGTACCGCGGGCCCCCGGACGGAAAGCCCTCCATGAGCCTGCACGGTCTGCTCGACGCCGTAGTCAAGGACACCGCCCTCGCGGAAGCGGCCAAGGCGGCCTCCGACGGCAACCGGATGCACGTCGACCTCGTCGGCCCGCCCGCCGCGCGCCCCCTCGCGATCGCCGCGCTCGCCCGCGAGACCGGCCGCACGGTACTGGCGGTGACGGCCACCGGTCGCGAGGCGGAGGACCTGGCGGCGGCCCTGCGCTCGCTGCTGCCGCCGGACGGGGTGGCGGAGTACCCGTCCTGGGAGACCCTGCCGCACGAACGGCTCAGCCCCCGCAGCGACACCGTCGGCCGGCGCCTCGCCGTACTGCGCCGGCTCGCCCACCCCCGCACCGACGACCCCGAGACCGGCCCGGTCTCCGTCGTCGTGGCCCCCGTGCGGTCCGTGCTCCAGCCGCAGGTCAAGGGCCTGGGCGACCTGGAGCCCGTGGCGCTGCGCACCGGCCGCAACGCCGACCTGAACGAGGTGGTGGAAGCCCTCGCCGCCGCCGCGTACTCCCGGGTCGAGCTGGTCGAGAAGCGCGGCGAGTTCGCCGTGCGCGGCGGCATCCTGGACGTCTTCCCGCCCACCGAGGAACACCCCCTGCGCGTGGAGTTCTGGGGCGACGACGTCGAGGAGATCCGCTACTTCAAGGTCGCCGACCAGCGCTCCCTCGAGGTCGCCGAACACGGCCTGTGGGCACCGCCCTGCCGGGAACTGCTGCTCACCGACGAGGTGCGCGCCCGCGCGCAGGCCCTCGCCGAGCAGCACCCGGAGCTGGGCGAGCTGCTCGGCCGGATCGCCGAGGGCATCGCCGTGGAGGGCATGGAGTCCCTCGCCCCGGTCCTGGTCGACGACATGGAGCTGCTGATCGACGTCCTGCCGAAGGGCGCGATGACGGTCGTCTGCGATCCGGAACGGGTCCGCACCCGTGCCTCGGACCTGGTGGCGACCTCCCAGGAGTTCCTCCAGGCGTCCTGGGCGGCCACCGCGGGCGGCGGCGAGGCGCCCATCGACGTCGGCGCGGCCTCCCTATGGTCCATCGCGGACGTCCGCGACCGGGCCCGCGAGCTGGACATGATGTGGTGGTCGGTGTCGCCGTTCGCCGCCGACCTGGAGCTGGAGGCCGACACCCTCCAGCTCGGCATGCGCGCCACCGAGACCTACCGCGGCGACACCGCGAAGGCGCTGGCCGACACCAAGGGCTGGCTCGCCGACGGCTGGCGCACGGTCTTCGTCACCGAGGCCCACGGCCCGGCCGCCCGTACGGTCGAGGTGCTCGGCGGCGAGGGCATCGCGGCCCGCCTGGACATCGACCTCGCGGACCTCGCCCCGTCCGTCGTGCACGTGGCCTGCGGTTCGATCGACTACGGCTTCGTCGACCCGGCGCTGAAACTGGCCGTCCTGACGGAGACCGACCTCTCCGGCCAGAAGGCGGCCGGCAAGGACGGCGCCCGGATGCCCGCGCGCCGCAGGAAGACCATCGACCCGCTGACCCTGGAGGCGGGCGACTACATCGTCCACGAGCAGCACGGCGTCGGCCGCTACATCGAGATGGTGCAGCGCACCGTGCAGGGCGCGACCCGCGAGTACCTGGTGGTGGAGTACGCCCCCGCCAAGCGTGGCCAGCCCGGCGACCGCCTCTACATCCCCACCGACCAGCTGGAGCAGATCACCAAGTACGTCGGCGGCGAGGCCCCCACGCTGCACCGGCTCGGCGGCGCCGACTGGACCAAGACCAAGGCGCGCGCGAAGAAGGCCGTCAAGGAGATCGCGGCCGACCTGATCAAGCTGTACAGCGCGCGGATGGCGGCCCCCGGGCACGCCTTCGGCACTGACACCCCCTGGCAGCGCGAGCTGGAGGACGCCTTCCCGTACGCGGAGACCCCCGACCAGCTCACCACCATCGCCGAGGTCAAGGACGACATGGAGAAGACGGTCCCGATGGACCGCCTGATCTGCGGCGACGTCGGCTACGGCAAGACGGAGATCGCGGTCCGCGCCGCCTTCAAGGCCGTACAGGACGGCAAGCAGGTGGCCGTGCTGGTGCCGACGACGCTGCTGGTGCAGCAGCACTTCGGCACGTTCAGCGAGCGGTACTCGCAGTTCCCGGTGAATGTGCGCGCCCTGTCCCGCTTCCAGACCGACACCGAGGCCAAGGGCGTCCTGGAGGGCCTGCGCGAGGGCGCGGTAGACGTGGTCATCGGCACCCACCGGCTGTTCTCCTCGGAGACGAAGTTCAAGGACCTCGGACTGGTCATCGTCGACGAGGAGCAGCGCTTCGGCGTCGAGCACAAGGAGCAGCTGAAGAAGCTGCGGGCCAACGTCGACGTGCTCACGATGTCCGCCACCCCGATCCCGCGCACCCTGGAGATGGCCGTCACCGGCATCCGCGAGATGTCGACGATCACCACCCCGCCGGAGGAGCGCCACCCGGTGCTCACCTTCGTCGGCCCGTACGAGGAGAAGCAGATCGGCGCCGCGATCCGCCGTGAACTGCTGCGCGAGGGCCAGGTCTTCTACATCCACAACCGGGTCGAGTCGATCGACCGGGCGGCGGCGCGGCTGCGCGACATCGTCCCCGAGGCGCGGATCGCCACCGCCCACGGCCAGATGTCGGAGCAGGCGCTGGAGCAGGTCGTCGTCGACTTCTGGGAGAAGAAGTTCGACGTGCTCGTCTCGACGACGATCGTCGAGTCCGGCATCGACATCTCCAACGCCAACACGCTGATCGTGGAGCGCGGCGACACCTTCGGCCTGTCTCAGCTGCACCAGCTGCGCGGCCGGGTGGGCCGCGGCCGCGAGCGCGGCTACGCCTACTTCCTCTACCCGCCGGAGAAGCCGCTGACGGAGACGGCCCACGAGCGCCTCGCCACCATCGCCCAGCACACCGAGATGGGCGCGGGCATGTACGTGGCGATGAAGGACCTGGAGATCCGCGGCGCGGGCAACCTGCTCGGCGGCGAGCAGTCCGGCCATATCGCGGGCGTCGGCTTCGACCTGTACGTGCGGATGGTGGGCGAGGCGGTCGCCGACTACCGGCGTCAGCTGGAGACGGGCGGGGTCGAGGAGGAGCCGCCGCTGGAGGTCAAGATCGAGCTGCCGGTCGACGCGCACGTCCCGCACGACTACGCGCCGGGCGAGCGGCTGCGCCTCCAGGCGTACCGCGCGATCGCCTCCGCCAACTCCGAGGCGGACATCAAGGCCGTCCGCGAGGAACTAGTCGACCGCTACGGCAAGTTGCCCGAACCGGTGGAGAACCTGCTGCTGGTGGCGGGGCTGCGGATGCTCGCGCGGGCCTGCGAGGTCGGCGAGATCGTGCTCCAGGGCACCAACATCCGTTTCGCGCCGGTGGAGTTGCGCGAGTCGCAGGAGCTGCGCCTGAAGCGGCTGTACCCCGGGACGGTCATCAAGCCGGCCGTCCACCAGATCCTGGTGCCCCGCCCGAAGACCGCGAAGGTCGGCGGCAAGCCGCTGGTCGGCCGCGAACTCCTCGGATGGGTGGGGGAGTTCCTGGCTACGGTCCTGGGATCGTAGCGGCCGTCCTCACGCAGGGTGCCCCCGACGGACCGTCCCCGTCGGGGGCGCCTCCGGTCGGCGGCACGCCTGACCTGCGCGGCAGGTGCCGCCGGGCACCGCGTGGTCCGTACCCGCGAACGACTACGGTGTGCGAGGACCGACGCGGGGAACCCTCTCCGTGCGGGGGCGGAACCGGGAAACGAAGGGGAGGGGCGCAGCGTGACGCGTCTGAGGGGAGGGACGGCGATCGCCGTCATGACGGTGTTCGCCGTCGCGGGATGCACACCGCAGAGCACCGGATCCGCTGGATCCGCGGAGACGGCCGGCCCGGGACGGACCGCGGGCGGAGGCGCCGCGCTCACCGCGGCCCGGTCGCTGACCGTCAAGGGCCGGGCGCCGAAGACCGGCTACGACCGCGACCGGTTCGGCACCGCCTGGGCCGACACCGACTCCAACAGCTGCGACACCCGCGACGACATCCTCAAGCGGGACCTGAAGGAGCTCAAGTTCACCGACGGCAAGTGCAAGGTGTCCTACGGCGTCCTCGAACCCGATCCCTACTCCGGCAAGAACGTGACCTACCGGCGCGGCCGCAGCCTGGTCGACATAGACCACGTCGTCGCGCTGTCGGACGCCTGGCAGAAGGGCGCCAAGTACTGGGACCCGAGCAAGCGCATCGCGCTGGCCAACGACCTTATGTTGGCGGCGTAGATGTCTCGCAGTGATGTGTCTCAGGGGCGGGGCATGCGGTCCGCCGAGCTGTGTCTCACCGACGGTGGGTTTCAATCCGGTGGTCTCACGGGCCGGTGGAAGGGTGGGGAAATGACAGGGCGCGCGATCCGGGTCGGTCGTCTGGCGGTTGCCGGCGGTGTGGTGCTGGTGCTCGGTACAGGGCTGGCGGGGTGCAAGCCGAGCGATCTGCCGGAGGCTGCGAACTCGGCGAGCGGAGGCGCGGCGACGTCAGCGTCGGCGGACAAGCACGGGACCAGTCCTCTCGCAGATCCTGACGGGACGAAGCCGGGGCTGGCCGCGATCTCCTCCCAGGAGGACAAGGAAGCGGCGCGCAAACTGATCTCCAAGCTTGCCACCAAGGGGCGCGGCCCGAAGACGGGCTACGAGCGTGAGAAGTTCGGCTACGCGTGGATGGACACGGCGGACGGCGTGCCCCTGGCGCACAACGGGTGTGACACCCGGAACGATTTGCTGAAACGCGATGGCCAGAAGGTCACCTTCCGGTCCGGTTCGGACTGTGTGGTCGTCTCGATGACCCTGTACGACCCGTACACCGGCAAGGACATCGTCTGGAAGAAGGCGAAGGCCACCGAGGTCCAGATAGACCACGTGGTGCCGTTGTCGTACGCCTGGCAGATGGGAGCTTCTGGCTGGAGCAAGGACAAGCGGGAGCAGCTGGCCAACGACGTGCTGAACCTGCTGCCGGTCTCGGGCTCCCTCAACGCTTCCAAGAGCGACTCAGGGCCCGCGTCCTGGCTGCCGCCGAACCAGGCGATCCGTTGCTCGTACGCGGTCCGGTTCGCGCAGGTCGCGGAGAAGTACAAGCTGTCGGTGACGACTCCGGACAAGAGCATGATGCTGCGGCAGTGCGGGGGCTGAACGGGGCCGAGACGCCGACTGAGGGTCGGCAATCGTGACGGGTTCGGACCATGGCTGGTGACTGGCGAATGGACCGGATCGGGAGTGCTCTGCGGGGTGAGAATCCCGCCGTGCTGAGGCGCTTGACCGCAGGATTCGCGGCGATCGGCGATGTGCAGTTCCTGCCGGGCTACTCAGTGCTTCTCGTGGATGATCCGGAGGTCGAGAGACTGTCGGAGCTGCCCAGAGCCAAGCGGTTGTCGTTCTTGTCCGACATGGATCAGCTCGGAGAGGCAGTCGAGCGTGCCTGCAGACGTCTGGACACGGAGTTCCGCCGGGTCAACCTGGAGATCTTGGGAAATGCCGACGGCTTTCTGCACGCGCACGTATGGCCACGATTCGATTGGGAGCCCGCCGACTTGGTCACGAAGCCGGTCTGGCTGTACGCCCGTGGCAGATGGACGGACGAGCAGTTCGCACTCGGTCCTCAGCACGAACCGCTGCGCGAGACGATCGGGGACGAGCTGGATCGGCTGCGTGCGGTGCAGCGATGAGTGGACGGAACGGGGGTGGGCGGCCGTCCACCGCAGTGCTCCGCGAGGTCATGGCTGTTCCGAGGCCGCCTCATTGGGTGTCCGGACTTCTTTCAGCTGCCTGACAACCCGCTCCCGGCCCACTGCGGCCTGCGCCTGTAGTCGGCGGGCGTCCGCTTCCAACTCGGCGTTCCGCAGGGCGAGCACCTGGATCTGGTTCGCGTACGCCGCGACGGTGGCGCGCAACTCCCGGACCTCGGCCCCCTTCTCCCGGCGGAGTTCCCGCTCGGACTGTTTCAGTCGGGCGATTTCCTGCCTGAGTTCGTCGGACTCCGGGCGCCTGGTCTCGGGAGAGCCAAGAATTCCTTTGATTACTGCCGCCACGGGAGAGCGGTAGTACGAGGCTCGGGAGACGCCGGCCTCGGCGGCGATGTTCACCGCCGAGGTACGGCCGTCAGTGATCTCGGGACGGCCGAGCATGAGCTGCTCGAAGGCGCGCATGATCCTTTGGTCGGTGTCGGTCAGCCCGGTGTTTTCCCGTGTCAGGCGGGCGAAGGCGGTACGGACGGCCTGAAGGCTCACGTCCATGGAGTCGGTCATCGTCAGGTGCCCTTGCTGTCGGTGGCGTCGATCTCGGCGATCAGGCGGGTGAGTGTGGCCAGGTGTTCGGTGATGGCGAGTTGCTGGAGTCGCGGAAGGCCGGCGGCCTCGCCGAGTTCGGATTGGGCCATGTCGTGTGCGCGCTCCAGGCGGGGCACGTGGACGGCGGAACGGCGCGAGTTGGGGCAGCGCAAGCACATGTCGAGCATGGGAACAGGACGGCCCAGAGGCTTGGCGCGCTTGCGGCACACGGCCGTCTCCGCCTGGTAGAAGCAGTCGTTGAGTACGCCTGGGTGCAGGGTTTTCGTCAGGTGGTGCAGCAGCGTCCGGAGCCGGGAGGGACTGGCCACAGCCCCGGGCAGGTCGCCGAGTTCGCTGCGGATGCGGTCGAACTCGGCCTCGATGCGCTGGGCGGCGCCGCCGGCGGAGCGCCCGCCGTCGTTCCAGTCGTGGTAGAGGTCCTCGACGTAGTCGAGCTTGGCGACTGCTTCCTCGGCGGCGACCTCGTCGGCGAAGCCGGAGGCCGAGGTGCCCGCATATCCCTCGAACATGGTGATCGCGGCATGCTTGTACTGGCGGGCGCCCGTTACCACCCCGAAGGGCTGATGGGCGATGTGCCAGGCGAGGGTACGTCGGAACTGCCTGGTGTCGAAGGCCCAGGGAAGCGTCGTGGGCGCCGAGGCATCTTCCTCGGCTTTCTCGTCCAGAGAAGGCCCGTTCGAGGACGTCGTCGTCAGCGGGATGTAGAGCTCGTCCGCCGTACTGAAGAGCGCGTTGAGGTGGTCGTGGAAGGCGCGGATACGCCGGGGCATATTGCTGAGGAGCACGTATCCGTTGCGGCCGCTGCCGTCGTAGCCGAAGAGGTGGCCGGGGTCGTCGTTGATATCCCTGAGAACGGCGACCGCCCGGTGTACGACGTGGAGGACCACCCACTCGGCCTCGTCCCCGCCGAGCTCGCGGTCCTTGCCCTTGTAGACCCGGCCACGCAGTTTGTACCGGGGACGTCCGTCGGCCCCGGTCTCGGTGGCGGCACAGTCGCGGCCCAGTTCACGCACCTCCACGTCCCGCATCCCCGACAGATAGGCGATGACGATCCAGCATGCTGTTCGCAGGAATGACAGCTCGTTGGCCAAAGCGTGGGGACTGAGCCGCGTGCGCCACGGCCTGCCGGAGGCCGACCACTCGGACATCGGGGTGTCCAGACCGCCTTCCTCATAGCCGATGTCCGCGCCGGCTTCGGCCATCAGCGGCCGTAGATGTGCGGCGTTGCCGCAGCCGGTCAGGAGGGAGATGAGGCTGTGGTTAGGGCTTTGCGGTACGCCGTCGAGGATGACGGCGTCGGGCACGGTGTGCATGGTCTCGCGGGGGAGTGCGGGGATACCTCGGCTGGCCGTGCGGCGTTCGGCGATGAAGGCCGTGACTCGTTCGCGCGCCTTCCCGGCACCGAGGCTCTGGCCCTTGCGTGCGGCTTCGAGTACGGCGACCTCCCGCTGGGCGGCGAGGATGTCGCCGCTGGCCGTCTCCACGTAGAAGACCGCAGCCCGCAGCAACGGCGCGAGGGTCTCCTCGGGGATGCGCGGCGTGGCGTTCTCGTCCTTGGTCCGCCGCATCCCGGCGATGCTGTAGGCACTGCGGCCGTTCCAGGGGAGGATGTCCAGCCTGTCCTGGGACAGGAACGGCCCATGCGCCGCGAGGTGCTTGAGAAGCGTGATGTTGCGGACAGCCTTGCCTGGCACGGGCTTCCACCGCGACAGAGCAAGGTTGAGGTGCCCGCGGCCGACTGAGGACAGCCGCGGGGCACCTGCGTCCCGCAGGTCCTTCATCACGGTGATGAAGACGCGCAGCTCTGCCGCTGCCGCCGTGGCCTTCATCGAGCCGAGACCGAGGGAGCCCCGGTGGAGGCGGGAGGCGACGTACTCCTTCGCGGTGCGCCGTGTCACGGGATCGCCGATCTGCGTGAAGTCGAGCCGCCATGTCCGCCAAGTGCGGGGCAGCACGCACCGCAGATCCCAGATGTCCTCGGACAGGAGCGGACCCCGGCTCGGCATGCCTCGCGTGAGCCGCTCAGGGAGCACGTACTCCGATGCCGTGGACGTCTTGTGATTCCCGGTCAGCGGTGTGGGGAGGGCAGTCATGAGATGACCTCCAGGAAGGATCGGGGCAGCAGCAGGCGATCGCCGTCGGCTTCGGCGATGGCTTGCGCGGTGGTGATCTGGCGGGTGCTGAAGCGGGCGCGGACACCGTGGACGAGGCGGTCCCACGCGAGACCGAACCGCGCGGTCCACTCGGCGGCGGAATACTCGTCGCGCTGTCGCTCCATGAAGTCCAGAAAGGACAGCAGGCTCGGCAGGTGGCGGCCGGTGAAGACCGCGTTCGGGCATTCCAGGCACCCCCAGGCCGGGACGGGGCAGGCCGTGCCGGGCTTGCGTGCGAACGGCGAGGCGAAGAAGTCGCGGCAGGAGGCGAGCCATACGTCCTGCTCACCGGAGAGAGCTGACCCGATCTCCCGCGCGGTCAACGAGGCTTGGCCGTCGTCGAGTCGGGCGCCGTCGTCCGACAGCACCATCGGTGGGGCCAATGCCGCGTGCAGTGCCTGCTCAAGGCCCGCCTCCACCGCCTGTTCGTGGGTTTCTTCATGGGCGCCGATGTCTGCGTAGTGCTTCGCGGCGACCGGCCGGGTGTGACCGGAGGCGAAGTCCTCAAGGACCCCGCCGGCTCGCAGGTACTGACGGGACTTGACGGTCTTGCGCACCCGCCGCAGGTCGAGTGCGACAGGCCCGCCGTCGCGATCGGTGAGGCGGTCGAGACCACGCTCGGACATCCACTGCCGGGTCACGGCCGACCAGCCGTGAGGACCGTCGTCGAAGGGCGCACGGGCTCGTCCATGACCACCGACGTCGCACCACAGCGCATCACTGCCGATCAGTTCACGGGTGCGCTTCGTCAGACGCAGGGCCAGCCGGATCACGCCGCCGGGGAAGCGCGGCGAGCCTCCGTCGGTGACCCTGACCGTCTTGTGCGAGGCACCCGGGGCGCGCTTCTTGACGTAGGCGACGCCGACGTAGCCGCGTGCCGGGCTCGCCAGGCAGTCGGAGCGCAGCTGCCGGATGCACTCGGGCTCCATGCCCGTCTGGCAGGCGAGCAGGAGAAGGAAGGGCACCAGGTCCCGCGCGGTGAGGTGCAGACGGCCGTTGACCTCCTCCCTTCCACCCCAGGGACGCAGGAGCTTGTACGAGGCGTCATCTGCCGTCAGCGGGCCGTGGTGCGCGACGTACCAGAGGACGTTCGCCAGCGTGTCCCAGCCGTGTTGGTGCGGGTCTCGGCCTGTGGCCGCCAGCTTCTCGCCCTGCAGGATCCGGTCGCGGATGCGGGCGACGTCGTCCCGGGCGGCGGTCTCCAGCGCGTCGAGCACCGGGAACGGATAGGCGTCGAGCGGCTTCGACGCCCGGTGCGCCGACATCGACGTGAATCCAAGGCGGGCGTGAAAGGCGGCTCCGAAGGAGTCGGGGTGTGCCTCGTGCACCAGCTTCAGCAGCCGCACGAGGTACGTCATGGTGAGGTACGGCTCCCTGCTGGTCTCTCCGTACCGAGCGATCAGACGCGCCTCGAAGGCGTCCAGGAGATCGGGCTCCAGGTCGCTCAGACGCAGGTCGGCAGCGGAGCCCGGGAGAACGGTGGCCGTGAACTCGACGAACTCCCGAATGCGTTTGACGACGTAGCGGACGCCGCTGCGGTCACGCAGGGTGCCGGGGCTGCTGATGACGTCGACGAGAGCGTTGGCCAGGGCTCGGACGAGGCGCGGACAGGGAAGTCCCGACATGTCGATGTTCTCGGGACTTCCGTGCAGATCCACGGTGAAGATCACGGGGCCGATCGTCGGCACAGGCTCGGCTGCGGCAGGAGGCTTGACAGCGGCAGGGAAGCGGACGCGGCGCGGGCTCACCGATCCTCCTCCGTGTCCAAGTGGATCCGTTCGAAGGCGGCGGCCTGCTCGTCCCAGTCGCCGAGCGCGGCGAGCACGATCTCCTGGGCCTCGTCCAGGACATCGAGGTACGTGTAGACGGTCGCCTCGTGGCGATGGCCGAGAAGGAGCTGGAGCTTGCGCAGAGGGTTGCCGATGAGCAGGCGCTTCACTTCCGCGTGGGTGAACCGGCGGTCCTCGCGCATGCCTAGCGCCCGGACGGTCTGCCGCAGCAACAGGCCAAGCATGTGCACCGCGAACGTGTGCCGCAGGGTGTGCGGGTGGACGTCGAAGTCGAGCCCGAAGGCGGCACACCGCTCGTTCGCCCGATGGAAGACCGACTGCCAGGTACTGCGCCGCAACGGCAGTCCGTTTTCACCGAGCCACAGACAGAGCGGGCCGACCATGGCCCCTCGGCCGTCGACCTGGACGAGCCGTGTCCGGTCTGCCGCGCCAATGCGTGAGTACGACCAGCTGGTTCCGTTCTCGATCACCAGCGCGTGCCGGTTCGCCCGTCGTACCGGCAGCCCGTTTGCAGGGGCTTCGTACGCGCCTTGGGCGCGACGCCGCTGCACCAGTTCGTCGCGCTCCATGCCGACGTAGTGGTGCAGGTCGCGGGCCACCCGCGGACGGACGTACACCGTGCGCGCCTTGCCCCGCTTGGCCACGGCTGCCGAGACGGTGATGTCGCCGGTCAAGCGTCTTCCGGTCACCGGCGGCAGTTCCGTCATCAGCAGGCTTGCGGCTTCGCCCAGCCGCATACCGGTGCAGACCAGGAGGTCGGCGAAGAGAGCGTTGCGTTCGCCGTTGCGTCCACGCCAACGTGCGTCAGGGGAGCCGTCCGGCAGCAGTCCGCGTAGACCGACGTCCCGCCACAGCATGAAGTCCTCGTGCGAGAGAAACCGGATCGGCTGCCGGGGTACCTCGGGCTCGGCGTCGGCGTTGACCCTGACGCGCTTCGGCCCCTGAGGTGACACCACGGTCTTGTCGACGTAGCGGAACGGCTCGGTGGGCAGCAGTTCCTCGTACAGCGACCACTGCACCCACTTGTCGAGTGCGGCGATGGAGCGGTTCCAGGTCGCCACCGAGATGCTGCTCGGTCCGTCCCCGCGCAGGCGTACGGCTTTGTAGGCGCGGAGGTCGGCACCGTCCGTGTCCCAGATGGACTTGCCGCCCCGGGACTCTCGGAGGAAGCGGCAGTAGAGCATGACGTCGGTGCTGTAGGCGATGCGGCTGTTCTCCGACCGCACACCCCAGTTCTCCAGGTCGCGCAGGAAGCGGTTCAAGTGGTGGTCGTAGCCGCCGTCCGGCCCGAGGACGAAGGGTCTGCCTTCGTCGGCGCCGGCCCGCTGGAGGACCGAGTCCCCGTCGAAGGGAAGTGAATCGACGGGTGACGTCCCGAGCGCGGTCCGGTGCAGCAGTACCGGCGTTTCGGAATTGGCATCCGCTTCTTCTGACTCCGTCACGTGCAAGTCGCCCTCCCCGTGTGAGACAAGCCGTACGCGCACATAACGGAGAGATCGATGAGACAGTTACGGGTGCCGACATAAACGACCCGCTCAACCTCATAGCCGTCGACGCGAGCACCAACCGCGGCAAGGGCGACGGCGACACGGCGACCTGGCTGCCGCCCAACGCGAGCTACCGGTGCGCCTATGTCGCCGGACAGGTCGCCGTGAAGAAGAAGTACGAGCTATGGGTGACCGCCGCCGAGAAGGACGCGATGGTGAAGGTCCTCTCCGGCTGCCCGAGCCAGAAGCTCCCCACCGGCGGCAACCCGACCGAGGCGCCGGCGCGTTTCCGCGCCCGCTGATCCCCGGCCGGGTCCGCCCCCGTCCCCCTCTTCCCCCGTCCCCCTCTTCCCCCGTCCCCCTCTTCCCCCGTCCCCCGCACGCTTCGGCCCCCCGCCGGGGCGTGCGGGCGTCCGCGGTCCGTCAGCCGAGCGCGTCCAGGTCCAGGATGTTGCCCGCGGGCTTCTGCGCCGGGACCGGCTTGTCGTAGTCGCCGAAGGTGAGCGTGCCGGGCTCCTTGCCGGTCGTGCTGTCGATCCGCAGCAGGTACGGCTTGCCCTCGGTGGCGACGTACAGCGTGTACCGGTCCTTGCCGTCCTTCTCGTGCAGCACGATCGCGGGCGTGCCGTCGACCGTGGTCGTCTGCCCGCGGGCGGCGTCCGAGTTCCCGTCCTCCGCGCCGCCGAGCACCTGGTCCAGGTCGCAGAAGCCCGCGATGTCCTTGGCGTCCTGGCCCTTCGCGGCCATCTTGGTCCACTTGCCGGCGAGCATCGCCACGGCCGCGTCGGTGTCCGACTTCGACTCGCCCTCGCTCTGGGCGCGCAGGAACGCCTCGTCGTACTTCATGTAGACGATGTCGCCGGTCTTGATCAGGTCGGCCTTGCCCTGGCCGCCCATGCCCAGGGTGCCGGCGCACTCTCCCTGCCGGTTCAGGGCCATGTCGATCCGGATCGTGCCGTCGCTCTCGTCGTCGGCGATGTCGCCCTTCATCCGGAGCGAGGAGGCGCCGGTGGTGGCCTTCATGGCCCGGTCGGCGATCTCCCCGCCGGTCAGACCGGCGAACGGCTCCTTCGGCTTGGCGGAGGCGGAGGTGTGGGACGTGCCCGTCTTGTCGTCCGCCTTGTCCTCGCCGGACAGACAGCCGGTGAGGCCCGCGGCGGCCGCGGTGGCGAGACAGAGGGCGGCAAGTGCGGTACGACGCATGACGATTCCTCGATGAAGAAGATGAAGAAGATGGTGATGGGGGTGGTGGTGATGGCGGGGGTGAGGTGGGGGGAGGGGAGGTGGCGCGGTGGGGGACGGCGGGGCGGGCGCCGGACGGTGGTGCCGCGCCCCGGACGTGACCGGCCCGGTCAGCCGGTCTTCTTCCAGTCCCCGCAGCCGGACGTCTTGAAGTAGGCGTCCTTGGCGCCGATCGTGACGACGGCCGAGCCGGTGACGTTGTTGTTCGCGATGATCGAGTCGAGGCCGTGGTCGGCGTCCTTGGTGCGCTCCCAGTAGCAGGAGGCGTCGGCGTTGCCGGTGGAGCGGTAGGTGCCGGGCGCGATGTCCGGGCCGACCGCGAACATGCCGCCGTCGCCGTCCATGCCGGTGGCGGAGGATCTCTTGGCCCCGCCGTCGGCGACGGCCTCCCAGTCCTCGCAGCCGGTGGACTTGAAGAGCTTGTCGGTGGCCTTGACGGTGACGTAACTGGTGCCGGTGACGTTGTCGTTGGCCAGGATCGAGTCCATCTCGCCCGACGCGTTCTTGGCGCGCTCCCAGTAACACATGCCGTCGTCGTTGCCGGTGGTGCGGTAGGTGCCGGGCTTGATGTCCGAGCCGACCCGGAACTCGCCGTCCCCCTCGAACGCGGCCTTCTTCTTCCCGGACGCCTCGGCCTTGCCGCCGCTGTCCTTCTCGGCACCGGCCTGCGGAGCCGCGGACGTCGAAGAGCCCTTGTCGGCGGTGTTGCCCGCGCCGTCGGCGCCGTTGCCGTCGGCGTTCGCCGAGACGGCACCGATGACGACGATCCCCACCACGGCGCCCAGCGCGACCTTGCCCTTCATGCCCATGGCTGTCCCCTCCCCCTGACGTGGCGACCGCCTCGATGGGGCCGCTCGTTCGCTGGGTCAATAAGACCAGAGCTTGTGAACCGAGTCAACACGGTTAACAAAAGCTCTTATGTACACGCCGTGAATGGGTAGATCTTGCCTACGTCGGTATGCTCGACGCCACGCAGGAGCGAGCGGGACGAGGGGAGCGACGCGGGTGCAGGACAACGCGACTGAGGTGACCGCCGCCGGGATCGCACGGCTCGCCGGCGTCGGCCGCGCGGCCGTGAGCAACTGGCGCCGTCGGCACGCCGACTTCCCCAAGCCCGTCGGCGGCACGGAGACCAGCCCGTCGTTCGCGCTGGCGGACGTCGAGGCCTGGCTGCGTCACCAGGGAAAACTCGCCGAAGTGCCGCTGCGGGAACGGGTCTGGCAGCAGCTGGCCGGACACCCCGAGGGCCCCGTCGCCGCGCTCGCCCACGCCGGCTGCGTGCTGCTGCTCATCCACGACCGGCCGACGGTCTGGCTGGAGGTGGGCGCGGGCTCCGACGAGCGCCTCGCCGCGCTGCTGCCGACCGCGCTGGAGCAGGTGATCACCCCGCGTTTCGGTCCTCCCGCCGGGAGCGGGCGCGGCGGGCGTGGTGTTCACGCTCGCGCGGACGTGGCGAATTCGGCGACTGTGAACCGACCGGCCGCTGTGAACACTCCGGAACCGGTATCGGGGGACTGGTCCGCCCCGCACACCCCCGTCACCCCTCCGGTCCACACCCCCATCACCTCCGCAACCCCCACAGCCCCCACCACCCCCGCGGTCCACATCCCGACCAGCCCTCAGCTCCTCCCCTCCGTCCCGCTCCTGCGCGGTGTGGCCGAGCTCGCCGCCGACCTGGGCGCCCGCCAGACCTTCGAGTTCCTGTTCGGGCGGCACCTGGACGCCAACCCGCGCCAGTACACGCTCACCCCCACCGAGCTGGCCCGCCTCATGGCCGACCTCGCGGGCCCCGCCCGCGTCGTCCTGGACCCGGCCTGCGGCACCGGCGCCCTGCTGCGCGCCCTCGACCCCCGCCCCGGCCAGGAGCTCTACGGCCAGGACGGCGCACCCGAACTCGCCGCGCTCACCGCGCTCCGGCTCGCCCTGCACGGCCGGGCCACCGTGCGCGCGGCCGTCGGCGACACCCTGCGCGCCGACGCCTGGCCGCACCTGCGCGCCGACACGGTCCTGTGCCACCCCCCGTTCAACGAACGCAACTGGGGCCACGACGAACTCGCCTACGACGCCCGCTGGGAGTACGGCTTCCCGGCCCGCGCCGAGTCCGAGCTGGCGTGGGTGCAGCACGCGCTCGCCCGGCTGCGGGACGGCGGCACCGCCGTACTGCTCATGCCGCCCGCCGCCGCCTCCCGCCGCTCGGGCCGCCGCATCCGCGCCGACCTGCTGCGCCGGGGCGCGCTGCGGGCCGTCGTCGCCCTGCCGGTCGGCGCGGCCCCTCCGTACAACATCGCGCTGCACCTGTGGGTGCTGCGCCGGCCCGAGAAGGCGCCCGGTCAGCCCGAGGTGCTGCTCGCCGACGCAGGGCAGTTCGCCGGCGAGGGGCGCGGCGGCCCCGACTGGCAGGCCGTCAAGGACGCCGTGCTCGACGCCTGGCGGGCCCACGACCGGGACGGCACCCTCCCGGAACGGCCCGGTCTTGCGCGTTCCGTGCCCGTCATCGAACTCCTCGACGACGACGTCGACCTCGCCCCCGCCCGCCACCTCCCGCCCCCGACGGCGGCCGACGGCGGTGAGCAGCTCACGGCCGTGCGCGAGCGGCTCGGCGAGACCCTGCGACTGACCACCGGTCTCACCCCGCCGCCCGCCGTGACCGCACCGCCCGCCCGCTGGCCGCTCACCACCGTCGGCGAACTCGCCCGCGGGGGCGCCCTGGTGCTGCGCACGGGCGGCACCGGCGGCCCCGCACGCCTGCCCGTCCTCACCGACCACGACGTGCTCGCCGGGACCGGCCCCTCGGGGACGCTGCCCGAGAGCGAGGAGGAAGCCGTCCTGACGGAGGCCGGCGACGTGGTCGTGCCCGTGCTCGGCGGCGGCTCGGTGGCCCGGGTGATCGACGCCGGGACGGCGGGCGCGGCGCTGGGGCGCAACCTCGTGCTGCTGCGCCCCGATCCCACGGCGCTCGATCCGTGGTTCCTCGCCGGGTTCCTGCGCGGCACCGCCAACAACCGCCAGGCCAGCAGCTACGCGTCCACCGCCACCCGGCTCGACGTGCGCCGGCTGCACCTGCCCCGGCTCCCGCTGGACGAACAGCGGCGCTACGGCGCGAGGTTCCGCGCGCTCGACGAGTTCGAGCGGGCGCTGAGGTACGCGGGCCGGCTGGGGGACGAACTCGTACGCGGCATGTACGACGGGCTGACGGACGGCACGGTGGCCCCGGGCTGAGCTCCCGGGGGGCGCCCGTGACGTCGTGCGTGCCACTTGTGGCGTCGTACGGGCCACCTGCGACGTCGTGCGAAGTGATCAGCATGACAACGGTTCGGCACATCCCGGGACCTGTTGTCCCCGCGGGCCTATACGCTCGAACTCCGATATCGAACCAGGCCCGGGAGCAGTCATGTACGGCCACGGCGCGGCGCCGCCGCCCACCCGCAGCACGGGTACCGTCATCGTCCTGCGCGTGCTGTTCGCGGCCGCCGGGATCCTGTCCTGCGGTCTGCTCGCCTGCGTCCCGCTGTTCCGGGTGGCGATCCTGCGCGGGCGGTGGTTCGACTGGACGGCGGCCTGGGTGTCCCTGCCGCTGTCCATCGCGGCCCTGGCGGTCGTCGGCAGTGTGCCGGAGACCGACACCAGGAGCGATGTCGCGCTGGCCGCGGTGCTGATCCTCGGCGCCGGCAGCGCCGCCTACTACCTGGTGACCGACATCCGGACGAGCCAGGCCACGCGCCGCTTCGGCGGCTACGCGCCGCCGCACGCGCAGACCGTCCAGGTGCCGTACGGCTACCCGCATCCGGCGCCGACCGTCTCGCCGTACACGAGCACCCCCGTCCCGCCCGGGCCCCCCGTGGCCCAGGCGTACATACCGCAGCCGCCCGTGCCGCAGCCGCCCGTGCCGCAGCCGTCCATGCCCCAGACGCCCGTGCCGCAGCCGCCCCTGTCGCAGACCCCGCCGCCGCAGCGGCCCGCACCCGCCCGTATCGACCAGGTGCGCGCGGAGCTCGACGAACTCAGCGACTATCTGCGCAAGCACGAGGATCCCCGGGACGGCCGGCCCGAGGGCGGCCGGTGACCGCGACGACGGGCCGCCTCGTCGCCGACCGGTACGAACTGGCCACGCTCATCGGACAGGGCGGCATGGGCCAGGTCTGGACGGCCTACGACCGGCGGCTGGACCGGCGGGTCGCGGTGAAGCTGCTGCGCCCCGACAAGGTCGCGGGCCAGGAGGCGGACGAACTGCGCCGCCGCTTCGTGCGCGAGTGCCGGGTGACCGCCCAGGTGGACCACCCCGGCCTGGTCACCGTGCACGACGCGGGCAGCGAGGGCGAGGAGCTGTTCCTCGTCATGCAGTACGTCGACGGGGCCGACCTCTCCGACCACCTCGCCGAGCACGACCCGTACCCGTGGCAGTGGACGGTCGCGGTCGCCGCGCAGCTGTGCGCGGTGCTGAGCGCCGTCCACGCGGTGCCGATCATCCACCGCGACCTCAAGCCGCGGAACGTGATGGTGAAGCAGGACGGCACGGTCACCGTCCTGGACCTCGGTGTCGCCTCCGTCATGGACACCGACACCACCCGCCTCACGCACACCGGTTCGCCCATCGGCTCGCCCGCGTACATGGCGCCCGAGCAGGCGATGGGCGGCGCGGTCGGCCCGTACACCGACCTGTACGCACTCGGTGTGCTGATGCACGAACTGCTCAGCGGCCAGGTCCCGTTCGCGGGCTCGACGGCCCTCGGGGTGCTGCACCGGCACCTGTACGAGCCGCCGCTGCCGGTACGCAGGCTGCGCCCGGAGGTGCCGGAGGCGCTGGAGAGCCTGGTCCTGCGCCTGCTCGCGAAGGACCCGCAGCACCGTCCCGCCTCCGCGCAGGAGGTGTACGAGCACCTGGCGCTGCTGCTGCCCGCGCGCGGGACGCCCACCGGGGCGCCGCTCGACCCCACGCGCCCGTTCCTGCGCCCGCACGCGCCCTGGCCGGACCGGGCCCGCACCCCCGCGCCGCAGCCCGCCCCCGTCGCGCCGGTCACCGAGAAGCCCGACGTCGCCGGTGCCGTCGACGAGGTCAAGCGGCTGCTGGGCGAGGGCCGCATCACCCAGGCCGTCGACATCCTCGGCTCGATCCTGCCCGCCGCCGCCCAGCAGCACGGCGAGCACTCCCCGGTCGTGCGCACCCTGCGCAAGCAGTACGCGGCCACGCTCATGGACGACGGCCAGTACCGGCGCGCACTGCCCGAACTGCGCCGCCTCGCGGACGAACGCGCCGCCGAGGCCGGTCACGCCGACCCCCAGTCGCTGCGCTACCGCCACGAGTCCGCGCAGTGCCTGGAGCAACTGGGCGAACCGGCGGCGGCGCTCGCCGAGTACCGCGCCCTGCTGCCGTACTACGAGAACCAGTACGTCGCCGGCGACCCGGAGTCGGCCTTCGACGTCCGCCGCCGCATCGGGCACCTGCTGCTGGCCCTCGGCGACCGCGCCGCCGCCCACGACACCCTGGCCAGACTGCTGCACGACGTGGAGCGGCAGCGCGGCCCCGGACATCCGCTGGCGGCCGAGATCCGGCGGACGTTGCAGTGGTTGGGGCAGATGCACGGATAGAAACGGCCGGGTCGGGCGGGCCGGATGGGCCGGATGGGCCGGATGGGCCGGACAGATTTTGCTGTGCCCTGAAGGAATATTGTGAGTTCCTAGGGGCGTACATTCCCGAACAGGGATGCGCACCGGCTAGGTTGCGATCCGTTTCACGCTACACGCGCTTTCGCACCGCGCCGCGTGCGCGGTCGTCGCACAACTCGCCGGCACCGCCGGCACAACCAGGGGTGGGGTCACACATGTCCAGCCATCGGCAGTCCCGCAAGCGCAGGTACGTCACCTGGGGGGTGGCGGGCGTCGCCGTCGTCGCCGGGGCCGGCATCGCCGCGCAGACCTCGATGGCCGCCACCACCTGGCCCGCGCAGAAGACCTTCACCGGCCGCGCCTTCGACACCTGCGCCGCGCCCTCCCTGTCCGCGATGAAGGCCTGGCACACCGGCTTCTACGGTGCCGCCGCCGTGTACATCGGAGGCAAGAACCGCGGCTGCGCCCAGGCCAACCTCACCGCGTCCTGGGTGAAGTCGGTCAGCACCCTCGGCTGGAAGCTCATCCCGCTCTACGTGGGCGCCCAGCCGCCCTGCCAGACCGGGTCCAGCCCCGAGAAGATCAGTGCCGCCACCGCCGCCTCGCTCGGCGCGAGCGACGCCGCCGACGCGGTCGCCAAGGCCTCCGCCCTCGGGATGAAGGCCGGCAGCCCGGTCTACCTCGACATGGAGTCGTACGACATCACGAACAAGGCGTGCAACGACGCCGTCCTGACGTACGTACGCGCCTTCGACAAGGCCCTGCGCGCCAAGACGTACCGCTCCGGCTACTACGGCTTCACCAGCTCCAGCGCGAAGGCGATCGCGAACGCCACCGACAAGACGGACCTGCCGGGCAACATGTGGTACGCCCTGTGGGACAAGACGAACACCACGACCAGCGACTGGCCGTTCGCCAAGACCCAGTGGACGGACCACAGCCGGGGCCACCAGTACATGGTCAACAGCAAGGAGACCATCGGCGGCGTCACGATCACCGTGGACCGGGACGCCTGGGACGGCCCGGTGGCCATCACCGGCTGAGTGACCGCCGGGCGGCGGCGGTGCCCGAAGTCCCGGTGAATCGTTGGTCGAATGGGTTGGCCAGAGCCTGCCCACTGCCTAACATCGATCACCGCAAGACCTTGTGCACCGTCGCACAATCTCCTCGGGAGGTTCCCTTGCACCGCCGCCGTCGCACCGCGCTCGTCCTCTCCGCCGCGCTCGTCGCCGCGGCCCCGCTCCTCGCCGCCTGCGGAAACGACGCGCATCCCGGTGCCGCGGCCGTCGTCGGCGACCAGCGGATCACCGTGTCACAGCTGGAGAGCAGGGTGCAGGAGGTGCGCGACGCACAGCGCGCGGCGGTGTCGGACGACGCGCAGTACGCGCGCGTCGTCGCCGGCACCGGCAGCCTTACCCGCGACACCCTGCACGGCATGGTCCTGGACCGGGTCCTCCAGCGGGCCGCCCAGGACGCGGGCGTCACCGTCACCCGCAACGAGATCCAGCGGATGCGCGCGAGCCTGGAGCAGCAGGCGGGCGGCGCCGCGGGACTGGAGACGGCCTGGCTCCAGCAGTACTCCGTCCCGCCGCAGCGCCTGGACGACAACCTCCGCCTCCAGCTCCAGGCGCAGAAGCTCGCCGCCCACCTCGGCACCGACACCAACCAGCCGGCCTTCTGGAAGGCCCTCTCCACGGCGTCCGGTGAACTCCACGTCGACCTCAATCCGCGCTACGGCGGCTGGGACGCCCAGAAGGTCAGCCGCGTCGACGCGAAGACCCCGTGGGTACGGGAGGTCGCGGCCGCGGGGTCGCAGCAGCCGGCCTGACGGGTACGCGGCAGACCGGGTGGGCCGTGGGACGGGTGCAGGGCGTCCCGCGGCCGGGCGCGGCGGTACCGCTCGCGGCGGTGCCACCGGGCCCGGGGGACGACTCCCGGGACTGTCCGTGGCGTGCGTTACGTTCGAGGGGTGAACACAGCCAGCCCCGAAGCGGCGGCCGCCACCGGCCGCGTCGTCCTGCTCACCACCAGCCACCGGGTCGCCCCGGGCCTGCTGTCCTGGCCCGCCTGGCAGGCGCTGCGCACGGCCGACCGCGTGCTGTGCGCGGACGCGGCCCACCCGCAGCTGCCGTATCTGCGCGAGGCGGGGATAACCGTCGACGAGGCCTCCCCGGCCGCGGAGGACCTGGTCGACCTCTGCGCGGGCGGCCACACGGTGGTGGTCGTGGCCACCGCCGAGGGCGAACCGGCGCTGACCGACGGCCTCGCCCGGCTGGCCGGTTCCGGCCGCGTCGCGATGCCGGAACTGGAGCTGCTCCCCGCCTCCTACGACCTCCCCGGCGCCCGTCTCCTCGACCTCGTCCAGGTCATGGACCGCATCCGCGTCGCCTGCCCGTGGTCGTCCCGGCAGACCCACCAGGGCCTGGCCAAGTACGGCATCGAGGAGGCGTACGAGCTCGTCGAGGCGATCGAGGACGGCGACCGGGACGAGCTGCGCGAGGAGCTGGGCGACGTCCTCCTCCAGGTCGTCTTCCACGCCCGTATCGCCGAGGAGGACCCCCAGGCCCCCTTCTCCGTCGACGACGTGGCCGCGGGCATCGTCACCAAGCTCGTCCACCGCCACCCGCACGTCTTCGGCGACGAGACCGCCACCACTCCCGAGGAGGTCAAGGAGCACTGGCTGCGGACCAAGGCCGAGGAGAAGCGGCGCACCTCCGTCACCGAGGGCATCCCCGTGCACCAGCCCGGTCTGGCCCTCGCCGCCAAGCTGGCCTCCCGTGCCCGCACGGCCGGCCTGGACGTCCCGCTCCCGCAGGGCGAGGGCATCGGCTACGAACTGCTGGCCCTGGCGGTACGGGCCGAGTCGGGGGGCGTCGACCCGGAGGCGGCGCTGAGAGCGGCGGCGCGGGCGTACCGGGACGCGATCCGGGCCGCCGAGGACTGACCTTCGGCCGAGCCGTGCGATGACGGCCCTCCGGGTCAGTACGGTTTGCCCAGGGACGGTCGAGGGGCCAGGGGGCAGCGGTGGAACGGGAGTTGGAGGACCTGGCGGCCAGGGGGGCAGGGACGCTGGTCGCCGGGTTGCAGCGGTGGAGCGAGGCGGCGCTGGTGCGCGAGGCGTTCGCGACGTGGTTCGAGTGGGCGGGGTGGGCCCGGGAAGCCGATCTGCTGCGGGGTCCGGCGAGCAGGCCGTCGTACTCCCTTACGCAGTGGAGGGACGCTTTTCTCGATGCGCTGGCGAATTCGCCCGCCCTGGACCCGGCGGGCAGGCTCGCGACCCTGATCGCCAGGTTCGCGGAACCCGTGGAGCGCCGACGCTCCGTCCAGCCCAGGGCCCTCACGACCGCCGTCGCCGACGGCATCCTCAAGCGTGACACGCCCTCCCCGCCTCCCGCGGAGAAGCCCGGAGGGCCGGTCGACCGGCCGGGGGTCGCGGGTGACCACGTCGACTTCCGGCAGGGCTCCTTCCACGGCCCCGTCGTGGGGACCCAGCACACCTACGTCAATCAGCTCGGCGCCGCGCTCCCCGATCCCGGCCGCTGGCCGGTGCGGGACGAGATCGACCCGGTCACCCTGGGCGTGCGCCCGACGCGACGACCGGACGGCGCGGACCTCGCGCGGCTCCCGGCGTATGTGGAGCGGGACATCGACGCCACGCTGCACGGCTGGTTCGAGCAGGACGACCTCCTGGTCGTCACCGGCGGCCCGCTGTCCGGCAAGTCACGGACGGCCTGGTCCGCCGGGGGCCGGGCCGCCGGGCCCTCCGGCCGGGTCTTCGCGCCCGCTCCCGGCACGGATCTGCGCGGTCTTCCGGAAGTACTGCACGGCCGCGACGGCACCCATGTCCTGTGGCTCGACCAGTTGGAGGACCACCTCGGCGAACACGGTCTGAACCTGGGGTTGCTGGGCCGGCTCTCCGCGCTGCGCGTCCCCGTCGTGGCCACCATGCGCGACGAGGTCTACGAGGAACACCGCTTCGGCGACGGACCGGCGTCCCGGCTGCTGGGCCGGGCCAGGGTGGCGCGCGTGGGCTCACGGTGGAGCGCGGACGAACTCGCCCGGCTGGCCGAGTACCGCGGCGACGACCGGCTCGCCGACGCGTCGGAGTGGTCCGACGAGGGCGTCACCCAGTTCCTGGCGCTCGGCCCCGAGCTGCACGACCTCTGGCACAGCGCCGGACGGACCAGCAGCCGCCATCCGTACGGATTCCGGTTGGTCGCGGCGGCCGTCGACCTGGCCCGCTGCGGAGTCACCGGGGGCATTCCGTTCCGCCTGTTGCGCGAGGAGGCCTTGCGGGACGGCGGCGCGCAGCCGGACCGGGAGTCCTTCGAGGAGGCGATGGCCTGGGCGGCCGCACCGCGGCACGGAGTGGCCGGGCTGCTGGTCCCCGTCCACGGGCCGGGCGACGCAGCGGGCGAGGCGGTGGCGTGGCGGCCGTACGGATCGCTGGTCGCGCACGCGCGGCGGACGTCGGTGCCGGTGCGGACGGACCTCTGGCGTCGCGCGCTGGAGGGGACGCGCCGCGACGCCGACGTGCACCACAACGTCCGCAGAACCGCCCACGCCGTCTTCGCGCCCAGAGCCGAAGCGGGTGACGCCGAGGCCATGCACCTCATGGGCGTGCTGGGTGAGGACGTCGAGGACGAGGGCACCGCGCTGGAGTGGTTCCGCAAGGCGGCCGACGCCGGGCGCACGGACCTGGCGGCACGGGTCGGGGAAGAGCTCCTCAAGCAAGGCTGTGCCGAGGAGGCCCTGCCGTATCTGCAGGCGGCGGTCGAGCACGAGCCCGGGGCGCGCGAGGCACGCCTGCTCGGCGAGGCCCATCTGTGGCTGGCCGGGTACTGGCTGCAGATGGCGGCGGACCGCGGGGACGGGAAGGCGGCGGACTGGCTGAGGATGCGGATGGGGGACCCCCAGGCGGCCCGACCGGCTCCACCGTCGGGACCCGCATCGGACGCGTCGCGGAAGCCGGACCCCGGCGAGCAGAGCTTTGACTTCTCGGGCCTCGGATAGACATCCGCCGGACCGGCGTACTCCGTGCCGGGAAAGGCCCCCGCCGGGAACCCGGCTAACGTCAAGACGTGACCAACCAGCCAGCGCCCGACAGCCCCGCCCCCGACCTTTTCACCTGGGAGTTCGCCGCCGACCCGTACCCGGCCTACGCCTGGCTGCGCGAGCACGCCCCCGTGCACCGCACCCGGCTGCCCAGCGGGGTCGAGGCCTGGCTGGTCACCCGGTACGCCGACGCCCGGCAGGCCCTCGCCGACCCGCGGCTGAGCAAGAACCCCGCGCACCACGACGAGCCCGCGCACGCCAAGGGCAAGACCGGCATCCCCGGTGAGCGCAAGGCCGAGCTGATGACCCATCTGCTCAACATCGACCCGCCGGACCACACCAGGCTCCGCCGGCTGGTCAGCACGGCGTTCACCCCGCGCCGCGTCGCGGAGTTCGCGCCGCGCGTGCAGGAGCTGACCGACCGGCTGATCGACGGCTTCGCCGCCCGGGGCTCCGCCGACCTCATCCACGAGTTCGCCTTCCCGCTGCCCATCTACGCCATCTGCGACCTGCTCGGCGTACCCCGTGAGGACCAGGACGACTTCCGGGACTGGGCGGGCATGATGATCCGGCACGGCGGAGGGCCGCGGGGCGGGGTCGCGCGGTCGGTGAAGAAGATGCGCGGCTATCTCGCCGAGCTCATCCACCGCAAGCGGGAGGCGCTGCCCGAGACGGCCGCACCCGGCGAGGACCTCATCTCCGGTCTCATCCGCGCCTCCGACCACGGCGAGCACCTCACCGAGAACGAGGCCGCCGCGATGGCGTTCATCCTGCTGTTCGCGGGTTTCGAGACCACGGTCAACCTCATCGGCAACGGTATGTACGCCCTGCTGACCCATCCCGTTCAGCGTGACCGGCTCCAGTCGTCCCTGGCCGCCGGCGAGTCCGGGCTGATGGAGACCGGCATCGAGGAACTCCTGCGCTACGACGGGCCGGTGGAGCTGGCGACCTGGCGGTTCGCGACCAGGCCGCTGACCATCGGCGGACAGGACATCGCCCCCGGGGACCCCGTTCTCGTCGTCCTCGCGGCCGCCGACCGGGACCCGGAGCGGTTCACCGAGCCGAATGTGCTCGACCTCACTCGCAGTGACAACCAACACCTCGGTTACGGCCATGGAATCCACTACTGCCTGGGTGCACCGCTGGCCCGGCTGGAGGGACGGACCGCGCTGACCACGCTCCTCACCCGACTCCCCGACCTGCAACTCGCAGTGGAACCGGCGGACTTGAGATGGCGTGGCGGACTCATCATGCGCGGACTGCGTGCCCTGCCTGTGGAGTTCACGGCGGTCTGACCGATTGGCGGCAGTCGTGAGGGTTCCGGCCCCGGGTGACGCACCGTCAACATTGTGATCTGCGCGTGATCTCCGTGGCATGAACTTGTGACAAGTGATCGTGTGCCGATACGTTCAACCATCAACACGGCGCCAGCGTCACGCCGTGTCGGTCACTGCTGTCGCACGAAAGGTTTCCGCATGCTCTCCGGAAACGGTCGTCACCGTCGTCCCCGCCAGGCCCCGGCCCTGCTCGTCGCGGCCGGCGTGGCAGGTTCCGCCATCGCCATCCCGCTTCTGGGCGCCGGTGGCGCGAGCGCGGCCGAGGGCAGCACCTGGGACCAGGTTGCGCAGTGCGAGACCGGTGGCTCGTGGAGCGCGGACAGCGGCGACGGGCACTTCGGGGGCCTGCACCTGACCCAGGCGGACTGGGAGCAGTACGGCGGTCTCGACTACGCCTCCAGGGCCGATCTGGCCAGCAGGTCGCAGCAGATAGCCGTCGCCGAGAAGATCCTCGCCGCCCAGGGGGCCGGTGCCTGGTCCACGTGCGGACTGACCTCCGGGCTCGCCAAGGACTCCGCGACGGCCGCCGTCGACACGGGTGTGGCGGGCGACACCGCGAGCGGCACGTCCGGCGCGACCGGGGCGCCCTCGGTGACGGACCCGCTCGGTCTGTCCGACTCCGCCGCCGACTCCGCCGCCGACCCGTCCGCGACGCCCGCCACCGGCACCGCGTCCGCCGACCCGTCCGCCCCGCCTTCCGGCACGGCGTCCCCCGACACTTCTTCCGCGGCCACGACGGACAAGACGGACAAAACCTCCGACGCTGCCACGAGTGACGCGCAGGACGATGAGTCTGCCGCAAGTAGTGCGAAGGTGGATGATTCGGTCAATTCCCGTCAGGCCGTCGGCGCTTCGGGTCTGGTCGACACGGGCGACCTGGGCACCGGCCGCCACCGCGGCGCCAGCGCCGACGAGGACACGGCCTCCGTCGACGCCGACCTCTCCTTCGTCGGCCGGCACGCCTCGACCGCGTACGGCTCGTAACCCGTCCGCGCCGGGGTGGTCCGCCACCCCCGGCCGACCCTCCGGGCCTCCGCGACGGACGGCCCCCGCTCCGCAGGATGAGCAGGGGGCGGGTGGTGCCGTCGGGGCCCGTGTCCTTCCCGGTCAGGCCTGGGAGGCAGCTGCCTAAACGGGCGTAAGACGGCGAGAGTTGACGCCCCGTTTCGCCGGTAAATGTCCGTTTTGGTGAAACTGTGGGATGAGTCTCAGAAGCCCTGATCGTCTTTGGAATTCCCCGGATCGCCTGTTTACGGTCGAGATCGCTCGCCACAGCGGGCACCGGCTGCCGCAACGCCGAGTCCTGCCAGCGGCTGCCCGGGAACATTCGTCGCGTCAAGCGCCGTGGGCAGGAGCGGGGGACCCAAGGTAAGCGCCTGGCCCAGCGGTTGAAGCTGGTGCCGGCTCGGGGTGAAGCCGCGTCCCGTGAGGGACGTGGCCGGGCAACTCAACCGGCCCGAACCCGACAGCTCACCTCGCAGGCGTCGGTGAGGGGATCAACCATGCTGTTTTCCGGTAAGGGCACGCACCGCCGCCCGTCCAAGGCCACCCGCATCGCCGCGCTCGCCGGTGTCGCCGGTGTCGCCGTCGCCGCCCCGCTGTTCGCGGCCGGCAACGCCTCCGCCGCCACCGCCGCCGAGTGGGACGTCGTCGCCCAGTGCGAGTCCGGCGGCAACTGGGCCATCAACACCGGCAACGGCTACTACGGCGGCGTCCAGTTCTCCGCCTCCACCTGGGCCGCGTACGGCGGCACGCAGTACGCCTCGCAGGCCAACCTGGCCACCAAGGCCCAGCAGATCACCATCGCCGAGAAGGTCCTCGCCTCCCAGGGCAAGGGCGCCTGGCCGGTCTGCGGCAAGGGCCTGTCCCGCACCCCCTACGCCGCTGCCGCCGCCGCGCCGAGCACCACCACCCGCTCGACCGACACGCAGGCCGCCACCCGCTCCGCCGAGCGCCCGGCCGCCGCGAAGACCGTCACCACCCCGGCCGGCCAGACGGTCGCCAAGGGTGACGGCGAGTACAAGGTCGTCAAGGGCGACACGCTCAGCACCATCGCCCAGAAGCACAACGTCGAGGGCGGCTGGCAGGCGCTGTTCAAGCTGAACAAGGGCGTCGTCGCCGACGCCGACGTCATCTACCCGGGCCAGCAGCTGCACCTGAAGTGACAGCGGGCTCGTAGCTGAACCACGGCGGCCTCCCAGCCGTGTCCTTCATTGTGGAGGCCACGTGAGGGCCGTCCCCCCGTCCCCACGGGCTCCCCGTCCCGGTGCGTTCTTCCCCCGTACGCACCGGGACGGGGTTTTTTTGTCGAACCGGCTTTGTTCCGTTCGGAAACAATTTACTCTCGGTTCCGTCCATGACGCGGTCAACGACCGGCTGATCGCCTCGGGGCGGTTAGGCTCAGTCACGCGCGGCCACCACAGGCCTGCGCATCACCGGGCCTTCCGGCCCGGCACAGCTTGCGTCACATCCCAGAAGGAGATGCTCGTGCCGTCCATCGACGTCGTCGTAGCCCGGGAAATCCTGGACTCCCGAGGCAACCCCACGGTCGAGGTCGAGGTCGGCCTCGACGACGGCAGCACGGGTCGTGCCGCCGTCCCGTCCGGCGCCTCCACCGGTGCCTTCGAGGCCATCGAGCTCCGTGACGGTGACCCCAACCGGTACCAGGGCAAGGGTGTCGAGAAGGCCGTCCTCGCCGTCATCGAGCAGATCGGCCCGGAGCTCGTCGGCTACGACGCCACCGAGCAGCGCCTGATCGACCAGGCGATGTTCGACCTGGACGCCACCGACAACAAGGGCTCGCTCGGCGCGAACGCCATCCTCGGCGTCTCCCTCGCCGTCGCGCACGCCGCGTCCGAGGCCTCCGACCTCCCGCTCTTCCGCTACCTGGGCGGCCCGAACGCGCACCTGCTGCCCGTTCCGATGATGAACATCCTGAACGGCGGCTCGCACGCCGACTCCAACGTGGACATCCAGGAGTTCATGATCGCCCCGATCGGCGCGGAGACCTTCTCCGAGGCCCTGCGCTGGGGCGCCGAGGTCTACCACACCCTCAAGAAGGTGCTGAAGACCAAGGGCCTGTCCACCGGTCTCGGCGACGAGGGCGGCTTCGCCCCGAACCTGGAGTCCAACCGCGCCGCCCTCGACCTCATCGTCGAGGCCATCAAGGAGGCCGGTTACACCCCCGGCGAGCAGATCGCCCTCGCCCTCGACGTCGCCGCCTCCGAGTTCTACAAGGACGGCGTCTACACCTTCGAGGGCAAGGAGCGCTCCGCCGCCGAGATGACCGAGTACTACGCCGAGCTCGTGGCGGCGTACCCGCTGGTCTCCATCGAGGACCCGCTGTTCGAGGACGACTGGGCCGGCTGGAAGGTCATCACCGAGAAGCTGGGCGACAAGGTCCAGATCGTCGGCGACGACCTCTTCGTCACCAACCCCGAGCGTCTGGCCCGCGGCATCGAGGAGGGCTCCGCCAACGCCCTGCTGGTCAAGGTCAACCAGATCGGTTCGCTGACCGAGACCCTGGACGCCGTCGAGCTCGCCCAGCGCAACGGCTTCAAGTGCATGATGTCCCACCGCTCCGGCGAGACCGAGGACGTCACCATCGCCGACCTCGCGGTCGCCGTGAACTGCGGCCAGATCAAGACCGGCGCCCCGGCCCGCTCGGACCGCGTCGCCAAGTACAACCAGCTCCTGCGCATCGAGGAGATCCTCGACGACGCCGCGGTGTACGCCGGCCGCAGCGCCTTCCCGCGGTTTCGCTCCGCGAACCAGTAGGCACGGCAAGGGCTGAGCCGTACAGGGTCAAGCCTGAGCCAGTCGTACGTACGTCCCCGTACCCGGTCCCGTACCGTGTCCGGGGACGTACGCGTGTGACGGCGCGTGTGACGACGCGTGTGACGGCGGGTGCGAAGGGGAGGCGAAGAGCCAGATGGCCGTGAAGGACCGGGACCGTTTCTCCACCGCGACCAGGCTGCGGGTGCTCGGCGAGCAGACCGCGGCCCGGGTCTACCGCTCCCAGACCAGACGGCAGGCCCGCCGCTCCCGGCTCACCGGACGGGCCGCGCTGCTCGCCCTCGTGCTGTGCTCGCTGGTCGTGGCCCTCGCCTACCCCATAAGGCAGTACGTCTCGCAGCGCGCCGAGATCGCCGACATGGAGCGGCAGAAGCAGCAGGCCAGGGAACGCGTGGAGGAACTGCGCGACCTCAAGGCCCGCTGGCAGGACGACGCGTACGCCGAGCAGCAGATCCGGCAGCGGCTGCACTACGTGATGCCCGGCGAGACCGGCTACGTGGTGATCGACCCGGACGCGGTCAAGCAGTCGCGGGCCGCCCGCGGGGCGGCGCGCCGCCCCTGGTACTCGAACGTCTGGGACGGAGTCGACAAGTCCGACGCCTCCGACCAGTGAACGGACAGAAAGACACGCATGCAAACGCCCCCGCCGCGCACTGAGCGCACCGAGCCCACCGACGCGGACGTCGAGGCCTTCAAGCAGCAGCTCGGGCGGCCGCCGCGCGGGCTGCGCGCCATCGCGCACCGGTGCCCCTGCGGGCAGCCGGACGTCGTGGAGACGGCCCCCCGGCTGCCCGACGGCACGCCCTTCCCGACGCTCTACTACCTGACGTGCCCGAAGGCGAACTCCGCGATCGGCACGCTGGAGGCGAACGGCGTGATGAAGGAGATGACCGACCGGCTGGCGACCGACCCCGAGCTGGCCGCCGCCTACCGCGCCGCGCACGAGGACTACATCCGCCGCCGGGACGAGATCGAGGAGCTGACGGGCTTCCCGAGCGCGGGCGGCATGCCGGACCGGGTGAAGTGCCTGCACGTCCTGGTCGCGCACTCGCTGGCGGCCGGCCCGGGGGTGAACCCGCTCGGCGACGAGGCGCTCGCGATGCTGCCGGAGTGGTGGCGCAAGGGCGCCTGCGTCGTCCCGGCCGGGGAGTGCGGGAAGCCCGCGGAGGGCGTGGAGTCCGGGGAGTCCGGGGAGGGCGACCAGTGACCCGGGTGGCCGCGATCGACTGCGGCACGAACTCCATCCGGCTGCTGGTGGCCGACGCCGACCCCGAGACGGGCGAACTCGTCGACTTGGACCGGCGGATGACCATCGTCCGGCTCGGCCAGGGCGTGGACCGCACCGGCCGGCTCGCCCCCGAGGCGCTGGCGCGCACCTTCGCCGCCTGCCGTGAATACGCGGACGTCATCAAGGAGTTCGGCGCCGAGCGGCTCCGTTTCGTCGCCACCTCCGCCTCCCGGGACGCCGAGAACCGGGACGAGTTCGTCCGCGGGGTGCTGGACATCCTCGGTGTCGAGCCCGAGGTCATCTCCGGCGACCAGGAGGCCGAGTTCTCCTTCACCGGTGCCACCAAGGAGCTGATGGGCCGTGAGGACCTGGCCCGGCCCTATCTGGTGGTGGACATCGGCGGCGGCTCGACCGAGTTCGTCGTCGGCGACGAGCACGTGGGCGCCGCGCGCTCGGTCGACGTCGGCTGCGTACGGATGACCGAGCGGCATCTCGTCGTGGACGGGGAGGTCACCGACCCGCCGACGGCCGGTCAGATCGCGGCGATGCGGGCCGACATCGAGGCGGCCCTCGACCTCGCCGAGCGGACCGTCCCGCTGCGCCGGGCGCACACCCTGGTCGGTCTGGCCGGTTCCGTCACCACCGTGTCGGCGATCGCGCAGGACCTGCCCGCGTACGACTCGGCGGCCATCCACCACTCCCGGGTCTCCCGCGACCGGGTCCGCGAGATCACCGACCGGCTGCTGCGCTCCGCCCACGCCGAGCGCGCGGCGATCCCCTCGATGCACCCGGGCCGGGTCGACGTGATCGGGGCGGGCGCCCTCGTACTGCTCTCGATCATGGAGCGGATCGGGGCCGAGGAGGTCGTGGTGAGCGAGCACGACATCCTCGACGGCATCGCCTGGTCGATCGCCTAGCCGCTCACGGAGCCGCTCGCGGGGCCCGGTTCGCACTCTGCTGAGCAGGCAGGAAGCGCGTTTGAGCGCGACGGAGGGGCCCTCGCGGGCCCCTCCGCGACACGCTGTCGGAAACCTTCGTGAAGTTCTTCACAAGGAATTCGATCCTGTCGGGGTACGGAATGGGGTCGGTTGGCCCTTCCGGGGTCCCGACGCGTGTGTGAACATGTTCAAAAGAGGCGCGCGGGGACGTTTCGCGGAGATGTCGGGCGCGCGTCCTCCGGGGTCCTCAAGGACCCTCTTCCGGCCAGGAGGAGCAGCTCACGCGGCATTGACAACGCCCTTTGGGATACACGGGTTCCCGCTCCGCGCCATGATGTGGATCACTCGGGTCGCGGAGGATAACACACCCCCTGTCGGAGCTTGTGAAGGGGCGCACGAGCGACCCCCTGGGGGCGGGTGGATACTCGATGCCATGAGCACCACGGAGCGTCCCAGGATCCTCGTAGTAGGCGGTGGGTACGTAGGCCTGTACGCAGCTCGGCGTATCCAGAAGAAGATGCGCTACGGCGAGGCGACCGTCACGGTCGTCGACCCCCGGTCGTACATGACCTACCAGCCCTTCCTCCCCGAAACCGCCGCCGGCAGCATCTCCCCGCGCCACGTCGTCGTCCCGCTGCGACGCGTGCTGCCCAAGGCGGAGGTCCTCACCGGCCGGGTCACCACCATCGACCAGGACCGCAAGGTCGCCACGATCGCCCCGCTGGTCGGCGAGGCGTACGAGCTGCCCTTCGACTACCTGGTCGTCGCCCTCGGCGCGGTCTCCCGCACCTTCCCGATCCCCGGCCTGGCCGAACAGGGCATCGGTATGAAGGGCGTCGAGGAGGCCATCGGCCTGCGCAACCACGTCCTCGAGCAGCTCGACAAGGCCGACTCCACCACCGACGAGGAGATCCGCCGCAAGGCGCTCACCTTCGTCTTCATCGGCGGCGGCTTCGCCGGCGCGGAGACCATCGGTGAGGTCGAGGACATGGCCCGCGACGCGGCCAAGTACTACAAGACGGTGTCCCGCGAGGACATGCGCTTCATCCTCGTCGACGCCGCCGACAAGATCCTTCCCGAGGTCGGCCCCAAGCTCGGCCAGTACGGCAAGGAGCACCTGGAGGGCCGCGGGGTCGAGATCTACCTCTCCACCTCCATGGACTCCTGCGTCGACGGCCACGTGGTGCTGAAGAACGGCCTCGAGGTCGACTCCAACACGATCGTGTGGACGGCCGGCGTCAAGCCGAACCCGGTCCTCGCCCGCTACGGTCTCCCGCTCGGCCCCCGCGGTCACGTCGACACCGCCCCGACCCTCCAGGTCCAGGGCACCGACTACATCTGGGCCGCGGGCGACAACGCCCAGGTGCCGGACATGGCCGCCCGCAAGGCCGGCGTGGAGAACGCCTGGTGCCCGCCGAACGCCCAGCACGCGCTGCGTCAGGCGAAGGTCCTCGGCGACAACGTGGTGGCCGGTATGCGCGGCTTCCCGCAGAAGGAGTACGCCCACTCCAACAAGGGCGCGGTGGCGGGCCTCGGCCTCCACAAGGGCGTCGCGATGATCGTCATGGGCAAGATGAAGATCAAGCTCAAGGGCCGTCTCGCCTGGTACATGCACCGTGGCTACCACGGCATGGCCATGCCGACCTGGAACCGCAAGATCCGTGTCTTCGCCGACTGGACGCTCGCGATGTTCCTCAAGCGCGAGGTCGTCGCGCTCGGCGCGCTGGAGACCCCGCGCGAGGAGTTCTACGAGGCCGCCAAGCCGGCCCCCGTGGCCGCCGCGCCGAAGTCCGAGAAGACCGAGGCGAAGGCCTGACCTCCGGTCACTGATCCACCCCGAAGGGGCCGTCCGCCATCCGTGGTGCGGGCGGCCCCTTCGGCATGTCCGGATCCGGTGCGGACGTTCCCGTACCGCCATCCGTGGGGACCGGCATGGTGACGGCCCGGGAATGACGCGATGGTGCACGATCGTTGCTCTGAGCGAACCGGTGGGCCGATTCCTTCATGGAGGTGTGCGCCATGGCTGACGCCGCGTTGCGGCTGGAGAGCCTCTTCGGACAGTTGCTGGGAGTACCGCTTCCGGTGCGCGTTCGCGCCTGGGACGGTTCGCAGGCGGGCCCGCCGGGCACGCCGACACTGATCGTGCGCAACCGGCGCGCACTGCGCCGACTGCTGTGGAAGCCCGGCGAGTTGGGCCTGGCCCGCGCCTGGGTCGCGGGGGACCTGGACGTCGAGGGCGACCTCTACACCGCGCTGGTGCTGGTCTCGGGCCTGTTCTGGGAGCGCGGCGACGACGCCAGGACCCTCGCCCAGGCCCTGCGCGACCCGGACGTGCGCGCCGCCGTCCGCGGCCTGCTCAGGCTCGCCGGACCCCCGCTGCCGCCCGCCCCGCCCCGCGAGGAGATCCGCAGGCCCCGCGGCCATCTGCACACCCGGCGCACCGACCGCCGCGCCGTCAGCCACCACTACGACGTCGGCAACGACTTCTACGGACTGGTCCTCGGTCCGTCGATGGTCTACTCGTGCGCCTACTGGGACGACGCCGGCGGCACGCTCCAGGACGCCCAGCGCGACAAGCTCGAACTCGTCTGCCGCAAGCTCGGCCTGAAGCCGGGGATGCGCCTGCTCGACGTCGGCTGCGGCTGGGGCTCCATGGCCGTGCACGCGGCCCGCGAGCACGGGGTGCGGGTCGTCGGCGTCACCCTCTCCCAGGAGCAGGCCACGTACGCCCGCAAGCGCGTCGCCGACGAGGGGCTGACGGACCGGGTGGAGATCCGGGTCCAGGACTACCGGGACGTCCGCGACGGCCCCTACGACGCGATCTCCTCCATCGGCATGGCCGAACACGTCGGCGCCGAACGCTATCTGGAGTACGCCGAGAGCCTGCACGCCCTGCTCCGGCCCGGCGGGCGGCTCCTCAACCACCAGATCGCCCGGCGCCCGCACCGCGACGAATCGGCCTACGAGATCGACGAGTTCATCGACGCCTACGTCTTCCCGGACGGCGAGCTCGCCCCGATCGGCACCACCGTCACCCAGCTCGAACGGGCCGGTTTCGAGGTGCGTGACGTCGAGTCGATCCGCGAGCACTACGCCCTCACCCTGCGCGAGTGGGTCGCCAACCTGGAGGCCGACTGGACCCGGGCCGTACAGCTCACCGGTGCGGGCCGCGCCCGCGTCTGGCGCCTCTACATGGCCGCCTCCGCGGTGTCCTTCGAACGCAACCACATCGGCGTCAACCAGGTCCTGGCGGTACGCACCCCCGAGTCCGGCGCCTCCGGGATGCCGGCCAGGGCCCGCACCTGGAACTGAGCCGGATCCGCCAGGGGCTCCGTCGCGCTCCGGACACGGCAGAGGGGCCCCGTCCGAACCGGACGGGGCCCCTCTGCCGTGCCGGGACGGCTACTCGGACTTGATGGCCGTCAGCATGTTCAGCCGGGCCGCCCGCCGGGCCGGCCACAGCGCCGCCAGGACGCCGACCGTCGCGGCCAGCAGCAGGAACAGCGCCATCCGCGCCCACGGCAGGACCAGCTCGTACGTCGTCATCCTCGAGCCCAGCAGCTCACCGGCCGCCCAGCCGAAGAACACGCCCAGACCGATGCCGAGCACCCCGCCGAAGAGGGAGATCACCAGGGACTCCAGACGGACCATCCGCTTGATGTCGCGGCGGTCGAGACCGATCGCGCGCAGCATCCCGATCTCCTGGGAACGCTCGAAGACCGACATGGCCAGGGTGTTGACGACACCGAGGACGGCGACGATCACCGCCATGGCGAGCAGGCCGTAGAGCATGTTCAGCACCAGCGTGAACATGCTGGCGATGCTGTTGGAGATGTCCTGCTTGCTCTGCACCTTGATGCCCGGGTTGGAGCCGAGCGCCTTCTCCAGCCTGTCCTTGGTGGCGTCGGAGGCGCCGCCGGACGTCTTCACCATGACCTGCATGTCGGTCACGTCCGGCTGGTGCGGGGCGAGCGTGGCGTTGTCGAGCATGATGCCGCGCATCATCTCGGTGGCCTCGTAGACGCCGGCCACGGTCAGCTGCTGCGGCTTGCCGTCCTCGTAGTTGACGGTGAAGGACGACCCCGCCTTCCAGTGGTGCGACCTGGCCGTACGGTCGTCGACGACGACCCGGGTGCCGCCGACCTCGAACGCGCCGCCGTCCAGCGTCAGCGCGGTCAGCTCGCCGATGGTGGAGCCGTCGACGCCGGTCAGGTACTCGGACATGCCGTCGATGCGCGAGGGCGCGTTGCGCAGCGGGCTGGTGGCGGTCACCCCCGCGGTCGCCTTCAGCTTCTTGTCGACGTCCGTGGACAGGAAGTTGCCGTTGGCCATCGACACCACGTAGTCGGCCTTGATCGCGGCCGCCGCCATCCTGTCGATCGAGTGCTGGAGGCTGCCCGCCACGACCGTCATACCGGTGATGAGGGTCAGCCCGATCATCAGCGCGGAGGCCGTGGCCGCCGTACGGCGCGGGTTGCGCACCGAGTTCTGGCGGGCCAGCTTGCCCGCCACGCCGAACGCGCGCAGCGCCGGGGCAGTGGCCGCGATCAGTGGCCGCGACAGCAGCGGCGTCAGCACGAACACGCCGATGATCAGGAGCACCGCGCCCAGCCCCATCGGGGCCTGGCCGTCCGAGCCGTTCATCGTGGTGGCCGCCAGGACCACCGCCACGCCCGCGGCCGAGAACAGCGCGCCGATCGTGTTGCGCAGCACCAGCGACCGGGTCGTCGCCTTCGCGTGCAGGCTGCTCATCGCGGCGACCGGCGGGATCTTCGCGGCCCGGCGGCCCGGCAGCCAGGCGGCGAGCATGGTGATGACCACGCCGACCACGAGGGCCGCGACGACGGTGTCCGGGGAGACGACCAGCGGACCGTCGGGGACGGTCGCGCCGAGCGCGCCCAGCAGCGAACGCAGCCCCGCCCCGATGCCGATGCCCGCGACCAGCCCGGTCGCCCCGGCCACCGCGCCGACCACGAACGCCTCGATCAGCACCGACCGGGTGACCTGGCGGCGGGAGGCGCCGACGGCGCGCAGCAGGGCCAGTTCCTTGGTGCGCTGGGCGACCAGCATGGTGAAGGTGTTGGCGATGATGAAGGTGCCGACGAACAGCGCGATGCCGGCGAACACCAGCAGCCCCTGCTTCAGCCCGCTCATCGACGCGGTGATCATCTCGGCCTGGTCGGCGGCGAGCTTCTCGCCGGTGACGGTCTCGGCGCGGTCCGCGGGCAGCGCCTTGTCCAGCTCGGCCGCCAGCGCCGACTGGCTGATGCCGGTCTTCGCGCTCACGTCGATCTCGTCGTACGTGCCGGGCTTGCCGAACAGCCGCTGGGCGGTCGCCGTGTCGAACAGGGCGAGGCTGCCGCCGGCCGCGACGTTGCCGTCGTCGGTGGTGAAGACGCCGGTGATCTTCGGGGTCAGCACCGGGCCGTCGACCGAGATGCGGACGGTGTCACCGACCCGGTAGCCGGCCCGCTCCGCGGTCGCGGAGTCGATGAGGACCTCGCCCTCGCCGCTCGGGACGCGGCCGTCGACGAGCGGGTACCGGGGGTCCTTCGTCCCCCAGTAGTTCCCGCCCTGCGACTGGAAGCCGCCGCCGATGAGCTTGCCGTCCTTGTCGGCGATCGCGGTGAAGCCGTTGACGACGCCGACCGCGGACGCGGCGCCGGGCACCCGCGCGCTGGTGTCGAGCAGCGCCTGGGTCAGCTCGGGCGTCCTGCCGACCGTGTCGCCGTCGCCCTTCTGCCGCTTGGGCTGCACGGCCACGTCGACCCGGTCGAAGCCCTTGGCGGAGCTCTTCTGCAAGGCGTTGGAGAGGGTGTTGGTGAAGACCAGGGTCCCCGACACGAACGCCACGCCGAGCATCACGGCGAGCACGGTCATCAGGAGCCGGGCCTTGTGCGCGAGTACGTTGCGCAAGGCGGTACGGAACATGGGTTGTCTCAGTCCAGGGGTACGAGGGTCGGGGAGCGTCGGGAGGCCGTGGCCGGAGTCAGCTCGCCCGGCCCTCGGTGTCGGAGCCGGCGCTCCGGCGGCTCTTGCCGGGGAGATTCCGCATGAGGTCGAGCACCGAGTCCGCGGTGGGCTCGTACACCTCGTCGACGATCCGTCCGTCCGCCAGGAACACCACCCGGTCCGCGTACGCCGCCGCCACCGGGTCGTGGGTCACCATCACCACCGTCTGCCCCATCTCCCGCACCGAGTTGCGCAGGAAGCCCAGCACCTCGGCGCCGGAGCGCGAGTCGAGGTTGCCGGTCGGCTCGTCGCCGAAGACGATGTCCGGCCGGGAGGCCAGCGCGCGGGCGACGGCGACCCGCTGCTGCTGTCCGCCGGAGAGCTGGGAGGGCCGGTGGCCGAGCCGGTCGGAGAGCCCCACCATCCGGATCACCGAGTCCAGCCACTCCTTGTCCGGCTTGCGGCCCGCGATGTCCATCGGGAGCGTGATGTTCTCCAGCGCCGACAGCGTCGGCAGCAGGTTGAACGCCTGGAAGATGAAGCCGATCTTGTCCCGCCGCAACTTGGTGAGCTGCTTGTCCTTCAGGGAACCCAGCTCGGTCTCGCCGATGCGCACGGAGCCGCTGCTGAAGGTGTCCAGACCGGCCACGCAGTGCATCAGGGTGGACTTGCCGGAGCCGGACGGCCCCATGATCGCGGTGAACTCGGCCTGCCGGAAGTCGACGGAGACCCGGTCGAGGGCGACCACCTGGGTCTCGCCCTGTCCGTAGATCTTCGACAGCTCCGTGGCGCGCGCTGCCACGGCGGTGCTCCGGCCGGCGACGGGGGTGGTGGTCACGGGAAGGGTGCTCCTTGCGGGGAAGACGGTGCTCCGGGGTGCCGGGTTCCGGGGATCCGGATCCGGGTTCTGGGGATGTACACCATCGTCCTGGCCGCCGGGCGCGGTGGAGTCAGCCGCTGTTCCGGTTCCGGGGGCAGACTTCCGGCGGACCGCACCGCGCGGTGTCATACCTGGGGATGACGGCCGACCCTGACGGCGCTGACCTGGATAACGGGTGGGGCACCCTTGTTCGGGCGGTGAAATTCCGTCATTCCGCGTACACGCCCGGGCTGCGCACGCGAGGCTACTGGCAAGTGCGGACGGCCAATTCCCTAGGCTGATGATCCCTCAGCCATCAATAAAATAAGACAACATCGGTTCGCCCAGCGGCTGTTCGAGGTGTGTGCCCCGATAGGCTCGGGGTCTCGACGCGGAGCCATGGCCTGCCCGGATGGTGGAACGCAGACACGGCGAGCTTAAACCTCGCTGCCCCTCGCGGGCGTACCGGTTCGAGTCCGGTTCCGGGCATCTCCGACGTCGACCGTCTCCCCATACGACCGTTGACAGCGGCTGTCCGCGCGCGCAGACTCACAGGCGAACACGGTGAAGAAAATTTCACCAGACGAACAAGCGCGGAAACGGCGCGGAACAGACCGAAGGGAACGTCCGATGCGCACCACCGTCGGGATCATCGGCGCCGGGCCGGCCGGCCTCCTCCTCGCCCGGCTGCTGCACAACGCCGGCATCGACTCGGTCGTCCTGGAGAGCCGCGACCGGGCCTACGTCGAACAGCGGCAGCGGGCCGGGATCCTGGAACAGGGGACGGTGGACGTGCTGCGCGCGGCCGGGGCCGGGGAACGCATGGACCGCGAGGGCCTGCCGCACGACGGCATCGAACTGCGGTTCGCCGGGCGGCGGCACCGGGTGGACTTCCCCGCTCTCACCGGCGGCCGCTCGGTGACGGTCTACGCCCAGACCGAGGTCTGCAAGGACCTCATCGCCCTCCGGCTCCGGGACGGCGGCCCGCTGCTGTTCGAGGCGGAGGCCCTCGCGGTCGAGGGCGCCGACACCGACAGCCCGCGCGTCCGCTTCCGGCACGAGGGCGCCGAGGACGTCCTGGAGTGCGACTACGTCGTCGGCTGCGACGGCTTCTGGGGGGTCGCCAGGAAGGCGATCCCGGCCGAGCTTACCCAGGTGTTCGAGCGGACGTACCCCTTCGGCTGGCTCGGCATCCTCGCCGACGTCGCCCCCTCCCACGACGAGCTCGTCTACGCCCGCCACGACCGCGGCTTCGCCCTGCTGTCCATGCGCTCCCCGTCCGTCTCCCGGCTCTACCTCCAGGTCCCGGCCGGCACCGACACCGAGGAGTGGGGCGACGAGGAGATCTGGGACGAGCTGGAGCGGCGCTTCGAGACGGCGGACGGCTGGCGCCTGGAACGCGGCCCGATCACCCAGAAGTCCGTCACCCCCATGCGCTCCTACGTCCACGAGCCCATGCGGCACGGCCGGCTCTTCCTCGCCGGGGACGCCGCCCACATCGTGCCGCCGACCGGGGCCAAGGGGCTGAACCTCGCCGTCGGCGACGTGGTCACCTTCGCGCGGGCCCTGACCCACCGGCAGGAGACCGGCTCGGAGGAACTCCTCGACGCCTACTCCGCCACCTGTCTGCGCCGGGTCTGGCAGGCCGAGCGGTTCTCCTACGACATGACCACGATGCTGCACCGCGTCCCCGGCGCCACTCCCTTCGAGGACCGCCTCCAACTGGCCCGGCTGGAGCGGATCGCCGGGTCGCGCGCGGCGGAGACCGACCTCGCCGAGGGCTACACCGGTTTCCCGTTCGGGTGAACGCCCGCCGGGAGAACGGCTGATCTCCGACCGGTTCCGGGCGTGTCGCAGCTTGGTCATGAATGCGGCCCTCCACCCCTGGGAATCAAGGACCCGCGTAGCGTGTTGCGCAGCACGACGAGGGAAAGATCCTTCTCAGGCAGTAGGGTCAATCCTTTGCCTACCCATTACTCTTGGAGCCAAGGCCCACGCAGAGTGGCCATGGAGGAGTGAAATGAGGAGCAGAAACCCGGTCTTCTCGCGACGGGGGTTCAGCCGCGACAACGGCTACGCGGGCTTCAACACCGCGCCGCAGGCCGGGGGACCCGCAGTCGGCACGCAGGCGAACCCGTACGCGCAGGGCAATCCTTACGCCCAGCCGTCCGGCAACCCCTACGCGCAGAACCCGTACGCGCAGCAGGACCTTCAGTACGGCGCGCCGCAGGCCCCGGTCACCACTGGCCGGATGACGATGGACGACGTCGTCCTGCGTACCGCGAGCACCCTCGGCCTGCTGGTCGTGACGGCCGCGCTCTCCTGGGCGCTGCTGCCGGTCGACAACGCCAACATCAACCGCTCGTACGGCATCGGGATCGTCGCCGCGCTGGTGGCGATGGTGCTGGCGTTCGTGCAGTCCTTCAAGCGCAGGCCGTCGCCGGCCCTCATCCTGACCTACGCGGGTCTCGAGGGTGTCTTCCTCGGAGTCGTCTCCAGCATCGTCGACAACCGCATCGCCAGCGGTGCGGCCATGCAGGCCGTGCTCGGCACGATGGCGGTCTTCGCCGGTGTGCTGGTCGCCTACAAGGCGGGCTGGATCCGCGTCAACCGCCGCTTCTATGGCTTCGTGATGGCGGCCGCGCTCGGCTTCATCCTGCTGATGACGGTGAACCTGCTGTTCGCGGTCTTCGGCGGCGGTGACGGCCTCGGCTTCCGCAGCGGCGGCCTCGGCATCATGTTCGGCATCATCGGCGTCATCCTCGGTGCCTGCTTCCTCGCCATCGACTTCAAGCAGGTCGAGGACGGCATCACCTACGGCGCCCCGCGCGAGGAGTCCTGGCTGGCCGCCTTCGGCCTGACGATGACGCTGGTGTGGATCTACATGGAGTTCCTGCGGCTCATCGCGATCCTCAACAGCAACGACTAGCAGCCGCCCGGCCGCGACGCGATGTCGCGGCCGGGCGTGGAAGGGCCCCGGGTTCGCCCGGGGCCCTTCGTCGTGTCCTGCGTGATTGCGCGGCCGGGACCTGCTCCAGGGCCTGTCGTTCGCGTCCCTAGAGCAGCTTGCGCGCGGCCCTCCTCAGGTCGTACTCGTGGATGATCGCCTTGGCGTGCCCGTACGCCAGGTCGTACTCGTGACGCAGCCAGCTGACCTTCTCCTCGAAGCGGAAGAGGGACGGGCCTTCGTCGACGGTGCGCAGCCAGTCGGAGACTTCACGACCGGTGCAGTGGGGGATGCGGGCGAGCATGTTGCGATGGGTCTCCTCGGAGAGGACGTGGGACATCGGCGCCTCCGGACGCAATGGGGTGTGAGCCGGTCCTTCACGTCACCGTGCCTGAGCGTTGGCGTGTTGGCAACAGTGCCGGTACGGCGCGTAGTCTCGCGACGTGGTTGATACGACGCCCCTGACCCGTGCCGTGGATCACTTCGCCGACCTTCTGCGGGCCGCGCCCCAGAGCCGGTTGCAGCGCAGCGCCGCCGCCGCGGCACTGGAACTGGCCCGCGAGTTCGCGCGGCGCACCCAGAGCGTGGAGGAACCGGGCACCGAACCGCGGGAGATGCCGGACGCCGGGATGTTCGCCGTCGCCGATCAGATCACCGTCGCCGGGCACGATCTGGCGGTCGTGCTGCGCAGCGAGGCCGAAGTCGCCGAAGCGGTGGGGCTGGTGGAGGAGGCGCAGAGCCGGGCGGGGGTGTGACGGTCCCTCGGAGTGGTTTCCTCAGAGGGACGCTATGACACGGTCCGCCAGGATGTAGACGGTCTCCTCGCCGCAGGCGAAGGTCAGGGTGTAGGCGCCCGAGATGCCCGAGCCGCCGAGCAGGACCGGGACCTCGCCCGCGCGCAGCGCGGCGGCCAGGCGTTCCGCGGTCTCGCGGTGCCCCGGGGTCATGCAGAGAGTCGTGCCGTCGGCGAACACGTAGACGTCGAGGGTGCCCAGCGGACCCGGGCGGACGTCCGTCAGCTCGACGCCGGAGGAGGCCAGTTCCTCCAGGGCGGCGACCGTGCGCTCGTGGTCGTTCACGACCGGGGACTGGACCGGTACGAAGTCGGGGTGCGAGGGGTGCCGGCGGCGGGCCGCGGCCAGTTCGGGGGACTCCCCGGCGAACTCGTCCGCGTCGGCGCCAGGTTCGGCCACCGGTTCGAGCGACTCCAGGCCCGCGAAGTCGCTCTGCCGGGGCAGGAACAGCTCGCTGTCCGGCAGGCCCAGCAGGGAGGGGGCGTCGGAGCCGTCCCGGGCCTCCTGGGCGGCCCAGAAGGCGCGCGCCTCGGCCAGTTCGCGCTCCCGTTCCTCGGCGAGCGCCTCGGCGACGGCCGCGCGTATCTCATCGGCGTCGGCGGCGTGACGGGCGGCGGGGACCAGACCCCGCGCGGCGGCCGCGTTGCCCCGCGCGATCTCGGTGTGCAGGGCCGCCACCTGCCGGCGCAGCACCATGAGGGTGCGCAGGACGGCGACGCCCACGGCGCCAGTGGCGACCGTGGTGAGCAGCAGGGCGATCGGCATGGCGCTCACTGACGTACTCCCGGTTCAAAGTCGACCCCCGACTTCCTACATCAGCTTGAAGGGTGGACCATCCAGCTGTCAGTGCGTAACGTCACGAAACGGGCAGGAATCTACCCCTGAGGTTTCCTGGCGAAACGTGCCTGACCTGCGGAGATGCCTCGCCCGAGCGAGACAGGTCACATCCTGGGTGAGATTGGATCACAAAACGGCCCGGAACCCGGGCGGTTTCCGGGTTCCGGGCCGATGCGTGACGCAGGGTCCGACGGCGGCTACCGACAGCTTGCCGAGAGCCTCCTGTGGCGCGTGTTCCGGCGCACGATCCGGCGCGTGCCGGTCGTCGGCCGGGCGTGCGCCGGGTGTCGTGTCAGCTGAGGCGCTCGATGACCATGGCCATGCCCTGGCCGCCGCCGACGCACATGGTCTCCAGGCCGAACTGCTTGTCGTGGAACTGGAGGGAGTTGATCAGCGTGCCGGTGATCCGGGCGCCGGTCATGCCGAAGGGGTGGCCCACGGCGATGGCGCCGCCGTTGACGTTCACCTTGTCGAGGTCGAAGCCGAGGTCGCGGTAGGAGGGGATCACCTGGGCGGCGAACGCCTCGTTGATCTCGACCAGGTCGATGTCGGCGGCGGTCAGCCCGGCCCGGCGCAGCGCCTGGTTGGAGGCCTCGACCGGGCCCAGGCCCATGATCTCGGGGGACAGGCCGGAGACGCCGGTGGAGACGATGCGGGCGAGCGGGGTCAGACCGAGCTCGCGGGCCTTGGTGTCGGACATGATGACGAGCGCGGCGGCGCCGTCGTTGAGCGGGCAGCAGTTGCCGGCGGTGACCAGGCCGTCGGGGCGGAAGACCGGCTTGAGGCCCTGGACGGCCTCCAGGGTGACGCCCGCGCGCGGGCCGTCGTCCTTGCTGACGACCGTGCCGTCGGGCAGCGTCACCGGGGTGATCTCGCGCTCCCAGAAGCCGTTCTTGATGGCTTCCTCGGCGAGGTTCTGCGAGCGGACGCCGAACTCGTCCATGTCCTGGCGGGTGACGCCCTTCCAGCGGGCGAGGTTCTCCGCGGTCTGGCCCATCGCGATGTAGGCGTCCGGGACGATGCCGTCCTCGCGCGGGTCGTGCCAGGTCGTGCCCTCCTGCTGGGCGACGGCCACGGTGCGGGCCTCGGCCTCGGCGAAGAAGGGGTTGTGCGTGTCCGGCAGGCTGTCGGAGTTGCCCTTCGCGAACCGGGAGACCATCTCGACACCGGCCGAGATGAAGACGTCGCCCTCGCCGGCCTTGATCGCGTGCAGCGCCATGCGGCTCGTCTGGAGGGACGAGGAGCAGTAGCGGGTGATCGTGCAGCCGGGCAGGTGGTCCATGCCCATCTGGACGGCGACGATACGGCCGAGGTTGTTGCCCTGCTCGCCGCCGGGCAGACCGCAGCCGAGCATCAGGTCGTCGATGTCCCGGGGGTCCAGCTCCGGGACCTTGGCGAGGGCCGCCTGGATGATCGTGGCGGTGAGGTCGTCCGGGCGCAGGTCCTTCAGCGAGCCCTTGAAAGCGCGGCCGATGGGGGAGCGGGCGGTCGAGACGATGACGGCTTCGGGCATCACGGCTCCAGAGACGGGTACGGCAAGGCGGACTGTCTGGGAAGTTACCCGTACGTATGGTCCAGGTCACGAGAGTTGCGATGTGACCCTGACCGCAGTTTCCAAGCGCTTGCTTTTCTGTTTGGGGTCATCCGAGGTCGGACGGGGTCGTCCGAGGCCCCGGGGGTCCCGGGTTTGCCGAAGTCACCGGGTCCGCCCGACGGCGACAGGCGGTGGCCCGGTGGCGGGCGGGTGGCGGCGGGTGGCGGCGGGTGGGACCGCCGGGGCCGGTCCGGGGCGGCGGGACCGGTGGTGGTCAGCCCGGATCGCCGAGGGGTGTCCGGGGGCGGTCGGGGGTGTCGACGGGTGCCGGGGCCGTCTCCGGGACGCGCCGGCGCCTGCGGCGCTTGAGCAGGGCCCAGGGGCCCCGCGGACCCGTCGGCATCGCGGCCGTGACCTCCGTACCGGCCTCGGACGCGGCCTCGGCCGCGGCGCGGGCCACCGGCAGGAAGCCCTCGCGGCGGGAGGCGTCGGGGCGCTCCTCCTCCGCGGGCCACAGACCCAGCGCGGCGCAGACCGTCGGCAGCAGCGCCATCGCGGCCGTGGCGTACCCCTCCGCGGAGGGGTGGTAGTTGTCGGGGCCGAAGAGCTCGCGCGGGTTCGCCGCGAACTCGGGGCCCAGCAGGTCGCCCAGCGACACCGTCCGGCCCCCCTGCTCGACCGTCCCGATCGTCTGCGCCGCCGCGAGCTGGCGGGAGGCCCGCCGGGCCAGCCAGCGCAGCGGCTGCTGCACCGGCTCGATCGTGCCCAGGTCGGGGCAGGTGCCGACGACCACCTCCGCGCCGGCCGTGCGCAGCCGCCGTACCGCGGAGGAGAGATGACGTACCGATCGGGTCGGTGGCATCCGGTGGGTCACGTCGTTCGCGCCGATCATGACCACACAGACGTCGGGGACCTGGTCCGGCCCCGTGAGGACCAGCCCGACCTGGCGGTCCAGATCGTCCGACTGGGCGCCGGGCTGCGCCACGTTGCGCAGCACCACCGGGCGTTCCGCCACCGCCGACAGCCCCGCGGCGAGCAGCGCGCCCGGTGTCTGGCCGGCCCGGTGGACCCCCTGGCCCGCGGCCGTGGAGTCGCCCAGCATGGTCAGGAACAGGGGCGCCTCGCCGGGGATGTCGTAGACATGGCCGTAGCGGCCCTCCGCGCTCGGGACGCGGGGGCGCACGCCGTTGCCCACCTGGCGCCGGGCCAGCTGGACCTCCGCCAGCAGCAGACCGACGGTGGCGGCACCGGCCAGGCCGATGCCGCCACCGCCGTACGCGGCCCCGGCCGCGATACGGCGGGCCACCCGCGCCCTCGACATGTTCGTCATGTGTCGCCGCCACCTCCTCGTAGCCGTACAACCACTCCTTGCCCCGTACGGACCGTCGGCCAATCGCAACCAGGCGTGAACGTCCGCGCCGCGCCGTAGGCTGGCGGAACCACTTCGACCACATCTGTTGCAAGCGACCGGAGACAACGGTGCAATTCCACGACTCGATGATCAGCCTCGTCGGCAACACCCCGCTGGTGAGGCTCAACAACGTGACCGAGGGCATCCAGGCGACCGTCCTGGCCAAGGTTGAGTACTTCAACCCGGGCGGATCCGTGAAGGACCGCATCGCCCTGCGCATGATCGAGGCGGCGGAGAAGAGCGGCGAGCTCAAGCCCGGCGGCACCATCGTCGAGCCCACCAGCGGCAACACCGGTGTGGGGCTCGCGATCGTGGCGCAGCAGAAGGGGTACAAGTGCATCTTCGTGTGCCCCGACAAGGTGTCCACGGACAAGATCAACGTGCTGCGCGCGTACGGCGCCGAGGTGGTCGTGTGCCCGACCGCCGTGGACCCCGAGCACCCCGACTCGTACTACAACGTCTCCGACCGTCTGGTGCGCGAGACGCCGGGCGCCTGGAAGCCCGACCAGTACTCCAACCCCAACAACCCGCTCTCCCACTATCACTCGACCGGCCCCGAGCTGTGGGAGCAGACGGAGGGGCGGATCACCCACTTCGTGGCGGGCGTGGGCACCGGCGGCACCATCTCCGGCACCGGGCGCTACCTCAAGGACGCCAGTGACGGCCGGGTCCAGGTGATCGGCGCCGACCCCGAGGGGTCCGTGTACTCCGGCGGCTCCGGGCGTCCGTACCTCGTCGAGGGCGTCGGTGAGGACTTCTGGCCGACCGCCTACGACCGGAGCGTCGCCGACGAGATCGTCGCCGTGTCCGACAAGGACTCCTTCCAGATGACCCGTCGGCTGGCCAAGGAGGAGGGCCTGCTGGTGGGCGGTTCCTGCGGCATGGCCGTGGTCGCCGCGCTGCGCGTCGCCGAGCGGCTCGGCCCGGACGACGTCGTGGTCGTCCTGCTCCCCGACAGCGGGCGCGGCTACCTCAGCAAGATCTTCAACGACGAGTGGATGGCCGACTACGGCTTCCTGGAGGACACCGGCCCGAGCGCCCGGGTCGCCGACGTGCTCAGCCACAAGGCGGGCGGCACCATCCCCTCCCTCGTCCACATGCACCCCGACGAGACCGTGGGCGAGGCCATCGAAGTGCTGCGCGAGTACGGCGTCTCGCAGATGCCGATCGTGAAGCCGGGCGCCGGTCACCCGGACGTCATGGCCGCCGAGGTCGTGGGGTCCGTGGTGGAGCGGGAACTGCTCGACGCGCTGTTCACCCAGCGCGCCTCGCTGGAGGACCCGCTGGAGAAGCACATGTCCGCCCCGCTGCCGCAGGTCGGCTCCGGCGAGCCGGTCGGCGACCTGATGTCCGTCCTGGGCGGCGCGGACGCGGCGATCGTCCTCGTCGAGGGCAAGCCGACCGGTGTGGTCAGCCGTCAGGACCTGCTGTCCTTCCTCGCCAAGGGCGGAAACTAGCGGACCTGCGGTGAACAGGCGGGATGCGCGGCGGACCTTCGGCCGCTCGCCGAGAAGACGGACTTCGCGGAAGTGGTACGAGCGTGTCACGTACACGCAGCACACGCTTAACACGAGTCCGGCACATTAGGGGGTGTCGGCAGGGCGGGAGCGGCTCCCCGCCCCGGCCGGCACCAAAACGGCGTCACGGATTTTCGGAGCGGCTCCCGGACCTCCACCGACGCCCAGGACGCGATCCCGGCCTGACCCGGCACGCGTCCCTCGCGGGGACCGCCGTCGTCCCGCCCCCCGGCAACGGGGGTGCGGCGGTCCCCGCGCACAGCCTTTTCCGGCCGATGCCGTCCTTCCGTGGGGCGCTCGCGGTCCGGTCAGTCCTCCCAGTCGCTGTCCCCGGACGGCCGGCGGCGGCCGAAGAGGCCCGGGTTGGAGCGGACGGCCTGGACCGCGTTGACGCCGACGATGCCGACCCAGGACACGATCAGGCCGGGCAGATGCGCGGTGCCCGCGCCGATCGCGGACAGCGGGACCGCCAACACCAGCGAGACGATGCCGAAGCCGAAGCGCTCGCCCCACGAGTCCGTGGGCCTCGGGGAACGGGAGTTGCGGGCCATGGTCATCTGCGCCTCGGCCAGATGACGGCGCACCCGCCGTTCGACCGCGCCGTCGATGCGCTGGTCCACCTTCTCCAGGAAGGAGTCGACCAGTGCGGACTCGTACTCCTCGCCCAGTTCCCTGCGGGCGTGCAGGGTGGCGTCGAGTTCCTTCTTGAGGTCGGCGTCCCGCGCGTCCATGATCGTCTCCATTCCCGTCATGGGATTCACGCTAGGCAGCGGGCGGCCCCTGCGCACTGGGGGTAGCCCCCGTCTTCCGCCCGGGTCCGCACCCGGAGCCTGGGCCGGGTCCGCACCCGGGTCCGGGGCCGGGAGCCGCGCCCGGATCCGGGTCCGCGGCGGCCCGGCGAGCCGGATCATGAGACGCGCCTTGCCCGGCTGTATATCGTCATGCAGAGTTCATGGTGTCTGAATAGGTTGAAGTCCGGATCGAGGGTTGAGGGGAGCTCGGGTCCTTATGTCGTCTCGGACCGTGGAGGCGCCGGACGTGCCGGACGTGCCGGACGCGCATGCGGTGCACCCCGGGTCCCCGGACCTCGTGGTCCTCGACGGGACCGGCCTCGGCGTCGACGACGTCGTCCGCCTCGCCGACGGGAGCGCGCGGCCGGTCCCGGCGGGCGCGGCGATGCGGCGGGCCGAGGAGTCCTGGACCGCCGCCCGGCAGCTCGCGGCGACCGGCCGGGTGTACGGCCGCTCCACCGGCGTCGGCGCGAACCGGAACGAGACGGTGCCCACCGAGGCCGCCGCCGGTCACGGCATGCGCCTGCTGCGCAGCCACGCCGGCGCCATAGGCGAGGAACTGCCGGCCCGGCAGGTACGGGCGATGCTCGCCGTACGGGCCAACCAGCTGCTGGCGGGCGGCGCCGGACTGCGCCCCGGCGTCGTCACGGCGCTGTGCGAGGCGCTGGAGAGCGGCGCCCACCCGGTCGTCAACGAGTTCGGCTCGGTCGGCACCGGTGACATCGCGCCGCTGGCCCAGCTCGGCCTCGCCCTCGCCGGGGAACACCCCTGGCGCGGGACGGGCGCGCCCGCCCCCCTGCCCCTCGACAACAACGACGCGCTGGCTCTGATCAGCAGCAACGCCCTCACCCTCGGCCAGTCGGCGCTCGCCCTGCACGAGCTGCGCGGGCTGATCGAGGCCACCCAGGTGGTCGCCGGGCTGTCCCTGCTCGCGGTCGACGGCTCCCACGAGGCGTACGCCGCCCCCGTGCACGCGGCCCGCCCGCACCGGGGTTCGGGCGAGGTCGCCCGCCGGATGCGGGAGCTGATCGGCGCCGCGGACCGGCCGGCGCCTCCGCTCGGCCGGATCCAGGACCCGTACGGCTTCCGCTGCCTGCCGCAGATCCACGGCCCCGCGCAGGACGCGGCGGACGCGCTGGAGGAGGTGCTCGCGATCGAGCTCAACGCGGCCGCGGAGAACCCCCTCGTCTCCCCCGACGGCATGGCCGCCTACCACCACGGCGGCTTCTACATGGCCCAGCTCGTCCTCGCGCTCGACCACTTCCGGCTGGCGGTGACCCAGGTGGCCCGGCTGTCGACGTCCCGGCTGTCCAGCCTCAACGAGCCCGCCTTCACCCGGCTCAAGCCCTTCCTCGCCGACCAGGAACCCGCCTCGTCCGGGGTGATGATCCTGGAGTACGCGGCCGGGGCCGCCCTCGGTGAGCTGCGCGCCTGCTCGGCGCCCGCCTCGCTCGGCCACGCCGTGCTCTCCCGGGGCGTCGAGGAGCAGGCGAGCTTCGCCTCGCTCGCCGCCCGCCAGACACTGCGTGCCTGCGACGCGTACCGTCTCGTCGTGGGCTGCGAACTCGTCGCCGCCGTACGGGCGTTGCGGCTGCGCGACCTGCGGCCCGAACCGGGGCTCCCGGTGGGCCGGGCGCTGGCGATCGCCGAGTCGGTGCTCGACGAGGACATGGCCGACCGGCCGCTCACCCGGGACGTGACGGTCGCGGCCCGGCTGCTCGACCGGTTCACGCAGATCTGGAGGGAGAGCGAGCGATGACTGCGGACACGAGCGCGGACAGGGACACCGGCGGACCCGACAGCCCCGCCGCACGGCTGCAGGCGCTCTTCGAGGGGCACCGGCTGACGCCGACCCAGCGGCGCATCGCGCACAGCATGGTGCGGCGGGCCGCCGACGTGCCGTTCCTGTCCAGCGTGGAGCTCGCCGAGCTGGCCGGGGTCAGCCAGCCCTCCGTCACCCGCTTCGCCGTCGCCCTCGGCTTCGACGGCTACCCCGCCCTGCGCCGCCATCTGCGCGAGGTCGCGCCGGCGGAACAGCCGGCGGGCTCCCGGGCGTACAACGAGTACCAGCAGGCCGTCGAGGCGGAGATCGAGAACCTGCGGCACCTCGCGGAGGTGCTCGCGGACCCGCGGCCGGTGCAGAAGGCGGGCCGGCTGCTCGCCGCCAGCCGCCCGCTGCCGGTGCTCGGGCTGCGGGCCGCCGCGTCCCAGGCCTACGGCTTCGCGTACTTCGCCGCCAAGGTCCACCCGGACGTACGGCTGGTCCACGAGGGCGGCACGATGATCCACGACCGGATCGACGCCGCCGTACGGGCCGGGGCCACGACCCTGCTCTGCTTCGCGCTGCCGCGGCACCCCCGTGAGGTCCTGGACACCCTCGCCTATGCGAGGGAGGCCGGGCTGACCGTCGTGACCGTCGCCGACTCCGCGTTCGCACCCGTGGCCAAGGTCTCCGACCTGCTGCTGCCCGCCGCGGTCGGCACCGGGCTGGCCTTCGACACCGCGTGCGCGCCGATGCTGCTCGGCCGGGTGCTGCTGGAGGCCATGTGCGACGACCTGCCCGACGCGCAGACCCGCCTGGAGGAGTTCGACGCGCGGGCGGCGGCACGGGGGCTGTTCGTCGAGTGAGCCACGGCCCGGGGCCGCCGGCCGGTGCTCTCAGACTCGTCTCACGTTCGCTCGCTAGCGTGTCCGCACTTGCAGAACTGTGCCGGTGGCGAGGAGGCGTTGACGTGGCACGCGGAAGTCAGGGGCGCGGAGGCCAGGGGCTGGCCCGGGTGGCCGTCGTGGTGCGGGCCGGAGCGGCGCCGCTGTGCGGCGCCGGAGTGTTCGCGGCGGGGGTCGGTGTTCTGGTGCCGGGCTTCACCGGCCGCCGGATCGGGGTGATGGCGGGGGCGGCGCTGTTCCTCGTCGCGGCCGCCGTGGTCTCGTACGCTCGGCGCGGGCGTTACGGAGCTCTCGCCCGCGGTGCCGCCCGGGCCGGCCGGCACGACGTGCTCCAGGACCGTGCGGTGACCGTGCGGAACTGGCGCCGCGCCCACCGCTGGTGGCTGCTGCTGGCCTTCGTGGCCGCGCTGGGCAGCTCCCTCGCGGTGCCCGCCGCCGGCGGGCTGCTGCTGGTCGGCGCAGGTGTCGGGCTGCGGCTGAAGGCCGCCTGGCTCGGGCGGCGCGAACGGGCCGAGGACATGCTGCTGTGGGTACGGGTCGACTGGCTCGACGCGCGGGGAGGACGCCCGGCGGGCCCGGCCGTCAAGGGCTACCGCGGCACCGGCATCGCGGCGGGCGACGCGGCCCCGGGCGGGGCACGGCGCCACACCGCGGTGCCGGTGTAGCCGGTCGTTCACAAGGGCCCGGACGTCCGGGTCGGGAGGACCGGACTCGGGAGGTCCGGTCCCGGACGCCCGGGATCAGACCTCGAGGTCCTCCTCGATCTTCTTCAACTGGTGGCGGGCCATCGCCAGGTTGGCGCGCTTGGCGTCCAGCACCAGGTACATGAACAGACCGTTGCCCCCACGTCCGCTGATCAGCCGGATCAGGTGGTACTGGTCGGACAGGGTGATCAGGATGTCCTCGATCTGGGCCTTGAGGCCCAGATGTTCCATCGTGCGCATCTTGGCGCGTACGACGTCGGTGTTGCCCGCGGCCGCGACGTTCAGGTCGAAGCCCTTGCTGCCGCCCATCGTGCCCAGCGCCATCCCGCTGGTGTAGTCGACGAGCGCGACTCCGGTCGCGCCCTCGATGGACGAGAGCGCCTCTTTGAGCGTGGTCTCGGTGTTGGCCATGACTGAGTCTCCTCGTTCTCTCAACTATCGGTGGTGGTACGCGCGTTGCTGGTGGTGCGTGGCGCGCGAGGGGTTCTGGTCCGGGCGGCGGACTTGGCCGGCGTCTTGGCCGGCGTCTTGGCCGGTGTCCTGGGCGCCGACTCGGGCCGTGTTTCGGCCGGAGGCCCGGTCGACGGTTCGGCCGGAGGCCCGGTGGGTCCGGTGGGCGCTCCGATGGGCTGTACCACCGGAGGCCTGTCGGGGGGCGGGGGAGCGGCCGGGGCCGAGGCGGCGGGCGGCAGGGCGGGCACGGTCCGGGGCGCGGTGGCGGACGCCGTCTCCGCGTCGACGAGCTCGCCGATCCGGATCCCCGACCGGCGGCCCTCCAGATGCAGCCGGCCGACGTTGACACGGTCCTGGGCGAGCAGCGTCAGTACGGCGCCGCGGCCAGCCGGGTACGCGGCGACATAGCCGTACACCCCGCGCACGAGCAGCTCACGGAACTCGCCCTGGCCGGTCGCGTCCGACAGCCGCGCCACGACGCCGAGTGCCGTGGCGGTGAGCGCGGCCACCGTCTCCGGCGCCACACCGGGGGTGTCCTGGGCGAGGACGTGACCGTCCGCGCTCGCCACGAGGGCGCCGGTCAGCTGGGGCACCCGGGCCCTCAGCCGGCACAGCTCCTCTCGTATGTCGGGCTCGGCCGCCATCAGCTCTCTCCTTTCGGCACGGGGTCGCTGTCGCGGGCTCTGCCGCTCAAAGGGCCTCCAGCGCATCCCTGAGCCTCTTCAGCAGCGTGATGTCGGGATCGGACACGGAAAGGACCGAGGGGACGGGCGGGGGCACCCGGACGGGCGGCGGCTGGGGCGTCACCAGCCCGGCCGCCGCCAGCCGCCGTACGTCCACCAGCGTGTGGAACGCCTGTCTGCCCAGCTCACGGGCGATGTCGGTCGCGGTGCGCACACCGTTCACCAGGGTGAGCACGGCCGTCTGGCGGGCGGTGACCGCGGGCGCCGCCGCCGGGGCGACCCGGACCAGCGGTGCGCTGTCGGCCAGCGGATCCGGCCACACGCGCCGCAGCAGCTCGCGCCTGCGGAGCGTCTCGCGCTCCACGACGTCCACGGTGACCGGGCGCACGGCCCCTGGCTGGTGCCCACCCCCGTAACGGAAGCGGCCCGGGGTACTGCTCGGCGCGAGGGCGAAGTAGGCGGCGTCGAACAGCGCCCCCAGGTGACACAGTTCCAGCGCGCCCTCGGTGAGCCGGCCGCGGTCGGCCACCAGCCGGACCGCGTCGGGTCTGCTGCCGGTCTGGGCCAGCGCCTCCTGCCAGGCCGTGGCGTCGAGCGGGCCGTGGGTGGTCAGGAGCACGTCGAAGCCGGGCGCGTGCGGGCTCTCGGCGTGCACCACCTCGCCCTCGGTGAGGTGGAGCGTGCCGTGCTCGCGGACGAGGACGCCGGTGGCCCGCTCGGCGGCGAGCCGGGTGAGCATCGGCGAGAGGCCGCCCGCCCCCTCGTGCGCCGCGGACCGGTCCCGCACCGGCAGCCGGGGCGGCGGAGTGGTGCCGATCACGGTCATCCGAGCACCAGCCGTCCGGCCATCTCGCCCAGCCGGATGCGGGCCAGCGCGAGGTTGCCCTCCGCGCGGGCCAGCCACACGTGCAGGAACACGCTGCTGTCGAACGGCGTGGGCACGAACCGCAGCAGGTGGTAGCTGTCGCGGTTGCTGAGGATCAGATCCTCGACCGGCAACGCCGTGGCGCCGCCCGGTGCCCCGGCGCCGCCGTCGCCCGGCGCGAACGCCCGGTGTTCGGCGGCCAGCCGGGCCAGCTCCGCGGCCTCGACGGCGGCCGCCTCGTGGTCGCCGCCCGGTGACTCCCCGACGACACCCAGGGCCAGCCCGCTGGTCCAGTCGACCAGTGCCGCGCCCCGGGCGCCGGGCAGCCGCATCGCTTCCAGTAGGCACTCGTCGATTCCGGGCACCGTCGCTCCCCTCCCACCTTGGGGTCCGGCTGAGTGACCATGAAACTACGCACCGTCGCGGGTGACCGGTGGGGATATGGCATTTCCCGGTGGAACATGCTGAGGGTGGCTAGGGTGGGTCGGCTGTGCAGGTTTTCCTACGGGATGACCTGCATGCTCACCTGTGTATCCGTCTGTACGCCGCCGTCGGGCGCCCGCGCCGGGTCCACGCCTGCGCCCGCCCCGGCTCCGCGGCTGTCCGTGCGGGTGTCGGGGTCGGTAGGAGATTCACTCGTACGGGTGAGTGGGTCCGGGGGTGCGCAGGGTGGTGAGCGCCGACGCGTGCGCCCCTCCCGACTCGGCGACGATCTCCTCGACCGTCTGCGGCTCGCGCACCGTCGCGAAGGCCGTCCGGCCGCGGTCGTCCGGGGCGAAGCCGTAGATGCCCGGCCGGGCGAGCGAGTTGTAGGCGTAGTGGTGCGCGAAACAGTACGCGCCCGTGTCCAGCGCCGCCGCGTGGTCCCCCTGCTCCAGTTGCGGCAGCGCCTGGCCCCGGGCCAGCAGGTCGCCCGCGAAGCAGGCCGGTCCTGCCACGTCCTGCACGACCTCGGGGCCCTGCTTGGGCCGTCCCTTCGCGTCGTACCCGGCGATCCGCAGCGGCCAGGACTCCGGCGCGTACACCGTCCGGGTCGCCACCTGCACCCCCGCGTGGGTGACCGCGACCCGGCGCCCGCCGGCGCTCTTGGCGTACTCCACCCGCGCCACCACCGTCCCGTGCTTGGCCAGCAGCGACCGCCCGAACTCGGTCACCAGCCCGTACCGCCCGTCGAACAGCCCCGGCACCGTCTCGCGCAGCAGCCGCGCGTACTGCGCGTACGTCGGGGTCGTCACGTCGGAGCCGAAGTTCACCGGCAGTCCGCCGCCGATGTCGATCGTGTCGATCTGCGGCCGCCCGATCCGCCGGTTGATCTCCTCGGCGAGCGCGTGGACCTCCGCCACGCCGCGTGCCATCAGCGACAGCGGGATGCCCTGCGATCCGGTGTGCGTGTGCAGCCGGCTCAGCCACGGCCGGTCCATGAAGGCCCGCACGACCCACTCGCGCGCTCCCTCGTCGCGCAGCGCCACCCCGAACTTCGAGGTGGCCGTGGCCGTGGACAGTGCCTCGATGGAGCCCGCGCCGAGCTGCGGGTTCACCCGGACGCCGAGCGGGGAGCGGCTGCCGGCCGACCGCATGAGGGCATCGAGGCGCTCCAGTTCCTGCGGGTTGTCGGCGTTGACGGCGATGCCGAACGCCAGTGCCTCACGCAGTTCGGCGGAGGTCTTCGCGGGCGAGTCGAGCACGGTGCGGGCGGGCGGCATCCCGGCCGCCCGCGCCAGGGCCAGCTCGCCGGGGCTGGCCACCTCCGCGCCGATGCCCTCCTCGCGCAGCAGCCGCAGCACCGGCACCAGCGGGGTCGCCTTCACCGCGAAGGCGTGCAGCACGGGTGTGCCGGGCGCCACCACGGCGTCGAACGCGGCCCGCAGCGCCGCCGCCGACTCCCTGATGCCGGTGACGTCGAGCAGCGCGACGACACGGGCGCCGGGGCCGAGCAGCCCCTGTTCCACCGCGGCCCGCACCGCGTCGTCGCGCCGTGCGACCCGCTCGGCGTCGGGTCCGCCGCGCGAGCCCGCGTCGTCGCGCCGTGCGACCAGGGCGCCTCCGCTGCCGTCGTCCACTGCGTCCCCCGTCGGGTCGGTCTGCGACTCGGGTGCCATGCATTCAGCCAAACACCCGCGACCCGCCCACGTCGACGGCCTCATGTGTTGACTAGTTCTATTCAGATAGTCAGGATGTGAATAACGACAGCAACAATCCGCTAGGAGGCAGACCATGTCAGGACCCCGCCCCGTACGAGCCCCGCGTGGTACGGAACTGAGCGCCCTGGGATGGCAGCAGGAAGCCGCCCTGCGGATGCTCCAGAACAACCTCGACCCCGAGGTGGCCGAGCACCCCGACAAGCTCGTCGTCTACGGCGGCACCGGCAAGGCCGCCCGCGACTGGCGCTCCTTCGACGCCATGGTCCGCACCCTGCGGACGCTGAAGCAGGACGAGACCATGCTGGTCCAGTCCGGCCGCCCGGTCGGCGTCATGCAGACCCACGAGTGGGCCCCGCGCGTCCTCATCGCCAACTCCAACCTGGTCGGCGACTGGGCCAACTGGGAGGAGTTCCGCCGCCTGGAGCAGCTCGGCCTGACCATGTACGGCCAGATGACGGCCGGCTCCTGGATCTACATCGGCACCCAGGGCATCCTCCAGGGCACCTACGAGACCTTCGCCGCGGTCGCCGCGAAGAAGTTCGGCGGCACCCTCGCGGGCACGATCACGCTCACCGCCGGCCTCGGCGGCATGGGCGGAGCCCAGCCCCTCGCGGTGACGATGAACGACGGCGTCGCCATCTGCATCGACTGCGACCCGCGCGCCATCGAGCGCCGCATCGAGCACCGCTACCTGGACGTCAGGGCCGACTCCCTGGAGCACGCCCTCCAGCTCGCCGTCGAGGCCCGTGACCAGCGCAAGCCGCTCTCCATCGGCCTGCTGGGCAACGCGGCCGAGCTCCTGCCGCGGATGCTCGCCGAGGGCGCGCCCGTCGACATCGTCACCGACCAGACCTCGGCCCACGACCCGCTCGCCTACCTCCCGGTCGGCGTCGACTTCGACGACATGGCCGACGCGGCCGCCAAGGACCCGGCGGGCTTCACCACCCGCGCCCGCGAGTCCATGGCCCGGCACGTCGAGGCGATGGTCGGCTTCATGGACGCCGGTGCCGAGGTCTTCGACTACGGCAACTCCATCCGCGGCGAGGCCCGGCTCGCCGGGTACGACCGCGCCTTCGCCTTCCCCGGCTTCGTCCCCGCCTACATCCGCCCCCTCTTCTGCGAGGGCAAGGGCCCCTTCCGCTGGGCGGCCCTGTCCGGCGAGGCCTCCGACATCCACAAGACGGACAAGGCGATCCTCGACCTCTTCCCGGAGAACGAGTCGCTGCACCGCTGGATCAAGATGGCCGGCGAGCGCGTCCACTTCCAGGGCCTGCCCGCCCGCATCTGCTGGCTCGGCTACGGCGAGCGCGACAAGGCCGGCGAGCGCTTCAACGACATGGTGGCCTCCGGCGAGCTCGCCGCCCCCCTCGCCATCGGCCGCGACCACCTCGACTGCGGTTCCGTCGCCTCCCCGTACCGCGAGACCGAGGCCATGCTCGACGGCTCCGACGCGATCGCCGACTGGCCGCTGCTGAACGCCATGGTGAACGTCGCCTCCGGCGCCTCCTGGGTCTCCCTCCACCACGGCGGCGGCGTCGGCATGGGCCGCTCCATCCACGCCGGGCAGGTCTCCGTCGCCGACGGCACCAAGCTGGCGGGCGAGAAGATCCGCCGGGTGCTCACCAACGACCCGGGCATGGGCGTCATCCGGCACGTCGACGCCGGTTACGACATCGCGGAGTCGGTGGCGGACGAGCGCGGGGTCCGGGTGCCGATGCGCGAAGGCCAGGAACAGGAAGAGGCCTCCGCGTGACGTTCCACAGCATGTGGGCGGAGCTGCTGCCGATCGGCCGCAGCTCCGCCTCCGGCGGCTACCGCCGCTTCGCCTGGACCGCCGCCGACGCCGAGTGCCGGGCCTGGTTCGAGGAGCAGGCCCGTACCCGCGGGATGACCTACGAACTCGACCGCAACGGCAACCAGTGGGCCTGGCTCGGCGACCCCGCCCAGGGGGACGCGGTGGTCACCGGCTCGCACCTCGACTCCGTGCCCGACGGCGGTGCCTTCGACGGGCCGCTGGGCGTGGTGTCCTCCTTCGCGGCCCTGGACGAACTGCGCGCCCGCGGCGCCCGGCTCGACCGGCCGCTGGCCGTCGTCAACTTCGGCGACGAGGAGGGCGCCCGGTTCGGGCTGGCCTGCGTCGGCTCCCGGCTCACCGCCGGAGCGCTCACCGTCGAACAGGCGCATCGCCTCACCGACGGAGACGGCATCACCCTGCCGCAGGCGATGGAGGCCGCGGGGTACGACCCCGAGGCCATCGGCCCCGACCCCGAGCGGCTCGCCCGGATCGGCGCCTTCGTCGAGCTGCACATCGAACAGGGGCGGGCGCTGGACCTGTCCGGCGACCGGGTCGGCGTCGCCGGCACCATCTGGCCGCACGGACGCTGGCGGTTCGACTTCCGCGGCGAGGCCAACCACGCCGGCACCACCCGGCCGGAGGACCGGCGCGACCCCATGCTGCCGTACGCCGAGACCGTCCTCGCCGCCCGTCGCGAAGCCGAACTCGCCGGAGCCGTCGCCACCTTCGGCAAGATCTCCGTCGAGCCGAACGGCGTCAACGCCATCCCCTCCCTGGTGCGCGGCTGGCTCGACTCGCGTGCCGCCGGGCAGGAGACCCTCGACACCGTGCTCGCCGGCATCGAGAAGGCGGCCCGCGCCCACGCGGAGCGCCACGGCGTCGACCTGGACGTCGTGCGCGAGTCGTTCACGCCGGTCGTCGAGTTCGACCACGCCCTGCGCGACGAGCTCGCCCGGATCCTGGGCACCGACACCGACCTGAAGGTGCCCGTCCTCGGCACCGGGGCGGGACACGACGCCGGCATCCTCTGCGGCAGCGTCCCGACCGCCATGCTGTTCGTGCGCAACCCCACGGGCGTCTCGCACTCGCCGGCCGAGTCCGCGGCCGAGGACGACTGCACGGCCGGGGTGAGCGCGCTCGCCGACGTACTGGAAGGGCTGGCCCGCAGGTGAACCGGAACCACCCGCAGACCCACACGCGGACGTACTGGCTGGAGCACGCCTGGCTCGACACCCACGTCGAACCGGGCGTGGCCCTGGAGGTGTCCGACGGCCGGATCACGGCCGTCCGCACCGGCGTCGCCACCCCGCCGCCCGGCGCCGAGATCCTGCGCGGTCTCACCCTCCCCGGCCTCGCCAACGCCCACAGCCACGCCTTCCACCGCGCCCTGCGCGGCACCGTCCAGGTGGGCTCCGGCACCTTCTGGACCTGGCGGGAGGTGATGTACTCCGTCGCCGACCGGCTGACCCCGGAGACCTACCACGCGCTCGCCCGCGCCGTGTACGCCGAGATGGCACTGGCCGGCATCACCGCGGTCGGCGAGTTCCACTATGTGCACCACGCCCCGGGCGGCACCCCCTACGCCGACCCCAACGCGATGGGGGAGGCCCTGATCGCGGCCGCCGCCGAAGCCGGCGTGCGCATCACCCTCCTGGACACCGCCTACCTCTCGGCCGGCTTCGGCGAGCCGCCCAACCATCACCAGCTGCGCTTCTCCGACGGCAGCGCGGACGCCTGGGCCGAACGCTGTTCAGTTCTCAAGGAACGGGATCACGCACGGATCGGGGCCGCGATCCACTCCGTACGGGCCGTGCCCGCGGACCAGCTGGCCACCGTGGCGCGGTGGGCACAGGAGCGGCGGGCCCCGCTGCATGTGCACCTGTCCGAGCAGACCGCCGAGAACGACGCCTGCCGGGCCGCCCACGGCCGCACCCCGACGCAGCTGCTCGCCGACCACGGCGTGCTCGGTGAGCACACCACCGGAGTGCACAACACCCACCTCACCGACACCGACATCGCGCTGCTCGGCGACTCGGGCACCGGCACCTGCATGTGCCCCACCACCGAACGCGACCTGGCCGACGGCATCGGCCCCGCGGTCGCCCTCCAGCGGGCCGGCTCCCCGCTCTCCCTCGGCTCCGACAGCCACGCCGTCATCGACCTGCTCGAAGAGGCGCGCGCGATGGAGCTGAACGAGCGGCTGCGCACCCGCACCCGCGGCCACTGGACGGCCGCCGCGCTGCTGCGCGCCGCCTCCGCAGACGGTCACGCCGCCCTGGGCTGGACCGACGCGGGCGTCCTCCGGCCGGGCGCCCTCGCCGACTTCACGACGGTCGCGCTCGACTCGGTCAGGACGGCGGGACCGGTGCCCAGGCTCGGTGCAGAGACGGCCGTATTCGCAGCGACCGCGGCGGACGTGCGCCACACGGTCGTCGGTGGACGTCAGGTCGTACGGGACGGGGCGCACACGCTCGTCCCCGACGTGCCGCGGGAACTGGCGGCCGCCGTCGCAGCCCTGCACGCCTGACGGGCCGCCAGGCGCCCGCCCCCCGACCCGCATCCAGCCCCGCCGCCCCCCACGAGGACGCCATGAGCAGCACGGTCAGCACCGTCGTCACCAACATCGCCACTCTGGTCACCAACGATCCCTCCCAAGGCGACGGCTCGCCGCTCGGTCTGGTCCGGGACGCGGCCGTCGTCATCGAGGGCGACCGGGTCGTGTGGACCGGTGAATCAAGCAAAGCACCCGCCACTGACAACCGGGTCGACGCCGACGGCCGCGCGATGCTGCCCGGCTTCGTCGACTCCCACTCCCACCTGGTCTTCGCGGGCGACCGCACCGAGGAGTTCAACGCCCGCATGTCCGGCCGGGCCTACAGCGCGGGCGGCATCCGCACGACGGTCGCGGCGACCCGGGCGGCGAGCGACGAGGACCTCGAACGCAACCTCACCCGCTACCTCGACGAGGCCCTGCGCCAGGGCACCACGACCTTCGAGACGAAGTCCGGCTACGGCCTGACGGTCGTCGACGAGGCCCGCGCGCTGCGCATCGCGGCCCGGCACACCGACGAGGTGACCTACCTGGGCGCGCACATCGTCTCGCCCGACCTCGCCGACGACCCGGCCGCCTACGTCGCCCTCGTCACCGGCGAGATGCTCGAGGCCTGCGCCCCGTACGCCCGTTGGATCGACGTCTTCTGCGAGAAGGGCGCCTTCGACGGCGACCAGGCCCGCGCGATCCTCACCGCCGGCAAGGCCAAGGGCCTGCACCCGCGCGTCCACGCCAACCAGCTCTCCCACGGCCCCGGCGTGCAGCTCGCGGTCGAACTCGACGCGGCCAGCGCCGACCACTGCACCCACCTCACCGACGCCGACGTGGACGCCCTCGCGCACAGCCGTACCGTCGCCACCCTGCTGCCCGGCGCCGAGTTCTCCACCCGTGCGCAGTGGCCCGACGCCCGCCGCCTCCTGGACGCGGGCGTCACGGTCGCCCTGTCGACGGACTGCAACCCGGGATCGTCCTTCACGTCCTCCGTGCCGTTCTGCATCGCGCTGGCGGTAAGGGACATGGGGATGACGCCGGACGAGGCGGTCTGGTCGGCCACGGCGGGCGGCGCGGCGGCCCTGCGCCGCGACGACGTCGGCCGCGTCGCCCCCGGCGCGTACGCCGACCTGACCCTCCTCGACGCGCCGAGCCATGTCCATCTCGCCTACCGGCCGGGCGTGCCCCTGGTCAGCGGGGTGTGGCGGCGGGGCACACGGGTGCTCTGAGCCCGCCGCTCAGGCGGATCCCGCCCGCCACCGCTGGACCGGACCCCCGCTCAGCGGCTCCAGTGACACCCCGTCACCGTAGGACTGCGGGGTCACCCCGGTCTCGATCGCGATCGCGGGACGGATCACCCCGTCGTCGTCGACCGTGAAGGTGAGGTTCTGGCCGTGGCTGCCGTAGACCGAGTCGCAGCTCCAGACACCGACGCCGTTGTCGACGTCGCCGCGACTGTCCAGGCAGAAGTCCGGGTCGGCGTACGACTGGAGGACACCGCGGTCCGCGTCGACCCGCCAGCGCTGGGTGTCCGCGCCGGAACAGGGGGCGGTGACGACGTCCGTGCCGTTGTCGAAGTCCCCGCCGACGTCCAGACAGCGGCCCGTGGACACGTTCACGACCTGGGCGTAGGCCGCGCCCGGCGGGCGCGCGGCGGGGGTCGGGGTCGGGGTCGGCCTGCGGGTGGTCGGCCTCGGGCGGGCCGAACTGTGGCTCGGCGAGGGCGAGGTGCGGGTGGGGGACGCGGACGGCGCCGGAGCGGAGTACGTGGCCGTCGCCGTGACCGTCACCGGAGGGCTGGAGGGGACGGCCGCCGCGCCCGCCGACTGCTGCCGGTCCTGCGAGCCGTCCGAGGAGTTCAGGAACAGCAGCAGCGGCACCAGGACCGCGCTCAGCGCCGCCGAGGCCAGGACGATGCGCCGGGACTGCGGCCCGGTCCAGGGCCGGGTCCGGGGCGCGGAAGGATCGGTGACGCGCGCACCGGCGCGCGGGATGACGCGCGTCGCGGCAGCCCCGGCGCTTCGGGCGTACGCCGTGCCGCCCCACGGCAGCAGTCCCTCGGCCAGCGCCGTGCGCGGGTCGTCGCGCAGGGCGGACAGCTCCTCGTACGCGCTCGTGCAGTGCGGACAGCGCGTCATGTGGGCGTGCAGGTCGGGGCTGTGGCGGGGGTTGTCCGGCCGCGCGGACTCCTCGATCAGCCTGCGGAAGTCGCCGCAGCGCGGGTCGTCGGAGGCGGCCAGCCGGGCACGCAGACAGGCCTGACCGAGTGCCGGCAGCGCCTGGGGGGTGCCGTGCCGGACGTCCCACTCGGTGAGCCCGAGGAATGCGGCGGTCCGGCTCTCCGGCTCCCGCTCCACGACGCCGTACCAGATCAGGCCCTGTGCGCGGGACGGCAGGGAGCGGAACGCGGCGAGCATGGGCGGGACGGGGCCGTCCGGCCGGGCGGTGTTCAGGACCAGCAGCAGCCCGGGGTCCAGGCCGGCGGCCCGCCCGTCGGTGGCCCAGGACGCGGCCTCGCTGCCGGTGAGCAGCAGGAGCCGGTGGCGCAGCGGGACGTCGGGGTCGGTGCCGCGAGCCGTCTCGCGGGCCGCGGCGGTGAAGGTCTGCGCCGCCAGCTGCCGTGCCGCGGCCTCGCCCGTCACGCACAGGCGGGCGTAGCCGAGGACCGAGGGCTGGTGGCGGGCCCGGATCTCCTGGAGCGCCGGATAGGCGGACGCGGTGTCGGCGCGCAGCAGTTCGGTCAGCCGGGCATCGGACGCCCCCGTATGGGCATCGCCGCCACCTAGTGCCATGTTCTCCGGCCCTCCTTGCACCCTGGCGGTCGTCCGACCGTCCTGACGTACCGGCCAGTTTGTGATGCCCATGGTGAGGGAGGAGAGGCTTTGGGTAAAGGGTTATCTCCGGGTAATCAAAGTGGCTGTTGGTGCGTGCAGTTGAGGCGGTGCCGGGCGCCCCTCACTCCTCGGCCGTCAGGCCCTTCCGCAGCCGTACCAGGGTCCGTGACAGCAGGCGCGACACGTGCATCTGGGAGATGCCGAGTTCCTCGCCGATCTGCGACTGGGTCATGTTGGCGACGAAGCGCAGCGAGAGGATGTGCCGGTCCCGCGGCGGCAGTCCGGCGATCAGCGGCTTCAGGGACTCGACGTACTCGATGCCCTCGATCCCGTGGTCCTCGTACCCGATGCGGTCGGCGAGCGTTCCCTCGGAGTCGTCCTCCTCGGGCTGCGCGTCCAACGACGCGGCGGTGTACGCGTTCGACGCCGCCATGCCCTCCACGACCTGGTCCTTGTCGATGCCGAGGTGCTCGGCGAGCTCCGCCACCGTCGGGGCGCGGTCGAGCCGCTGGGCCAGTTCGTCGCCGGCCTTGGCCAGGTCGAGCCGGAGTTCCTGGAGCCGGCGCGGGACGCGCACGGACCAGGAGGTGTCGCGGAAGAAGCGCTTGATCTCGCCGATGACGGTCGGCATCGCGAAGGTGGGGAACTCGACGCCGCGGGCCAGGTCGAAGCGGTCGATCGCCTTGATCAGGCCGATGGTGCCGACCTGGACGATGTCCTCCATCGGCTCGCTGCGCGAGCGGAAGCGGGAGGCGGCGAACTTGACCAGGGCGAGGTTGAGTTCGACGAGGGTGTTCCGGACGTACGAATATTCGTGCGTCCCTTCCTCCAGCGACTCCAGCCGCTCGAACAGCGTCTTGGACAGGGCCCGCGCGTCGACGGCGCCGACCTCTTCGTACGGAGGTATCTCCGGAAGCCCGGCGAGCACGTCGTCCTGCGGGACGGGCGCGGGGTGGTTCCGCTCGATGGGATCCAGATGTTCCGGAAGGGGTGTCGGCGTCGTCCGATGGGTATGCGACGCGTCGAGCCGGGGTGACATGATGTCCTCCATCGTTCTCGGCATATGGCTGCCGAAGCCAGTGCTGCACAGCGGTGTGCGGCGCCTCCAAAGCCGGCCGTGTCGAGTGCGTGTCTCTACTAGCCCTACCCGTTCCACCGAGTTCACCGCAAGTCCGTTTCAGTAGGAAATGTCCATTTGTGGGCGGTTGTTCGGGTGTCAGGGTGTGTGGAGAAGGCGTAGTGTTCGAGAGCATCTGTCAGTAGTCACGATCTCGGGAGTGGGAGACGCATGGACCGCGGGACGGTCGGCAGCGCACAGTCGGGCCGGCTTCTGGTGGAGGTGCGGGAAGAGGGTTCCAGCGCCGTCGTGACGCCGGTGGGTGAGCTCGATCACCACACCGCCGATCTGTTGCGCGACCCGCTCGACGACTGCCTCTCCAAGGGCTTCAGCGAGCTGGTCGTGGACTGCTCGCGCCTGGAGTTCTGCGACTCCACGGGGTTGAACGTGCTCCTGGGCGCGCGGCTGAAGGCGGAGGCCGCCGGGGGCGGGGTGCACCTCGCGGGGATGCTGCCCGTGGTGGCGCGCGTGTTCGAGATCACCGGGGCCGAGGCGGTCTTCACCGTCCACGACTCGGTCGATTCGGCTCTGGCCGACGTCGGTGCGAACGGCGCCGACGGCGGTGACGGCGACGGCGATGTGGCGAAGGACACCGGAGGTGGCCGTGCAGCGGGGGAGTCCGGCGAGTCGGCCTGAGCCGGTCCGCGGACCGGCCGTCGGTGTTCCCGGCCCCCGCGTCCGGGCTCGGTCCGGCCGTCGCCGCCCGGGTGAACCTGCGCGTCCGCTCGTGGAGGGGTCCTCGGGTGACATCGGCTCGTACCGACAGGGGGGTGTTCGGTCGGCCCGGTCGGGCAGGAGACATCCTGAATGTGTCGGCGTCATGTCGACGGAATCGCCGTCGATCTACGTACTGACTCTTGAATCATGAACTGGTGAATCGGTGAGGTGAAGCGCTGATGAGCACCACCCGGCCCTGCTCGCCGGGCGACCGCGGCCCGGAGCCGATCGGCGCTTCGGGGGCGTCCGAGGGTGACGTGCCAGGGGGCGGCGTGTCCCGCGAGGACGTGGTCGCCTCGTCGACGGGTCGTCAGGTCCGCCGGCTGAGCCTGGACGGCCAGAGCGGCGTCGTGCCGCTCGCCCGTGACTTCGCGCGTCAGGCGCTGTACGCGTGGGGCTGGTTGCCGGCCGCCACCGCGGACCGCCGGGCGGCCGCCGAGGACGTGCTGCTCGTCGTGTCCGAGCTGGTCACCAACGCCTGCCTGCACGCCGAGGGGCCGGAGTCGCTCCGGATCTCCTGTGACAACAAGGTCATCCGGGTCGAGGTCGTCGACCGCGGCACCGGCCAGCCGGCTCCCCGCACCCCGCACCGCGCCGGCCGGCCCGGCGGGCACGGCATGTTCATCGTGCAGCGGCTGTGTCTGGACTGGGGTGTCGTCCGCGCGCCGGGCGTGACCGGCAAGACCGTGTGGGCGGAACTGGGCGCACCGGCGTGAGCCGGTGAGAAACCGTTCCGCCGCACCCGGCTCCGGGGGAGACGCCGCCCGCGGGACCTGACCGCCCCTCGGGCCGTGCCGGACCTGTAGCCCTGACCGTTCCGTAGGCCCTGCGGCCCTGCGGCCCTGCGGCCCTGCGGCCCTGCGGCCCTGCGGCCCTGCGGCCCTGCGGCCCTGCGGCCCTGCGGCCCTGCGGCCCTGCGG
>NZ_JBSFIA010000011.1:182361-197548 GCF_053597355.1 Streptomyces sp. NPDC001443
GGCCCTGCGGCCCTGCGGCCCTGCGGCCCTGCGGCCCTGCGGCCCTGCGGCCCTGCGGCCCTGCGGCCCTGCGGCCCTGCGGCCCTGCGGCCCTGCGGCCCTGGCCGCCTCTCGGGCTCTGCCGGACCTGCGGCCCTGACCGTTCCTCAGGCCCTGGCCGACCCTTGTGGCGCTGACCGCGCCCCAGGCCCTTACCCGAGGTTACCCTCAGGTCGCACCCTCGGGCCCGGATCCCGGTCCGAGCCCTCCGGTCGCTCGCGCGGCCTCCGCTCCGCGTCCGCCGGACCGGCGCAACTCCGGCGTGCTCCTTGTCTTCCCTCCTCGCGGCCCCGGGCGTACCTTGACGGCCCATCTGATGTGCCGTCAGAAACGAGGGGACCGTGTCGTACCAGAAACGAACCGCCGCGTTCGCGTCCGTCGCGGCCCTGGCCGGCTCGGCGGTCCTGCTCGCCGCCCCGGCGGCCCGGGCCGAGGTCGTGAACGTCAACTACCAGTGCAAGACGCCCATCGGTGACAAGAGCGCCGTCTCGCCCATCGACATCAAGGGCGTCAAGAGCGGCAGCGGCTACCGGATCACCATGTCCTGGCAGAAGGGCGTCTCGTCCAGCCCGGTCGAACTGGGCAAGGGCGCGATGAACCCGAGCGCCACCGTCAGGCTGGGCGGCGCCGACAGCGGCACCCTCACCGTCACGGGCGCCGCCAACCAGGCCGCCATCCCGGCCAACACCCCGATAAAGATCAATGACTTGAGCGGCACGTACACCCCGAAGAAGACCGGCAAGGTCACCTTCACGGCGGGCACGCTCACCATCAAGGCGCTCGGTACGACCACCACGTGCACGCCCGCCGACACCCCCGGGCCCTCGCTCACCCTCGACGTGACGGCGGCGGGCGGCGGCACGAGCGGCGGCTCGTCCGGGAGTACGAGCGGGGGCACCCACGGCGACAGCGGTTCCGGTACGGCGCTTCCACAGACCGGGCCCGCGGACTCGGCCGTCGCCCTCGGCACGCTCGGCGGCACGGTGTTCCTGGCCGGCGCGGCGGGCGTGCTGTGGCTGACCCGCCGGAACCAAGCGGCGCGGGTGCGCCGCTGACGGACCGTCGCGACGCCTGCCCGCCGCGCCGCCTCTGCCCGATGGAGCCGCCGATGTCGTACGCCGCCCGTGTCCTGCCCCTGTCCGTCCTGCTGCTGCTGGGCGCCGCGCCCGCCGACGACGGCTGGTCGGCCGCGCCCGCGGGCGGCGGCCGCCCGGCCTTCTACGTGGAGGGCTCGCCCGGTGCCGTCCAGCAGGACACGGTGTCCCTGACCAACCGCGGACGGCGGCCGGTCACCGTACGGCTGCGCGGGACCGGTGTGCCGGTGACGTTCGCCGGTGCCGAGGTGCGTGTCCCCGCCCGCACCCGGGCCGACGTCCCCTTCACGGTGACCGTCCCGGCGGACGCGGCCCCCGGCGACCGCTCCGGCGCGATCGTGGCGCGCGGCGGCGACGGCCGCACGGAGACCGTGCCGCTGCGACTGCGGGTCGGCGGACCCGAGTTGTCCGCGCTGACCGTCGAGCACGTCACCGTGCGCGCCGACCGCATCACCTACGAACTGGTCAACCGCGGCACCACGGTGCTCGCCCCGCGGCTGGCGGTGCGCGCGGACGGCGTGTTCGGCCGCCGGCTCCTGGACCGCGCCCCGCGCGCCCTGCCCGTCGAACTGCCCCCGGGACGCCGGCTGAAGCTCAGCGAACCCTGGCCCGGCCGACCCGTCCTCGACGCGGTGGACGTGACACTGACCGCGACGGCGGCGGGCGGCGCCCGGGACACGGCGAGCGGGTCGGCGCGGTTCGTGCCCTGGGGCGCGGTCGGCGGGACGGCGGGCGCCGCGGGGGCGGCCGCCGCCGGACTTCTCGTCGTACGGCGGCGCCGGGTTCGTACGGCGGGCCGCTCCGTGGCGCGGCGGCCGGGTACGCGGGCCGAGTCGACGGGAGGGCTGCGGTGAGCGGCAGACAGCGGATCGGGGTGCTGGTGGTGGCGTTCGCGGCGCTGCTCCTGCTGACCCCCACGGCACCGGCGACGGCCGCCGGGCCCACCGTCCGACTGTCGCGGGCGCAGGCCGGAACCGGCGGTTCGATCACCGTCAGTGGCAGCGGCTGGCGGTCGCATGCCTTGCTGATGCTGCTGGTGTGCGGTCAGTCGGCGCCCTCGCGGGGCGTGCTCGGCGGCACCAACTCCTGCGCGAACGCCGACGGGCGGGCCGTCACCACCGACGCCGACGGCCGCTTCAGCCGCGTGCTGCCGGTGACCGAACCGCCGGTGCCGTGCCCGTGCGTGGTGCATGTGGCCACCGTGACCGGCGCGAAGGCGCAGGCCGACGCGGTCCTGCGGGTGGCCGGGCATCCGGTGCGGGCGCTGCCCGCGCGGACCGACGGCGGACGGCTGTCCGTCCTCACCGACATCCGGCTCGACGGATCGAGCGGCGTGCTGACCTGGTTCGGCGCCCCGCCCTCGCGCACCCTGGTCCTCACCGTCGGCAACGTCGGCTCCGACGCCGTGACGGACCCGGTCTTCCGGGTGGGTGTCTCCCACGGGGTGTTCGCCCCGCAGTGGGACGAGCAGCAGTGGCGGGGCACCCTCGCGCCCGGCGGGAAGGCACGGATCAGGCTGCCGGTCGAGCTCTCCGCCGGGGCGCACGGCGACTACACCGTCACCCTCGCGTACGGCGGCCGGGTCCTCGGCGAGCAGCCGTGGGGCGTCGGCCGCCCCTGGGGCGTGACCCTGTTCTGGATCCTGCTCTGCGTGGTCGTACCGGTGGCGGTGTTCCGCATCGGGATGGCGGTGGTGGACCGCGTCCGGCCGCACCGGCCACGGCACCCGCGCCGGGCGCACCGCGGCCGGTCTCCCGGCCCGGCGACCCGCCTCCCGTGGCTGCCGGGGCTGCGCCGCGGCGACCGCACGGACGCGCCGGACGGGCCGGACACACCGGACGCGCAGGACGGGTCGTACGCGACCGGCACGACCGCCGCTGAGCCCGCCCCGACCTCGACCCTGCCGTGGTTCACCCCGGACTCCGCTCCGGACCCGGCGGCCGGTCGGCTCTCCGCACCGCACGACGACAACCCGGCGAGTCCTACGACTCCCGTCACGAAGGGACCCACGTGAGCATGCGAAGGAGAGTCACACCGGTCGGCCGCCCCGGCGGCATGCGCAGAGCCGGGGCGGCGGGGGCCGCGTTGATGCTGGGCGGGGCGGGACTCCTGCTGGGTGTGGCGGCGGCGCCCGCCCAGGCCGCCGAGGTGTCGTTCGCGACGCACTGCGTGCCGCCCGCCGGTCTCGACCCCGTGGACGGCACCACCAAGGTCGAGATCACCGCGCCGGCCACCGCGAAGGTGGGTGACACGGTCGACGTGGTGTGGAAGTTCGTCCAGGCCGCGTCGAAGAACCCCGACATCATCGACCTGCCCGCGAACTCCGTGCAGCCGTCGGGCACGCTCAAGGCGGCCGGTGCGCAGAGCGCAGACATCGCGATGCAGGGGCCGCGCGAGAACCCGGCGATCCCCAAGGGCGCCGCCATGGTGCTGTCCGACATGAAGGGCACCCTGAAGCTCACGACGGCGGGGACGGTGACGCTGACCCCGGGCGCCTACACCGTCAACGCCATGTCGACGGACACCAGGTGCACCCCGACGTCGACGGTGCCGCAGGCGGCGACCATCGAGGTGTCGGCGGGGGGCGGGGGCACGTCGAGCCCCTCGTCCAGCGCGACCGTGACGCCCTCGGGCTCCCCGTCGGACACGGCGTCCCCGACCGGGTCCGCCTCGGCCTCCGCGTCCGCCTCGGCGAGCGACGGCACCGGGCAGACCGACTTCACCGGCAAGCAGGTGCAGGTCCCGTACGCGTGCAAGACGCCCATCGGTGACAAGAACGCCACCTCGGCCGTGCAGATCGACGCGAAGAAGGACGGCGGGAGCTTCGCGCTCACGGTGAAGTTCGGGCAGTCGGTGATGGACAGCCCCGCGGACATCCCGGCGGGCTCGGTCAAGCCGTCGATGGAGGTCGTGCTCGGCGGTGCCGACCACGGCACGGTGCACGTGGAGGGCCCGCTCAACGCGGACGTGATCAAGTCGGGCGACCCGATCGAGATCCCCGACCTGACCGGCACCTACAAGCCGGGCGCGAGCGGTGAGTCGACGCTGTCCCCGGGCGTGCTGACGATCGAGGCCCTCGGTACGACCACGACCTGCACGCCGACGTCGTCCGAGGTCTCCCTGACCCTGGACACCACCGAGCAGGCGAGCGGCGCGTCCGGGTCCACCGGCTCCGGCACCACCTCCTCCGGCAGCACCTCCACCGGCGGTCTCGCGGAGACGGGCGCGGGCGACCACGGCGCCCTGAAGGCCCTCGGCCTGGTCGCGGGGACGGCGGTCCTGCTGGGCGGCGCGGTGTTCACGTTCATGCCGCGCCGACGCACGCGGTAGGGCGCCGGGTCCGCCCCGGTACGCGCGAGGGCCGCCGCACCCCGGTGGGGGTGCGGCGGCCCTCGCGCGAATCAGCTCCGGCCGGACGCCGGTGGACGTCGGTGGCCTCGGGGGGACGTCAGTGGACGTCGCCCATGAGCTCCTTGACCTTCTTGCGGTACATCCACACCGCGACACCCGCGGCGACCGCGAGGGCGGCCTGGAAGGTCACGATGCCCGTCTTGTTGAGGTCGACCCCGGCGATGGAGAGCAGGCCGGTCGTGGCGTCACCGGCGGTGACGGCCAGGAACCAGACACCCATCATCTGGGAGGCGTACTTCGCGGGCGCCATCTTCGTGGTGACCGACAGGCCCACGGGGGAGAGGGTCAGCTCACCGACGGTCTGGACGAAGTAGATCGCCACCAGCCACATGGCGGCCGCCTTGTGACCGCCGTCGGCGATCGCCAGCGGGGCGAGGAACAGGAAGAACGACGCGCCGATCAGAACCAGGCCCATGGCGAACTTCACCGCGGTGCTCGGCTCCTTGCCGCGCCGGGCGAGCGCCAGCCACGCCCAGGCGAAGACCGGGGCCAGCGCCATGATCATGACCGGGTTGACCGACTGGTACCAGGAGACCGGGAAGTCCCAGCCGAAGATGGTGTTCTTCGCCGAGGAGTCGGCGAACAGGGACACCGTGGAGCCGCCCTGGTCGTAGATCATCCAGAACACGGCCGCGGCGACGAAGAACCAGATGTACGCGGACATCTTCGACTGCTCGGTGCGGTCGAGGTCCTTGTCCCGCTTGATACGGGCGATGACCATGACCGGGATGATCAGGCCGGCGATGGTGATCGGGACCAGCAGCCAGTTCAGCGTGTAGTGGCCGGAGACGACGACGACCGTGTAGAAGACGGCCGCGACGGCCGCCCACAGGGCCGACTTGCGCAGCGTGGCGGACTTCTCGGCGGGGGACAGCGGCGTGGGGACGACGCTCGACTGGGCGTCGAGGTGACGGCTGCCGAGCAGGTACTGGGCGAGACCCAGCGCCATGCCGAGCGCGGCGAGCGCGAAGCCCAGGTGCCAGTTGACGTTCTCACCGACGGTGCCGATGACCAGCGGCGCGGCGAACGCGCCGAGGTTGATGCCGATGTAGAAGAGCGTGAAGCCACCGTCACGACGGGCGTCGTCGGCACCCTTGTAGAGGTGGCCGACCATCGTGGAGATGTTGGACTTCAGCAGACCGGAACCGATCGCGACCAGGCCGAGGCCCGCGAAGAAGGTGCCGGACGAGGGCAGGGCCAGGGTGAGGTGTCCCAGCATGATGACCAGGCCGGCGACGGCGACGGTCTTGCGGGGGCCGAGGACCCGGTCCGCGAACCAGCCGCCGGGGAGGGCGAGCAGGTACACGAGGGACAGGTACACCGAGTAGATGGCCGTGGCGGTGGCCGCGCTCATGTGCAGGCCCCCCGGTGCCACCAGGTACAGCGGGAGCAGGGCCTTCATGCCGTAGTAGGAGAAACGCTCCCACATCTCGGTCATGAAGAGAGTGGCCAGTCCGCGGGGGTGGCCGAAGAAGGTCTTCTCGGAGCCGGGGGTGCCCGGACGGACCGAATCCTTCGTCAGGCTGGACGCCATTGGTCGTTCCTTGCTGCTCGGGACGCGCGCGCTGCTGGAGCGTCGCGACGCCCGGTGGGGGGCGGCCGGCACCGGCGGTCCTGTCATGTCCGCCCCACGCCCACAGGGGGGTCCGCTCCGGATCACGGAGCGGTGGACGGCGACCACCGGGATCCACGCCTCTACGCGCGTCGATGCGCTGAGAGGCCCGGCCACAGGTCATTCCTTCTGGAGGCTGGCGCGGCCAGCCCGCACATGGAAGAGACCCTCAGCGTTCGAACTACTCGCCAAAGGTCCCCGCAGTGCTAGAGGCGTTGATTCACCATACTTCAGGACAGTGCCTGATATGGAAGGACTTGAGACCGGGATCACAGGCGATCTTGGAACCATTCACGTTCATTCGAAGGCCGGCGTGCCGATCCAAGGATGACATCTTCTGTACCCGGACCCGTAACAAGATCGCGGGCGCGTCCGGGGAAGTTCGCGTGAGGGCCGATCCCCGGCGATGTCCGGCATGTCCCTCGGTAAGAAACCGCAAGGGCGATCACACCTCGGCGGCCGTCCGGGGCGGACTACCATCACCTCATGACCCGTGTACTGCTCGCCGAGGACGACGCGTCCATCTCGGAGCCGCTGGCCCGCGCACTGCGCCGGGAAGGGTACGAGGTCGAGGTGCGTGAGGACGGCCCCACCGCGCTCGACGCAGGAATGCAGGGCGGCGTCGACCTGGTCGTGCTGGACCTGGGCCTGCCCGGCATCGACGGCCTGGAGGTGGCCCGCCGGCTGCGCGCCGAGGGCCACGCCGTGCCCATCCTCATCCTGACCGCGCGCGCCGACGAGGTGGACACCGTCGTCGGTCTCGACGCGGGCGCCGACGACTACGTCACCAAGCCGTTCCGACTCGCCGAACTGCTCGCCCGGGTCCGCGCCCTGCTGCGGCGCGGCGCCGCCGAGCCGCAGCAGCCGCCCGCCACCCACGGCGTGCGCATCGACGTCGAGTCGCACCGCGCGTGGATGGGCGACGAGGAACTCCAGCTCACCGCCAAGGAGTTCGACCTGCTGCGGGTGCTGGTCCGGGACGCGGGCCGGGTCGTCACCCGCGACCAGTTGATGCGCGAGGTCTGGGACACCACCTGGTGGTCGTCGACCAAGACCCTCGACATGCACATCTCCTGGCTGCGCAAGAAGCTCGGCGACGACGCGGCCAACCCCCGCTACATCGCGACGGTACGAGGCGTGGGCTTCCGCTTCGAGAAGAGCTGAGCCCGCGTCCCCCGGGTGACGCGTCCGCGTTTGTTAGGTAAGAGGTCATGCGCCGCCGACTGATCCAGTCCACGCTCGCCGTGGTGCTCGTCGTCATCGCCGTCTTCGGCGTGTCCCTGGTGATCGTCGAGACCCGGACGATCAGCAACAGCGCCCAGGAACGAGTGGACTCCGAGGCGCTGCGGCTGGCCAGCATCGTGGACAGCCGGCTGCTCGGCGAGGAGACCGTCACCGCGGGGATACTGCGCGGCCAGGTCGCCCAGGAGCGCTACGCCCGCATCGTGATGCCCGGCCAGCGCCCGATCGAGATCGGCACCCGGCCGGCCGGCGAGGTGATCCGCTCCACCGCCAAGGGCGAGGAGGGCGAGACGGTCACGGTCGAGGAGCCGCGCTCGTCCGTGACCCGGGAGGTCGGCCGCACTCTGCTGATCATCGGGGCGGTGGCGCTGCTGGCCGTGGTGGCCGCGGTCCTCCTCGCGGTCCGCCAGGCCAACCGTCTCGCCTCACCGCTCACCGACCTCGCGGAGACCGCCGAGCGGCTCGGCTCGGGCGACCCGCGCCCCCGGCACAAGCGGTACGGCGTCCCCGAGCTGGACCGGGTCGCGGACGTCCTCGACGCCTCCGCCGAGCGCATCGGCCGGATGCTCACCGCCGAGCGGCGCCTGGCGGCCGACGCCTCCCACCAGCTCCGTACGCCGCTGACCGCGCTGTCCATGCGGCTGGAGGAGATCACCCTCACCGACGACCCGGACATCGTGAAGGAGGAGGCGACCATCGCGCTGACGCAGGTGGAGCGCCTGACGGACGTGGTGGAGCGGCTGCTGACCAACGCCCGGGACCCGCGTACCGGCTCGGCGGTCTCCTTCGACCTCGACGAGGTCATCCAGCAGCAGCTCGCGGAGTGGCGTCCGGCGTACCGCAGCGCGGGCCGCGCCATCGTCAGCTCGGGCAAGCGCCATCTGCGGGCCGTGGGCACGCCCGGCGCGGTGGCCCAGGTGCTGGCGGCGCTGATCGAGAACTCGCTCATGCACGGCGGGGGCACGGTCGCCCTGCGCACCCGGGTCACCGGCAACCAGGCGGTCATCGAGGTGACGGACGAGGGACCGGGCGTCCCGGCCGATCTGGGGGCGCGGATCTTCGAGCGGACGATCAGCGGCCGCAACTCGACGGGCATCGGCCTCGCCGTGGCCCGTGACCTCGCGGAGGCGGACGGCGGCCGCCTTGAGATGCTCCAGGCGCAGCCGCCGGTCTTCGGCCTGTTCCTGTCGCGTACGCCGCTGAAGCGCACGCTCGTGACGGAGGACGAGCCGACGGTCCGCTAGGGCCTGTCCGGCGGTTCTGCGAGGCGCCGGCGGTTCTGCGAGGCGCCGGCGAGTCTGCGTGGCGCCGGCGGGTCTGCGTGGCGCCTGCCGGGTCGGCTCACCCGCTCAGCCCACCCGCTGGGTCCGCGTCTTCTTCGACTCCGCCTTCAGCAGCGACTCCGCGTCCGCGACGGCCTCCCGCGCGGGCAGCGTCCGGAACACCCACGAGCGGTACGACCAGAACCGGAACAGCGTGGCGACGCCGATGCCGATGAACTTGAAGACGTTGCTCTGCAGCGGGCTGTCCCAGCCGAACCCGTACGTCGCCGCGTACAGCACACCGTTCTCGATCACGAGACCGACCGCGCTGAACAGCAGGAAAAGGGTCAGCTCCCGGGTGCGGCCGGTGCGGTCGCGGTCCCGGTACGTGAAGTAGCGGAAGCCCAGGTAGTTGAAGATGATGGCGACGATCGTGGCGATGACACTGGCCCGCACGACGGGCAGATCCGTCGCGTGGCGCACCAGGTTGAACACACCCAGATTGACCAGAAGCCCCGCGCCGCCGACGGCGCCGAACTTCGCGACCTCGCGCACGAGTCGTCGCAGCCCCGAGGAACCGTGTTCCATGGCTGTGCGTGCCCCCGTCCGGGTCGGTTTACGTCAACCCAGCCATGCTAACCGGCCCCCTGCGGGCTTTCCTGTGGACGGGCCCACCGGCCGGGAACAGCTTGGAAAGAACCCGTAAAACGCCCGGTATGAGACGGGAAAGCCGTCGGTAAGAGGCACGGAATCGGCCGTCCGGGCGTGGCCGATACCCTAGGGGCGTGACGTTCCCGGTAGTCGGCATGGTCGGCGGTGGCCAGCTCGCTCGTATGACACACGAGGCAGGCATTCCGCTCGGCATCAGGTTCAAGCTCCTCAGTGACACCCCTCAGGATTCCGCGGCACAGGTCGTGAGCGACGTCGTCATCGGCGACTATCGCGATCTGGACACGCTGCGCGCGTTCGCCCGTGGGTGCGATGTGATCACCTTCGATCACGAACATGTGCCCACCGAGCACCTCAGGGCCCTGGAGGCGGACGGCATCCCCGTCCGTCCGGGCCCCGACGCGCTCGTGCACGCCCAGGACAAGGGCGTGATGCGGGCCAGACTCGACGCGATCGGTGTGCCGTGCCCGCGGCACCGCATCGTCTCCGATCCGCAGGACGTGGCCGCCTTCGCGGCCGAGAGCGGGGGAGGTTTTCCTGTCGTGCTCAAGACCGTCCGCGGCGGGTACGACGGCAAGGGCGTGTGGGTCGTGGACTCCGTGGAGGAGGCCGCCGAACCCTTCCGGGCCGGTGTCCCGGTCCTCGCGGAGGAGAAGGTCGACTTCGTGCGGGAGCTGGCGGCGAACGTCGTGCGCTCCCCGCACGGCCAGGCGGTCGCCTACCCCGTGGTGGAGTCCCGCCAGGTGAACGGGGTCTGCGACACGGTCATCGCCCCCGCCCCCGACCTCGACCCGGCCGTGGGCCTGAAGGCCGAGGAGATGGCGCTGCGCATCGCCAAGGAACTCGGCGTCGTCGGCCACCTCGCCGTCGAGCTGTTCCAGACCCGGGACGGCCGGATACTCGTCAACGAACTCGCCATGCGCCCGCACAACTCGGGCCACTGGACACAGGACGGCGCGATCACGTCCCAGTTCGCCAACCACGTCCGGGCCGTGCTCGACCTGCCGCTGGGCGACCCGCGTCCGCGCGCGCCGTGGACGGTCATGGTCAACGTCCTGGGCGGCGACTACCCGGACATGTACGCGGCGTACCTGCACTGCATGGCCCGCGACCCCCGGCTGAAGATCCACATGTACGGCAAGGACGTGAAGCAGGGCCGCAAGGTCGGTCACGTCAACACCTACGGCGACGACCTCGACGACGTGCTGGAGCGCGCCCGTCACGCAGCCGGCTACCTGAGAGGCACGATCACCGAATGAGCCCTGTCGTAGGCATCGTCATGGGGTCGGACTCCGACTGGCCCGTCATGGAGGCCGCAGCCCAGGCCCTCGACGAGTTCGAGATCGGCTACGAGGTCGACGTCGTCTCCGCGCACCGGATGCCGCGCGAGATGATCACGTACGGCGAGCAGGCCGCCGACCGGGGCATCAAGGTGATCATCGCGGGCGCCGGCGGCGCCGCCCACCTGCCCGGGATGCTGGCCTCGGTCACCCCGCTGCCGGTCATCGGAGTCCCGGTGCCGCTGAAGTACCTCGACGGCATGGACTCGCTGCTGTCGATCGTGCAGATGCCGGCCGGTGTGCCGGTCGCGACCGTCTCCGTCGCCGGCGCCCGCAACGCCGGTCTGCTCGCGGCCCGCATCCTCGCCACCCACGACGAGGACCTGCTCACCCGGATGCGCGAGTTCCAGCAGGAGCTGAACGACCAGGCCACGGAGAAGGGCAAGCGGCTGCGCGCCAAGGTCGAGGGCACGGCCGGCTTCGGCTTCGGGAAGTGAGCGCGCGGATGACGTCCCTCGAAGAGGCCCGCGCGCTGCTCGCCGAGTTCCCGGTCGTGGACGGTCACAACGACCTGCCCTGGGCCCTGCGCGAGCAGGTCCGCTACGACCTGGACGCCCGCGACATCGCCGCCCCGCAGAGCGCCCACCTGCACACCGACATCCCCCGCCTGCGCGAGGGCGGGGTCGGCGCGCAGTACTGGTCGGTGTACGTCCGCTCGGACCTGCCCGACGCGGTGCCCTCGACGCTGGAGCAGATCGACTGCGTACGGCAGCTGCTCGACCGCCACCCGGCGGACCTGCGCCGGGCGCTGACCGCGGCCGACATGGAGGCCGCGCGCGCCGAGGGCCGTATCGCCTCGCTCATGGGGGCGGAGGGCGGCCACTCGATCGCCAACTCCCTCGGCACCCTGCGCGGGCTCTACGACCTCGGTGTGCGCTATCTGACCCTCACCCACAACGACAACGTGGCCTGGGCGGACTCGGCGACCGACAAGCCCGCGGTCGGCGGACTGTCCGCGTTCGGCCGCGAGGTGGTCCGGGAGATGAACCGCCTGGGCATGCTCGTCGACCTCTCCCATGTGGCGGCGACGACCATGCGCGACGCGCTGGACACCTCGTCCGCGCCGGTGATCTTCTCGCACTCCTCGGCCCGGGCCGTCTGCGACCACCCGCGCAACATCCCGGACGACGTGCTGGAGCGGCTGCCCGCCAACGGCGGCGTCGCGATGGTGACGTTCGTGCCGAAGTTCGTGCTCCAGGCGGCGGTGGACTGGACGGTCGCCGCCGACGCGAACATGCGTGCGCACGGCTTCCACCACCTCGACACCACGGCCGAGGCCATGCGGGTGCACCGGGCCTTCGAGGAGGACAACCCGCGGCCGGTCGCCACGGTCGCGACGGTCGCCGATCACCTCGACCACATGCGCGAGGTCGCCGGGATCGACCACCTCGGCATCGGCGGCGACTACGACGGCACGGCGTTCACCCCCGACGGCCTGAACGACGTCTCCGGCTACCCCAACCTGATCGCCGAACTCCTCGACCGCGGCTGGTCCAGGTCCGACCTGGCCAAGCTGACCTGGCAGAACTCGGTACGGGTACTGGGCGCGGCGGAGGACGTGTCCCGCGAGCTGCGGGTCACCCGCGCGCCGTCCAACGCGACGATCGAGTCGCTGGACGGCTGACCGGACGACTCGTCCGGCAGCTGACGGAACGGAGCGGGGCGGCCGACACGGCCGCCCCGCTCCCGCATTTCTGCCGGATCCCGTACCGGTACTAGGCCCGGCAGAGGCAGAACGGGTGCCCCGCCGGGTCCGCGTACACCCGGAAGCTGCGCGAGCGGTCGTCGGCGTCCAGGGTGCGGGCACCGAGCCTCAGGACCTCCTGCTCGGCCGTGTCCAGGTCGTCGACGGTCAGGTCCAGGTGGAACTGCTGCGACCCGTCGGGCGAGGGCCACTTCGGCGGCACGTACCCGGGAGCGGCCTGGAACGCCAGGGCCTGGGTGCCGTCGATCCTCAGGTCGATCCAGTCCTCCTGCTCCTCCAGGGTGCCGCCGAGCAGCGCGGCGTAGAAACCGGCCAGGGCGCGGGGGTCGGGACAGTCCAGGACGACGGTGTCCAGCTTGGCGAGAGCCATGACTTCCTCCTCGATCGGCGTTACCTGTAGAGACGAGTAACCGGTAACCGTTACCTCATGCTGCCGCACAGGAGGTAACGTCACAAGGGAAATACCGGGAGCCGGAGGTGGCGCGCCGCCATGAGTGGGAGCCGCCATGACTGAGAGATCGCCCGCGCCGGGCGGCCTGGCGCTGATCGAGTCCCTGGTGAACACGCTGGACCTCGGGACCGGCGCCGACACGCTCGACACGCCCGACGGCAGAGCGCGCTTCGGACTCGCCGTCGACGACCTGGCGGACGCCCGTGACCTGCGCGAGTCCCTGCGCGCCGCGCTGCTCGCCCACGCGGGCCATCCGCCGCACCACGAGGTGAGCGACCTGGGGGCCCTGCTGGCGGCGGCGCCGCTGTACGTGACGGTGGACGCCCTGGACGGCTCCGCGCGGCTGGTCCCCGGCGCCGGGGCGCCCCTGCGGTCCCGGATCGCGGCCGCCGTGGCGGACTCCCTGGTCGCGGGCACCTGGACCCGGCTGAAGGCCTGCGAGGACGTGACCTGCCACTGGGCCTACTACGACCGCAGCCCGGCCGGCCGGGCCCGCTGGTGCTCGATGTCGGTGTGCGGGGCCCGCGCGAAGATGCGCCGGTACCGGGCCAAGGGCGGCTGAGGGCCGTCCCGGGGCGGCGCGTGCGGCCCCGGACGGTGACGCACAGGAATTTCTTACGTCACGTGCGGGCCGGGTGCGGCAGAATGCAACGGTACGCCGGTTCGGCCGACTGAGCCTCGGCCGAACCGGCGTCGCCCCGTGTTCCGTCCCGGTCAGGCGGTCGGACGCCCCATCGCCCGGTAGGTCCAGCCGGCCTTCCGCCACAGCTCGGGGTCGAGGGCGTTGCGCCCGTCGAGGATCAGCCGGGCCTTGGCGACCTCGCCGAGCCGCGCCGGGTCCAGCTCGCGGAACTCGCGCCACTCGGTCAGGTGCAGGACGACATCGGCGCCCCGTACGGCCTCCAGCGCCGAGTCGGCGTAGCCGAGCGTGGGGAAGACCCGCCGGGCGTTCTCCATGCCCTTGGGGTCGTAGACGGTCACCTGGCCGCCCTGGAGGTGTATCTGACCGGCGACGTTCAGCGCGGGCGAGTCCCGGACGTCGTCGGAGTCGGGCTTGAAGGTGGCGCCGAGCACGGCGACCCGCTTGCCCAGGAAGGAACCGCCGCCCAGCGCCTGGCGGGCCAGCTCCACCATCTGCCCGCGCTGGCGCATGTTGATGGAGTCGATCTCGCGCAGGAAGGTCAGCGCCTGGTCGGCGCCGAGCTCGCCGGCCCGCGCCATGAAGGCCCGGATGTCCTTGGGCAGGCACCCGCCGCCGAAGCCGATCCCGGCCCGCAGGAACTTCTTGCCGATCCGGTCGTCGTGCCCGATCGCCTCCGCCAGCTTGACCACGTCGCCGCCCGCGGCCTCGCACATCTCCGCCATCGCGTTGATGAAGGAGATCTTGGTGGCGAGGAAGGAGTTCGCGGAGGTCTTCACGAGCTCGGCGGTGGGGAAGTCGGTGACGACGAACGGCGAGCCCTCCCCGACGGGGGTGGCGTACACCTGCCGCAGCAGCTTCTCGGCCCGCTCGCTGCGCACGCCCACCACGATCCGGTCGGGGTGCAGGGTGTCCTGGACGGCGAAGCCCTCGCGCAGGAACTCCGGGTTCCAGGCCAGCTCGGCGTCCGCGCCGGCCGGTGCGAGTCCGGCGACCATGCGGGCCAGCCGGTCGGCGGAGCCGACGGGCACGGTGGACTTGCCGACCACGAGGGCGGGCCTGGTCAGGTGTGGCGCGAGGGAGGAGAGGGCAGACTCGACGTACGACATGTCGCAGGCGTACTCGCCGTGCTTCTGCGGCGTGTTCACACACACGAAGTGGACGTCGCCGAACGCCCCGACCTCGGCCCAGTCCTGGGTGAAGCGCAGGCGGCCGGTGGTGCCCTCGAACCCCGCGACGTGCCGGCGCAGCAGTTCCTCGAGCCCCGGCTCGTACATCGGGGTCTCGCCCCGCTCCAGCATCTCGATCTTCTCGCGCACCACGTCGAGCGCGAGCACCTCGAAGCCGAGCTCGGCCATGGCCGCGGCGTGCGTGGCGCCGAGATAACCGGTGCCGATCACGGTGATCCTGAGGGCGGCCATGCAGTGCTCCTGGGGTGTACGGCGTCGATACGCGCTGGGCGGTGCCGCCCGAGCATAGTCGGGGCGTGCCGCGCCTCTTCAACGGGCGGATTCCCTCCTGTCGCCAAGCTCACGTATCTGTCCGGTGGGCGGGCCCCTAAAATTTGAGTTACTTAACGGTAGTTAGCGCAGTTCCCTTGGAGCGTGAGAGACCTTGGCCGGATCGGCTGACTTCGACCTGTACCGCCCGTCCGAGGAGCACGACATGCTCCGTGACGCGATCCGTTCGCTGGCCGAGGCGAAGATAGCCCCGTTCGCGGCC
>NZ_JBSFIA010000012.1:0-187690 GCF_053597355.1 Streptomyces sp. NPDC001443
CCCGGCGGCGCGGAGGCCCAGGGCGAGCTGGAGGCTCAGGGCAAGGTCCCGATCGACTTCGGCATGATGTGGTTCAAGGGCCAGCACATGGGCACCGGGCAGGCGCCGGTGAAGAGGTACAACCGGGCGCTGCGGGACCTGATCGCCGGCGGGAAGGCGGAGCCGAGCTTCGTCGTCTCCCACGAACTCAGCCTGGACGAGGCCCCCACCGCCTACGAGCACTTCGACGCCCGTGACGAGGGCTGGACCAAGGTGGTCCTGCATCCCAACGGACACGGCAACGGCCACAAGCGGTAAGGAAACCCGAGGGCTGCCGTCCGCCTGTTCCCGGGGACGGGTCCGGCCGACGAGTGGCGACCGACCCCGGCTCCACCGGCACTGACGGACGGCGTTTCGCTTGCTCTCCGGCCGGACCTGGACCAGGGGCGATCGCCCGCGCCCGGCCCGGTTCCATGGATGGCAGACGCCTCCCGCGCCTCCCTTGGACCGGCTTGCCGGGCGCGTACTCGACAGGCCGGGTCCGAACCCGCTCCTGAAGTCAAAGCCACGGTTGCCGTCTTCGCCGGCCCGCGAGAACTTCCGTCAAGCTGAGCCAGCTACAGCCAGTCACGGGTCAAGCGTTGACAACCACATTGGGAATCAGTAGTGGCGTCCGGCATGTCAGGTCGCGTCCGGGAAGTGGTGCAGGGGTTCGGCCCGATCCGGGGTGTGCGCCCGCCTGTCCGCAGCGCACAGGAAGCGGCGCGGCCGACGCGACCTGACAGGGCGCTCCGGCCAGGCTCACATCCGTGACGTGGCTGCGGGCCTTCGGGAAGGTCGTGCGATCCGGGCTCACGATCGAGGAGACGCGGCTGGAGCCCCTGCTCGCGCTGCGCACGGCCGCCGGGGTGCGGCGGTGGCCACGCTCGGCTGTCTGATCGCCGCCCGGCTCCCTCTGGGCCACGGCTACTGGGCGCCCATCGCCTCGGTGATGGTGATGCGGCCGGACTTCCACCGGACGTACGCGCACATTCAGCATGCTGGGGGTGCCCCGTCCCGAGGCTGACCCCAGCGCGACGATCACAGGCCTCGCACTGGGGGGACGAAGCAGCGAGCAGCTCTGCTGACGCAGACGCCTGAGACCCGTAGGGACTCCCTGCGACCAGAAGCTGCGCCTTCGTGTCTCCCTACGCACGAGCATCGAGTGGAAGATACGAACGCACAGCACGCCCGAACCTCACCAGCTCCGAGGAAACAGCAGGTCAGCCGCTTCGGACAGTTTGCAAGCCAGGCCCGCCGCCCTCCGCGGTCCGCGCCCTCGGTGCGGTGCCGCCTATCCCGCTTTTGTGCCAACCGAAAAGCCTCGTCACACACGCGGCTACCGGCGCACCCGTGGCATCCCCAGGCCGATCCACGCGATGATCTCCCGCTGGATCTCGTTGTTGCCGCCGCCGAAGGTGAAGATCACCGCCGAGCGGTAGCCGCGTTCCAGTTCGCCGTGCAGGACCGCGCCCGCGGAGCCCTCCTGGAGCGCGCCGGGGGCTCCGACGATCTCCAGCAGCCAGGCGTAGGCGTCACGTCGGGCCTCGGAGCCGTACACCTTGACGGCGGAGGCCTCCTGCGGGGTGAGGGTGCCGTCCTGGACGGCGCTCACCATCCGCCAGTTCATGAGCTTGAGGGCGTCGAGCCGGGTGTGGGTCTGCGCGAGCCGGCGGCGCACCCAGGGCAGGTCGACCACCCGTCGGCCGTCGGCGAGCTTGGTCTCCCGCGCCCAGCGCTGCACGTCGTGCAGGGCCCGGATGGCCATGGTGCCGTGCGCGGCGAGGGTCACGCGCTCGTGGTTGAGCTGGTTGGTGATCAGCCGCCAGCCCTGGTTCTCCTCGCCGACGCGGCGCGAGACGGGGACGCGGACGTTCTCGTAGTAGCTGGCCGTGGTGTCGTGTCCGGCGAGGGTGTTGATGAGGGTGCAGGAGTAGCCGGGGTCCGTGGTCGGCACCAGCAGCATGGTGATGCCCTTGTGGGGCGGGGCGGCCGGGTCGGTGCGCGTCGCGAGCCACACCCAGTCCGCCGTGTCCCCGTTGGTGGTCCAGATCTTCTGCCCGTCGACGACGTAGGTGTCACCGTCCCGTACCGCTCGGGTGCGCAGCGCGGCGAGGTCGGTGCCGGCGCCGGGCTCGCTGTAGCCGATCGCGAAGTCGATCTCGCCGGAGAGGATGCGCGGCAGGAAGTACGACTTCTGCTCGTCGGTGCCGTACCGCATGATCGTCGGGCCGACGGTGTTGAGGGCCATCAGCGGCAGCGGTACGCCCGCCTGGGCGGCCTCGTCGAAGAAGATGAACTGCTCCATCGCCGACAGGCCGCGTCCGCCGTACTCCTTCGGCCAGCCCACCCCGAGCCAGCCGTCCGACCCGAGCCGCCGGACGGTCTCCCGGTAGAACCGTTTCTGGGCGGCGGGCTCGGCATGGCGGGCGGAGGCGTCGGCCGGTATCAGCCCGGCGAAGTAGGCGCGCAGTTCGGTGCGCAGCCGCTGCTGATCGGGCGTGTGATCGAGGTGCACGGCGCCTCCAGGTTCCGCTCGGCCGGTCCTGTCGGCGCACACCGTAGAACGTGTTCCAGAAATTGGGAACGGGACTCACACCACCGGTCGCGCACGGCCGGACCGGCGCAGGGGCGCACGCCCGCGCGGACCCACCCGCGCGCGGGGAGCCGCCGGGCGTGCGAGCCCGAGCGGAGGAGTCCGCACGGACCGGCACGGGTACGGCGGGGCCGCGTCGGCTCACCCCAGCGCGGTCATGAAGTCCGCACAGGCCCGCGCGCACGCGCGGCAGGTGTCCGCCGCCGCCTCCGCCTCGGGCTGCTCGTCGAACATCTGTGCACATTCCAGACAGACGGTGCGGCACCACTCCAGCTGGATGCGGACACCCGCCTCGTCCGCGTCGTCACCCTGCTCGGCCAGCGCCCGGCAGGTGGCGTCGCACACCTCCGCGCACATGATCGCCTTGCGTCGTACGAGTTCGCGCTCCTCACTACTCCCACCCGGATCCACCAGGCTCGCGCGTACGGCACACACCCGGGCGCAGTCGGCACACGTCTGCGCGCACGCGAACCGGTCCTCCAGGAACCGGAACAACTCCTGCTCAGATGTCGTCAATGCCACACCCTGCGGGTAGCCGCGTCACCCCCGGCCAAACCCGAAGCCCGGCGGAGCGCGGCGGAACACGAAACCGGGCAAACCGTAGCGGAATGTACGGTTCACCTCGATCCCAGCGGGTATCCGAAGGGCATGATTACCGCAAACGAGCAGATTGCCGCGGCAAGCGGCTGGCTGTACCTCGGACCACTGCTGGCGGGACTGGCCGTCGTGGTCATCCTGCTGAGCGGTTTCTACTGGGGCGCCATCGTGCGACGCCGTGAGTCGCGCCCACCACTTCCTGAGGAGCAACCGCACCTCCCGCCGGGCGGCGCGGTCCGCGAGGCCCAGGAGAACCGCGAACCGGACGAGATGCCCAAGGGCCCCGGCCGGGTGCTTCCGCACGACCTGCACGGGTACGGCAATCTCGGCACCCGCAGCAGCACCTCCACGACGCGGCCCCGCTGGGCCAGGGGCACCAGCGGGTCGTTCGGCGGCGGCGGGCTCGGGGGCCACTGAACCACCACTGAACCCACGCCCGACAGGGCACGGATCCGGGGCCGGCGTCGAAACGCCGGCCCCGGATCCGTCCGCGCGGGCGCGGCCACGGACCGGTCGGAGAGCGGGAGGGACGGCATGGCCGACACGGAGGACAAGGACGCCAAGGACGCCAAGGACGCCAAGGACACGGCGAGGCTGCCGCGCAAGACGTACGAGCAGGAACTGCTGCGCCTCCAGACCGAGCTGGTGAGACTCCAGGAGTGGGTCCGGGCGGAGGGCGCCCGGCTCGTCGTCGTCTTCGAGGGGCGGGACGCGGCCGGCAAGGGCGGCACGATCAAGCGGGTCGCCGAGTACCTCAACCCCCGGGTCGCCCGGATCGCCGCGCTGCCCAGACCGACCGAGCGCCAGCGCACCCAGTGGTACTTCCAGCGGTACGTGGAGCATCTGCCGGCCGCCGGGGAGATCGTGCTGTTCGACCGGTCCTGGTACAACCGGGCCGGGGTGGAGCACGTGATGGGCTTCTGCACCGGAGAGGAGTACCGGCTCTTCCTGCGCCAGTGCCCGGTCTTCGAGCGGATGCTCGTCGAGGACGGGATCCTGCTGCGCAAGTACTGGTTCTCGGTGAGCGACACCGAGCAGCAGGAGCGCTTCCGGCGCCGGCTGGAGGACCCGCTGCGCCGCTGGAAGCTGTCCGCCATGGACCTGGCGTCGATCACCCACTGGGAGGCCTACTCACGGGCCAAGGACGAGATGCTGGTGCACACCGACACCCGTGAGGCGCCCTGGTACGTCGTGGAGAGCGACGACAAGCGCAGGGCACGGCTGAACACCATCGCCCATCTGCTGGGATCCCTGCCCTACCGCGACGTTCCGCCACCGGTGCTGCGACTGCCGGAACGTCCCCCGTCGACCGGGTACACCCGGCCACCGCGTGAACTGCGGACCTACGTCCCGGACCACTGCGCCGGGCTGTGACGGCCGGGGCCGGCCGAGCGGTCCCGGACCTCCGCTCGGGCGGCCCCGGCCCCCGCCCTCAGCCCGCCGCGCCGAGGTCGAAGACGATCCGGGCCTTGACCCGGCCCCGCAGCACCTCGTCGATGGAGTCGTTCACGGTGTCCAGCGGCCGGGTCTCGTAGATCACCCTGGTACGGCCCGCCGCGTGCAGCTCGAAGACCTCGGCGAGGTCCTGGCGGGTGCCGACGATCGAACCGATCACCGAGGTGCCGTTCAGGACCGTGTCGAAGACGGGGACCTGGACGGTGCCGTGCGCGGGCAGCGCCACCATGACCAGCTTGCCGCCCCGGCGCAGTCCGGAGTTGACGGCCGCGAACGAGTCCTCGTTCACCGCGAGGGCGACGGCGGCGTGCGCACCGCCGTGCTCCTTGAGCACCGCGCCCACGTCCTCCGTGCGGGCGTCGATGACGAGGTCGGCGCCGAGTTCGGTGGCCAGCCGCAGCTTGTCGTCGGAGATGTCGACGGCGGCGACGGTGGCTCCGGCGATCTTCGCGTACTGCACGGCGAGGTGCCCGAGCCCGCCCACACCCGAGATCGCCACGAGCTGCGCGGGCCGCACACCGGCGACCTTCAGCGCCTTGTACGTGGTGACGCCCGCGCAGGTCAGCGGGGCGGCGTCGAGGGCGCCGACCCCGTCGGGCACCGGCTGGGCGAAGTCGGCCCAGGCCAGCATCTTCTCGGCGTAGCCGCCGTCGCAGCCGTAGCCGGTGTTGATCTGCTGCTCGCACAGCGTCTCCCAGCCGGACCGGCAGTGCTCGCACCGGCCGCAGGCCCAGCCGAGCCACGGCACGGCGACCCGCTGTCCGACGCTCAGGTGGGTGACGCCGACACCGAGCTCCTCGACCAGGCCGACCCCCTCGTGGCCGGGCACGAACGGCGGGCTCGGCTTGACCGGCCAGTCGCCGTGCGCCGCGTGGATGTCGGTGTGGCACAGGCCGCTGGCCTCGACCCGGACCCGCACCTGGCCGGGGCCGGGCACGGGATCGGGGCGGTCCTCGATCACCAGAGGCCGGCCGAAAGCCCGCACGACTGCTGCCTTCATGGTTCAGCTCCTCCGTGTCCCTGCCGACCCGGCCGGCGCGGAAGGGGCCGGGGATCGTCGGCGGCCGGCGCTCGCTCCTCGGCACCGCCGTCTCCCAGGGTGCCGGTGGCCACGGCCGCCCGCAGCGCGAGAGCCGCGCGGACCGCCGTCCCACGACCCGACCGCCCCGACCTGCGCCGACCTGCGCCGGGGCCCGACCCGCCCGGCCGGCCCGGCCGCGCACGGCACCCGCTGCGGAGCCGCCGGCCGCGGGTGCCTCGTACCTCCAGCCGGGAGGGGCCGATGACGGACAGGTTCGAGCAGGACACGGACAGTAAGCGACATCGCGCCATGAGGGTGGCCGGAAGACGCTGAGATGTCCAAGACCGTTACGCAGATGGGGTGAGAGATGACCGACTTGGTTGAGGCGGGACCGGCGCCGTTGCCCGGCCCGAGGCAGCACCAGATGCAGAAACGGTGCCGCTGCGGGACCCGGACGCCGGAGGGTGTGCCCGGTGGGGCCGAGGAGCGCTTCCGAGGCCTGCTGGAGGCCGCTCCCGACGCCATGGTGATCGTCGACGACACCGGGGTCATCAAGCTCGTCAACGCCCAGACCGAGGCCCTGTTCGGCTACCACCGCGAGGAACTCCTCGGGCATCCGGTCGAGTTGCTGATCCCGGAACGCTTCCGCCCCCAGCACACCAAGCACCGCGGCGGCTACACGGCCAACCGGCAGGTGCGTCCCATGGGGGCCGGGCTCGAGCTGCACGGGATCCGCAAGGACGGCACCGAGTTCCCCGTGGAGATCAGCCTCAGCCCGCTGGAGACCGCGGACGGGCTGCTCGTGTCCGCCGCCGTGCGCGACGTCAGCGACCGCAAGGCCGCCGAGGCCCGCATCAACGAGCTGGCCGCGCTCGTGGAGTCCTCCCAGGACGCGATCCTCGCCAAGACCCTCGACGGGTACATCACCTACTGGAACGCGGCCGCCCAGCGGCTGTACGGCTACACGGCCGAGGAGGCGATCGGCAGGCACGTCTCGCTGCTGGCCCCCTCCGAACTGGAGGACGAGATCAGCGCGCTGCTGGAACGGCTGCGGCACGGTGAGCGGGTCGAGCACTTCGAGACCCTGCGGGTCACCAGGACCGGCGGGCTGCTGGACGTGGACGTCACGCTCTGGCCCACCCGGGACGCCCACGGCACGGTGGTCGGGGCCTGCGCCATCGTGCGCGACATCAGCGACCGCAAACGGGCCGAGGCCGAGCTCACCGCGCTGTACGAACAGCAGCGGCACATCGCGCTCACCCTCCAGCGCAGTCTCATGGGCACCCCGCCCGCCCTGCCGGGGCTAGCCACGGCGAGCCGCTACCGGCCCGCCACCCAGGGCGCCGGTGTGGGCGGCGACTGGTTCGACCTGATCCCGCTGGGCGCCGACCGGGTCGGGGTGCTGATCGGCGACGTCATGGGCCGCGGACTCGAAGCCGCGGCGGTCATGGGCCAGTTGCGCTCGGCCGCGCACGCGCTGGCCAAGACCGGGATGCAGCCCCGGCAGCTCATGCAGGCCCTGGACACCTGCGTGACCGACCTGGACGTCCCCGACCAACTGGTCACCTGCTGCTACCTCGTGATCGCCCCCGACGCGGGCACGGTGACCGTCTGCTCGGCCGGGCATCTGCCGGTCCTCGTGGCCGGAGCGGGGAACATGATCCGCGACCTCCCCGCCCCGGTCAACGCGCCGCTCGGCGTCGGCGGCATCCTGTACGAGCAGTCCAGCTGCGCCATTCCGCCGGGCGCCACCCTGGTGATGTACACGGACGGTCTGATCGAGACGCCGGGCAGCGACATCGAGGTCAGGCTGGGCGAACTGACCGTCGTACTCAACAGCTTCTTCACCGGGACCCCGTGCCTGGAGGCCGCCGCCGACCACGTGCTGGCGAGCCTGCTGCCGGACGCCGAGAGCCACAACGACGATGTCACGCTGCTGCTGGCGCAGTTGCCGGCCGCGCCGCTCGCGGCCGTCACCGCCGACCTTGCGGCCCTGCCCGCCTCGGTGCCCGAGGGCCGCGCCCTGCTGTACAAGGCGCTCACCTCGTGGAACTGCACGGCCGGCGCCGACGACGCCCTCCTGCTGCTCTCGGAGACCCTGACCAACGCCGTCCAGCACGGGCAGGGCCCGCTCGGGCTGCATCTGCACCGCACGGCCACCGACCTCACCGTCGAGGTCAGCGACCGCAGTCCGCAACTCCCCCAGCCACGGCTGGCCGGCGAGGACGAGGAGTCCGGCCGGGGCCTGATCCTGGTACGCACCCTCGCCGACAACTGGGGCGTCCGGCCGACCGACGAGGGCAAGACGACCTGGTTCACCCTGAAGCTGTGAGGGCCGCCGCGACCCGCCCTCGGGCCGCGGCGGGGTGTTCATGCCGCGGCCCGGCTGGTTCAGGCGGAGAGCTGACCGCCCCGGTCCAGGGCCGGCCGGGCCGGGTGCGGAAGGACCTGACGCTCCCCGCGCAGCAGGGCGAGTGCGTCGAGATGCGCCTGGATGTACGGGACGGCCACGGCCTGGAGTTCGCCGTCCACGAACGCGGGCTGGACGTTGACCTCGAAGACCACTCCCCCGTTCTCGACCGCCAGGTCGACTCCGGCGAAGGGCAGCCCGACCGACTCGGTCGCGGCGACGGCGAGTTCGGCGAGGCGCGGGGGCAGCTCCTGCGGCGTCAGATGGACGGGAGTGGCACCCCGGCAGGTGTTGCAGGGCGTGTCCGGCTCCGGCTGGAGGTGCTCACGGGCGTGCACGACCCGCCCGCCCAGGACGAACACCCGGAACTGGTGGCGCATGCCGTCCGCGGTGACGTTGCCCGCGTCGCGGGACAGCAGCCAGTCGGAGCCGCATCGCGCGTAGTAGTCGGTGGCGTCGTCGAGTTGGGCCCCGGTGGTGATGTGGAAGGTGTCGTTGCCGCCGGTGCCGACCACGGGCCGGGCCCAGACGTCACCGCCGAGCCGGCCGAACGCGGCGGCCGCCTCCGCTCGTCCGGGCCGGGACAGGACGACGGTCTCCATCTGGGCGACGCCGTCGCGGGCGAAGCGCTCCACGGTCAGGTTCTTCTGCGTCGCCGTGCGCCAGGCGGCCGGGCCGGTGCCGAGGGACACCACCTCCGGGGCCTCCAGCAGGCGCTGGAGCGCGGCGAGTTCGTGACGGCGGTGGGGCTGGATCTCGTAGAGCACGACCACGTCGGGGAGCACGTCCGTCCCCTCCTGCGGGACGTACAGCCGTAACCGGTCCCCTTCGAGGACGCCACGGCCCGTCCCGCCGGCTCCGAAGTGCCGGGCGTCGATCCGGACCGGCGGTGCGCCGGTGAGCAGTTCCACCGCCTCGGCCAGGTACTCCCGGCAGCCTTCGGTGGACGTGGGGTCGGCGATCAGGGCGATGCACGGTCGGGACACAGCGGCCTCCAGGGATCGACGCGCGCTCGGTCCGCGGGGTTGCCGACGTCGCGGTCCGAGCGGATTCACAGGGGTGGTGCCTGTCGCACGCGTGGCCGACGGCACCCCTGCGCTCCGATGGAGCCGAGCCGGTGTGCGCGGCCGCGCCCGGTACGGTCGGCGGCCTGGCGGGACGGCCGGGGACCACGTGCTGGGACTCGGCCCTGCGGCATCCCCCTCGCAGAGCCGTGGCGCCACACTGTAGGCGCCCGGCGAGAGGCCGTGACAGGGCGCATGCCCGGACCGCGCCTGCTCCTGCCTCTGCGCCGTCCGCCCCCGTGCGTGCGCCCTGCCGAACCACCGCCTCCGCGGTCCCCGACCGGACCGTGTGCACCGACCCCGACCGGATCGGCTCGGCCCCTCGCGGCCGGATCCGCCTCAGGCGCTCAGCCCTCCCACGCCCACTCCGCGACCTCCGGGAGGTCGACGCCGTGCTCGCGGATCCACTCGTGGTGACGTTGCCGGGCGTCCTCCATCCGCTGCCGTACGCCCGCCGCCCGCACCGCGAGGTTCGGGACCCGGTCGATGACGTCCATGACCAGGCGGTAGCGGTCGAGGTCGTTGCCGACCACCATGTCGAACGGCGTGGTGGTGGTGCCGATCTCCTTGTAGCCGCGGACGTGCATGTGGTGATGGCCGCTGCGCCGGTAGGCGAGGCGGTGGATCAGCCACGGATAGCCGTGGTAGGCGAAGACCACCGGCCGGTCCGGGGTGAACAGGCCGTCGAACTCGAAGTCGCTCATCCCGTGCGGGTGTTCCTCCTTCGGCAGCAGACGGGCGATGTCGACGACGTTCACCACGCGCACCGCCAGCTCCGGCAGATACCGGCGCAGCAACTGCGCGGCGGCCAGCACCTCCTGGGTGGGGACGTCACCGGCGCAGGCGAGCACGACGTCCGGTTCCCGGCTGCCGTCCTCGGTGCCCGCCCAATCCCAGATGCCGGCGCCGCGCGCGCAGTGGACGCGGGCCTGGTCCATGGACAGCCAGTCGAAGCAGGGCTGCTTGCCCGCCACGATCACATTGACGTAGTCGCGGCTGCGCAGCGCGTGATCGGCCACCGACAGCAGGGTGTTGGCGTCCGGCGGGAAGTAGACCCGCACCACTTCCGGGCTCTTGTTGAGGACGTGGTCGACGAAACCGGGGTCCTGGTGGGAGAAGCCGTTGTGGTCCTGGCGCCACACGTGCGAGGTGAGCAGGTAGTTGAGGGACGCGACGGGCGCGCGCCAGGGCAGCCGGCGGGTCACGCGCAGCCACTTGATGTGCTGGTTCACCATCGAGTCGACGATGTGCGTGAACGCCTCGTAGCAGGAGAACAGTCCGTGCCGGCCGGTGAGCAGATAGCCCTCCAGCCAGCCCTGGCAGGTGTGTTCGGACAGCATCTCCACCACTCGCCCGTGCGGGTCGAGGTGTTCGTCGACGTCGAGGGTCTGTCCCTGCCAGGCCTTGCCGGTGGCGGAGTAGACGGCGTCGAGGCGGTTGGAGGCGGTCTCGTCGGGGCCCACGAGACGGAAGTCGCGCCGGTCGGCGGTGGACGCCATCACGTGCTGGAGCAACTCGCCCAGGACCCGGGTGGGTTCGTGCAGGGTGAGGCCCGGCTTCTCGACCGGGACGGCGTACGTCTCCAGCGCGGGCAGCGGGAGTTCGCGCAGCAGCAGCCCGCCGTTGGCGTGCGGGGTGGCGCCCAGCCTGCGGGCGCCCGCGGGGAGGCAGGCCAGGACGTCGGGGCGGGGGCGGCCGTGCTCGTCGAACAGTTCCTCGGGACGGTACGAGCGCAGCCACGCCTCCAGCAGCGCCAGGTGCTCCGGGTTGTCCCGGACGCCGGCCAGCGGCACCTGGTGTGCGCGCCAGGTGCCTTCCACCGGCACGCCGTCGACGGTCGCCGGGCCCGTCCAGCCCTTCGGGGTGCGCAGCACGATGACCGGCCAGCGGGGGCGTTCGGTGGCGTGCTCCTCGCGCGCGACGCGCTGGATCGCCGCGATCCGGTCCACCGCGGTGTCCAGGGCGCGGGCCATCGCCCGGTGGACGGTGTCCGGGTCGTCGCCGGTGACGTGGATCGGGTCGTGGCCGTAGCCCCGCAGCAGTTCGTCCAGTTCGGACTCGGGGATGCGGGCGAGCACCGTCGGGTTCGCGATCTTGTAGCCGTTGAGGTGGAGGATCGGCAGGACCGCGCCGTCGTTGCGGGGGTCGAGGAACTTGTTGGAGTGCCAGGACGTGGCCATCGGCCCGGTCTCCGCCTCGCCGTCGCCGATGACGCAGGTGACGAGCAGGTCGGGGTTGTCGAACGCGGCTCCGTAGGCGTGCGAGAGCGCGTAGCCGAGCTCGCCGCCCTCGTGGACGGAACCCGGGGTCTCGGGCGCCACATGGCTCGGGACACCGCCGGGGAAGGAGAACTGCCGGAAGAGCCGGGCCATGCCGGCCGCGTCCCGGGTGATGTCCGGGTACGTCTCGCTGTACGAGCCCTCCAGCCACGAGTTGGCGACCACCGCGGGCCCGCCGTGACCGGGGCCCCAGATGCACAGGGCGTTCAGGTCGCGGGCCCGGATCACGCGGTTGAGGTGGGTGTACACCAGGTTCAGTCCGGGCGAGGTGCCCCAGTGGCCGAGCAGCCGCGGCTTGATGTGCTCGGCGCGCAGCGGCTCGGACAGCAACGGGTTGGCCATGAGGTAGATCTGGCCGACGGCCAGGTAGTTCGCCGCGCGCCAGTGGGCGTCGAGCGTCCTGAGCTCGTCGTCGGTGAGCGCGGCGGACTCCTGCCGCGTGTCGACGGACATCTTGGATCCCCTTCCGGATCGGTGTTCGTCGGAGGTGCCGGTCCGTGTGACTCCCACCCTCCTCCGTCCGGCGCGGAGCGGGCAGGAGTACCGGCCCATCCGGCCGAATCCCGGCAACCGTCCGGGGGACACGGCACCCCCGGACGACCGGGGGCCGGTCCGGTGTCCAGCGACGGCCGGGAGGGGTGGTGCCGCTGCCGGTGCCGGAAAGGCTGCGCCCCTGTGTCCGGGAGAGCCCGTGCGGGTGTCCGGAAGGACGCGGGAGCGGGCCGGAGGCCGGGGTGGGACCTGAGGCCAGGGATGGGGCCTGAGTCCGGGCCCGGGGCCGAGGTGGCGAAGGCCGGGGACGGCGGCCGGGTCGGGGCGCGGACGGGGGCGGGGACCGGAACGGTGGGCCGGAACGGTGGGCCGGAACGGGAGGCCGGGACGGTGGGCCGGAACGGGAGGCCGGAACGGGAGGCCGGAACGGGAGGCCGGAACGGTGGGCCGGTGTCTCGGCCGAGGGGGCCGCGGGTCGTACCGGCGAGGTCCTCGGGCCCCATGCGGCCCCGGCGGCACGAGCGTACGGTGAAGGGGAGGTGCGAGCCTATGAGCAGCGGCAACGGCAACAGGAAGCGCCGCCTGTGGCGGTGGCGGAGCAGTCCGCTGCGGCGGCGTGACGACATCGTCGAGGCATGGGTCATGCTCGCCGTCTGGGTGGCCGTCGTGGTGGGTGGAACGCTGGCAGGTCTGGTGACGACGCACGCGGCCGACCAGGAGTTCGCCCGCCAGCGCGCCGAACGGTACTCCGTCGCGGCCGTCGTCCTCGACGACGTCGCGCCGCCCACCGCCACGACCGAGGGAGTGGACGGGCGCGTCCCGGCGAGGATCCGCTGGACGGCGGCCGACGGCTCCACCCACTCGGACCAGGCTCCGGTGCCGGGCGGGCTGAGGGCCGGTACCGCGGTCACGGTCTGGCTGAACGCGCGGGGCACGCTCAGCGCCGAGCCGCCGAGCGTCGCGGAGGGCGCCTTCGAGTCGGCCCTGCTCGGCACGGGTGCGGCGCTGGGGCTGGCCGGACTGGTCGTCGGTGCCGGGTCCGTCGTCCGGTGGCGCCTCGACCGGCGGCGCATGGACCGGTGGGGCAGGGAATGGGACCTGGTGGGTCCGCGATGGGGCCACAAGACCGGCTGACCGACCCGGGAACACGGGCGTCCCGGCGCAGGAATACGCCCACTCGTCGCCGTCGGTGATCAGGCCGGCCCGATCCGGACGGGAGGCCCTGGCCCCACCGTCTCCCGCGCCCTCTCCTGCCTTCCGGTGACCTTCGAACCGGCGACGCGGGAAAACGTAGGCTGATCGGCATGAAGATCCTTGCGTTGTGCGGAAGTCTGCGGTCGGGGTCGCTCAACGCGGCCGTACTGCGGTCGGCCGCCGACCTGTTCGTGGAGCCGTGGGAGATCACCGTCGAGCCGGACCTCGGCCGTCTGCCCTTCTTCGACGCGGACGTGGAGGAGAACGACCTCCCGGAGGTCGTGGCGGAGCTGCGCGCCCGGCTCGGTGCCTCGGACGGCCTGCTGATAGCCACCCCCGAGTACGCCCACGGCACCTCGGGCGTGCTGAAGAACGCGCTGGAGTGGCTGGTGGGCGGCGGCGAGATCGACGGCAAGCCGGTGGCCCTGGTGAGCGCGTCCCCGGCCGGCACCGGCGGCGACCGGGCCCGTGCCTGGCTGGCCGAGACCCTCACCGTGATGGGCGCGAAGGTCCTCCCGGACGGGCTGGGCATCCCCGGGGCCACCCGCAAGGTGGTGGACGGCCGCCTCGCGGACGGGCCCACCCTGACGGCACTTCAGGACCTGCTCGACGACCTCGCCCGGGCGGTGGCCAGGACCCGGGGCGAGAACGACGTACTCGCCTCCTGAACCCGGCGGACCTCCCCGCCGGGCGCGCGGGTCCCGCTCGTACCGGACGACGGCCGCCGGGCGTCCACACGTGACCTTCGCCACCGCAAGGTCAATACTGGGGATGACGGCTCTCCCGTCGAACCGCATCTCATCGCGACACGCACCTGACAGAAGCTCCTCAGTCGATCTGATCGGGAGGTACCCATGAGGATGCTCATCAATGTCCCGGAGTCCGTGGTCGCGGACGCTCTGCGGGGCATGGCGGCGGCCCATCCGGAGCTGACCGTGGACGTGGAGAACCGCGTGATCGTACGGCGGGACGCCCCCGTGGCCGGGCAGGTCGCCCTCGTCTCGGGCGGCGGGTCGGGGCACGAGCCCCTGCACGGCGGCTTCGTGGGTCCCGGGATGCTCTCCGCGGCCTGCCCGGGCGAGGTTTTCACGTCCCCGGTTCCGGACCAGATGGTGCGGGCGGCGGCTGCCGTGGACAGCGGTGCCGGGGTGCTGTTCGTGGTGAAGAACTACACCGGGGACGTCCTCAACTTCGACATGGCAGCCGAACTCGCCGAGGACGAGGGCATCCGGATCGCCAAGGTGCTGGTCAACGATGACGTGGCGGTCACCGACAGTCTGTACACGGCCGGCCGCCGCGGCACCGGGGCCACGCTGTTCGTGGAGAAGCTGGCCGGGGCGGCCGCCGCCGAGGGACGGCCGCTGGAACAGGTGGAGTCGATCGCCCGGCAGGTCAACGAGAACTCCCGCAGCTTCGGTGTGGCGCTCGGCGCGGTCACCACGCCCGCGAAGGGTTCCCCCACCTTCGACCTGCCGCCGGGCGAACTGGAGCTGGGCATCGGCATCCACGGCGAGCCGGGCCGGGAGCGCCGGGCGATGATGACCTCGGGCGAGATCGCCGACTTCGCCGTCCACGCCATCCTCGACGACATGCCCGTACGCAACCCCGTCCTCCTCCTGGTCAACGGCATGGGCGCAACACCCCTGCTGGAGCTGTACGGCTTCAACGCCGAGGTGCAGCGGGTGCTGAGGGAGCGCGGGGTGCCCGTCGCCCGCACGCTCGTCGGCAACTACGTGACCTCGCTCGACATGGCGGGCGCCTCGGTGACGCTGTGCCAGGTCGACGAGGAACTGCTGCGGCTGTGGGACGCGCCCGTCAGGACGCCGGGCCTGCGCTGGGGCGTCTGACCCGGTGGAACCGACGGCCGAGGTACCTACCACGCAAGGAGATCCCGTGCTCGACGCCGACTTCTTCCGCCGCTGGATGACGGCGGCCGCCGCTGCCGTAGACCGTGAGGCGGAACGGCTCACCGCCCTCGACTCGCCGATCGGGGACGCCGACCACGGCAGCAACCTCCAGCGGGGGTTCGCCGCGGTGACCGCCACGCTGGAGAAGGACGCGCCGCAGACGCCCGGCGCCGTCCTGACGCTCGCCGGACGGCAGCTCATCTCCACCGTCGGCGGCGCGTCCGGACCGCTCTACGGAACCCTGCTGCGCCGCACCGGCAAGGCGCTCGGCGAGGCCGCCGAGGTGGACGAGGAGCAGTTCGCGACGGCCCTGCGGGCGGGCGTGGACGCCGTCATGGCGCTCGGCGGTGCCGCTCCCGGCGACAAGACCATGGTCGACGCCCTGGTGCCGGCGGTCGACGCCCTGGACGCCGGTTTCGGCGCGGCCGGCGCCGCCGCCGAGGAGGGTGCCGAGGCGACCGTCCCGCTCCAGGCCCGCAAGGGCCGGGCCAGCTATCTGGGCGAGCGCAGCATCGGCCACCAGGACCCCGGTGCGACCTCGTCGGCGCTGCTGATCGCCGCTCTCGTGGAGGCGGGCGATGAGTGAAACGAGTGACACGAAGCTGGTCGGGATCGTGCTGGTGTCGCACAGTGCGCGGGTGGCCGAGTCCGTGGCCGAGCTGGCGCAGGGGCTGGCGGGCGGCGGGAGGGCGGTGTCCGTCGCGGCGGCGGGCGGTACCACGGGCGGTGGCTTCGGGACCAGCGCCGAGCTCGTCGCCGCCGCGGCCGCTTCCGTCGACGGGGGCGCGGGGGTCGCCGTCCTCACCGACCTCGGCAGTGCCGTGCTGACCGTGAAGGCACTGCTGGCCGAGGGCGACGAGCTGCCCGAGAACACCCGCCTGGTCGACGCGCCGTTCGTCGAGGGCGCGGTCGCCGCCGTCGTCACGGCGTCGACGGGAGCCGACCTCGGCGCGGTGGAGGCGGCGGCAGTGGAGGCGTACTCCTACCGCAAGGTGTGAGGGCGGCCGCGCAGCCCGCTCCGACGGTCCGACCGGGGCCGGGGGCCGGAACCCTTCCAGGTCCCGGCCGCCCGGACACCCGCACCGGCGCGGGATCAGCGACGACAGCGGTCCGCGCCACAGGCGTGAACTCCCCGCTCTGTCCGGAGAGTTCGGCCGTGAGGAAGTTCAGCATACGTAACCTCCCCGCGCTGTCACCAATGACGCCCCCCGGACCGCCGCACAAGCCGCCGTACGGACTGCCGCAGGGACCTCCGGACGACCGCCCTCTTGAAGGGACGGCAACAACGGCGCCATATTGGTCCGGACCATTGCCGCCGTGCCCTGCCTGACGGGAGGCGAGTCGTGCGCCGTGTGCTGCCGCTGTACGGGGTCCTGCTGGTCGCACTGGTCGCGTCCTGCGGCTGGTCGGGGGCCGAGGAGGAGACCGGCCGGATGCCCGGCGCGCCGACCGGGGTCACCGCCGTCGCGGGCAGCGCGACCAGCGTGCACGTCATGTGGAACGCGGGTCAGGGGGTCGACGGGTACGAGGTGTACCGCGGCCCCACGAAAGTGACGGAGGTGCCCGGCTCCACGCACATGGTCGACGTCGTCCGGCTCCACCCGTCCACCGCGTACGTCTTCACCGTGCGTGCCCGGGACTCCGCCGGCCGGCTCGGGCCGCGCAGCCGCGAGGTACGGGCCACGACTCCCCCGGCCGTGGCCGCGGACCGCTCGGCCCCGACCCGTCCGGGCCGCCTCGCCGGGCGGGCGGCGGGCGGGCGGGCCGTCCAGCTGTCCTGGTCCGCCTCGACGGACGACCGGAAGGTGGTCTCGTACGAGGTCTACCAAGGCGGTACGAAGATCCACAGCGTCGGTGGCGGGCAGACGGCGACGGTGGTGACCGGACTGCGGCCGGGCACACGGTACTCCTTCACCGTCCGGGCCCGGGACGCCTCGGACAATCTCTCGCCCGCCAGTGACACCGTCGCGCTCACCACCGCGCCGGGCAGCGACGACGGCCGGGACACCGCGCCGTCCGCCTTCCGCGCGACGACCCGCACGGCGGACGGGGCCTGCTACCTCGACCTGTCCTGGGTCCCGCCGCGCACGGACGGCTTGGTCACCGAGTATCAGATCCAGCTCGACGGCCGTCCGGCCACCTCCCTGACCTGGGGCGGGACCCCGCCGCGCGGCCGGGCTACGTACAGCTTCTACGTGGGACGGGAAGCGGGGACGCGGCACCGGGTACGGCTGCGGGCCAGGCTGCCGGACGGCACCTGGGGCGGATTCTCCCCGGAGTTGACGGTGACGACGAGCACCACAAGCACGGCAAGCACGACGAGCACGACGAGCACGGACGGCACGACGGCACCCTGAACTCCCGGCGCGGTCCGCCGTGCAACGGATCCGGTCACCTGTCTGGGGGCGGCCGGAATGCGGGCCGATCCGCGGGCACGTTGGCTGCATCTGAGGGGCACGGCCTTCCCCGATCCTCGGCGGCGCCAGGACGTTCCGCCGACCGTGCCGCCGGAGGACACCGATGCGCACTGCCCACCTCCTTCTGCGCGCCGGCCCGACCTGCGCGGCCGCCGTGGCACTCCCGCTCGCCCTGGCCCCCGCGCAGGCTCTGGCCCGAGGGCCGGGCATCTCGGTGAGCACGACCGGAACGGCGGTCTCGGTGACGACCAGCGCGTGCGCGCAGCTGAACGGCAGTTGGGGCACCGCCTCCCTCCTCACTCCCAACCAGGGGGCCTTCTCCGAGGGGCGGCAGGCGACGCTCTCCGGCACCGCCGGCGGCCAGTCCGCGGCCTGGTCCAGCGTCGCCCCGGGCACCTACACGGTCGTCGTCACCTGCTCGAACGGCGCCACCGCCGGAACCCAGTCCGTGATCGTCTCGGGGCAGTCCGGGGCGGCCACCACCTCGACGTCCCTGCCGGTGCCCGCCCCCTCGCCCACGGCCCCGCCGACGGGCGGCGTCCTGGGAGGCCTCGGCGGCGGCACACGGGACTTCGGCGACCTGCCGACGGCGGCGGGCGGAGCGCTGGTGGGCGGCGGCCTCGTCGCCACGTACTTCATCCTGCGCCGCCGCTCCCGGCCGCGCCGCTTCTAGTGCCGCGGAACCGGTGGTCACACCCGGTCGTCGGACTCCGGCTGTTGCTCACGCCGCTGCTCAAGCCGTTGCTCAAGTTGCGCGAACTCCGCCAGCGCGTGCGTGAGCCAGCCCGTCCAGAACGTCTCCAGATCGATGCCCGCACGCAGCACGAGGTGCCTCAGCCGGTCCTGGTCGTCGTCCGCGCCGGGCGGGAAGTCCCGCTCCTCGATCTGCCGGTACTCCGCCAACTGGCTTCTGTGCAGGTCGAGATGACGGCGCAGGTCGGCCTCGAGACCCGCGGTGCCGACCACGGCCGCGGCCCGCAGCCGCAGCAGCAGCGCGTCGCGGTGCGGTTTCGGGTCCTGGGCGGCGGCCGTCCAGCGGGCCAGTTCCGCGCGGCCCGCGGGCAGGACCTCGTAGGTCTTCTTCTGCCCGCGGACCGGCTGTTCGGCCGGCAGGGCGCGGATGTACCCCTCGGTCTCCAGTCGTCCCAGCTCGCGATAGATCTGCTGATGCGTCGCCGACCAGAAGTAGCCGATCGACCTGTCGAAGCGGCGGGTCAGGTCCAGGCCCGACGACGGCTTCTCTAGCAGGGCGGTGAGGATCGCGTGCGGGAGTGACATGGAGTCATCCTAGGGACGCGCGGACGGCGCCTACAGGGCCGCCGCCAGCTCCGTGCCCTGCTTGATGGCGCGCTTGGCGTCGAGCTCGGCGGCCACGTCGGCGCCGCCGATGAGGTGCGCGCTGCGGCCGGCGGCGAGCAGCTCCTCGTACAGGCCGCGGCGCGGCTCCTGCCCGGTGGCCAGCACGATCGTGTCGACGGCGAGGACCGTGCTCTCGTCACCGACGGTGATGTGCAGTCCGGCGTCGTCGATCCGGTCGTAGCGCACGCCCGGGACCATCGTGACGCCGCGGTGCTTCAGTTCGGTGCGGTGGATCCAGCCGGTGGTCTTGCCGAGACCGGCACCGACCTTGCTGGTCTTGCGCTGGAGCAGGTGCACGGCGCGCGGCGGGGCGGGCCGCTCGGGGGCCGCCAGGCCGCCGGGCGCGCGGTAGTCCAGGTCGACACCCCACTGACGGAAGTACGTCGCCGGGTCCTCGTGCGCCTTGTCGCCGCCGTCGGTGAGGTACTCGGCGACGTCGAAGCCGATGCCGCCCGCGCCGAGGATCGCCACGCGGTCGCCGACGGGGGCCTTGTCGCGCAGGACGTCCAGGTAGCCCACGACGCTCGGGTGGTCGATGCCGGGGATCTCCGGGGTGCGCGGGGTGACACCGGTGGCGACGACCACCTCGTCGTAGTCGGCGAGGTCCGCGGCACCGGCCCAGGTGTCGAGCCGTACGTCCACGCCGTGCGCGTCGAGCTGGTGGCGGAAGTAGCGCAGCGTCTCGTCGAACTCCTGCTTGCCGGGCACCTGTCGGGCCACGTTGAGCTGACCGCCGATCTCGCCGGCCGCGTCGAACAGGGTGACGGCGTGGCCGCGTTCGGCCGCGCTCACGGCGCAGGCGAGGCCGGCCGGACCGGCGCCCACGACGGCGACGCGCTTGCGCAGCCGGGTCGGCGCGAGGACCAGCTCGGTCTCGTGGCAGGCGCGCGGGTTGACCAGGCAGGAGGTGATCTGTCCGCTGAAGGTGTGGTCGAGGCAGGCCTGGTTGCAGCCGATGCAGGTGTTGATGGCCTCGGGCCGGCCGGCCGCGGCCTTGGCGACGAAGTCGGCGTCGGCCAGCATCGGACGGGCCATCGACACCATGTCGGCGCCGCCGTCGGCTATCAACTGCTCGGCGAGTTCGGGGGTGTTGATGCGGTTCGTCGTCACCAGCGGCACGGAGACCGCGCCCATCAGCTTCTTCGTGACCCAGGTGTAGGCGCCGCGCGGCACGGAGGTGGCGATGGTGGGGATGCGGGCCTCGTGCCAGCCGATGCCGGTGTTGATGATCGTCGCACCGGCGGCCTCGACGGCCTTGGCGAGCGTGATCACCTCGTCGAGCGAGGAGCCGCCGGGGACGAGGTCCAGCATGGACAGCCGGTAGATGACGATGAAGTCCTCGCCGACCGCCTCACGCACCCGGCGCACGATCTCCACCGGGAAGCGCATCCGGTTCTCGTAGGCGCCGCCCCAGCGGTCGGTGCGCTGGTTGGTCTGGCGGGCGATGAACTCGTTGATGAGGTAGCCCTCGGAGCCCATGATCTCGACGCCGTCGTAGCCGGCCTGCCGGGCGAGCCGGGCGGCGCGGGCGTAGTCGCCGATGGTCCGCTCGATGTCGGCGTCGGTCAGCTCACGGGGCGGGAAGGGGCTGATGGGCGCCTGGAGCGGGCTCGGCGCGACCAGGTCGCGGTGGTAGGCGTACCGGCCGAAGTGCAGGATCTGCATGGCGATCCGGCCGCCCTCGCGGTGCACGGCCTCGGTGATCTCGCGGTGCTGCTCGGCCTCGGCGTCGGTGGTGAGCTTGGCGCCGCCCTCGTAGGGGCGTCCCTCGTCGTTGGGCGCGATGCCGCCGGTGACGATCAGGCCCACTCCCCCGCGCGCCCGGGCGGCGTAGAACTCCGCCATGCGCTCGAAGCCGCGCTCGGCCTCCTCCAGGCCGACGTGCATGGAGCCCATCAGGACGCGGTTGGGCAGCGTGGTGAAGCCCAGGTCGAGCGGGCTCAGCAGGTGGGGGTAACGGCTCATCGAGGCCTCCGTGCGCGGTGTGGTCACCTCCTGTTGTAGAGGACCGGTCGCCGCTTGTGCAACTAGTTGCATAACGCGTACGGGGACATGTCGCGGAAGTCACGCGACACGGGTGACCGCGGCCGCGGAAGGCCGGGCGCGGGCTGGGGGCCGGCGCGGGCAGGACGCAGGCGCGGGACCGGGGGCAGGACGCAGGCGCGGACCGGGGGCGGGTGCGGGCCGGGGGCGGGTGCGGGCCGGTTCGCGGCCTGCGCCCGCCCCCGGTTCGGGGCGTGGGCTACCTGCTCCTCAGCCGGATGTGCAGCTCCCGTTCCTGGTCGCCCGAGGCTCCGCTCAGCTCGTGCACGGCGAACAGGTCGTCCAGGGTCACCCGGATCCGGTCGATCGCCCAGTAGCCGCCCTGCACGTCGGCCGTGACGGACCCGGCGAGCCGGGGCGGGCTGCCGCAGCGGTGCCTGTCGGCCACGTCGAACGTGCCGAGCCAGACCATGGGCCGCGTCTCGTGGATCTGCTGCGGTACGTCCTCGGCGCACCGGTCGGACTCGTAGCACGCGCACAGCGTGTCGAACACGATCCGGGCGTCCTCCTTGGTGCAGTCGCTGATCTCGACGGAGACGGACTGCGGGTGCGGTTCTTCCCTGCCCATCGTGATCGCTCCTCTCCTGGCGGGGGTGTGCCGCTGTCACGGGTTCCCCACGACAGCGCGCCCCTCTCCCCCAGAAAAGCACCACCGGTCGGCGCGGACCACCGGCGCCGGCCCGGGACGCGAGCGGGCGGGTGGGGGCCGCGCCGCCGAGCGGCGGACGGCCCCCGCCCGATCCCGCGGTCCCGGGAGACCTAGCTGCGCGTGAAGCGGTAGGTCTTGCTGTCGGTCAGGACGCAGAAGCCCGGGGAGACGACGATGACCCGCAGGGTGCCGGTGCGGCGGTCGTAGTCGATGCCCTCCGCCTCGAACGTGCCCGAGCAGGAACTGCGCAGGGGCAGCCGGCGCAGGGCGGTGACGTGCCCGGAGACGTCAGACGTGCCGTTCGCCTGGCCGGACAGGTCGACCTGGAGGAGCGGCTTGGTGACGCCGAACAGGGTGCCCTCCGGGTCGTCGGAGGAGCACAGCAGCTGGGTCGGGGTGGTGAAGTCGCAGCCCTGGACGTCCCGCACCGGGTGGTCCAGGTTCACGGTCGAGACCTGCGGGAGGTTCACGGACGGCGAGGTGGCCGGGTTGACGCCCGGGGTCGGGAAGACCAGGAAGCGGGTCATCGTGCCGTACTCGCCGGACAGCATCCACTGGCCGTCCGGCGAGATCGCGACCCACGAGTTGTTCATCGCCTCACCGGAGCCGAGGGTGTGGACGTACTCCGACCAGCCGCCGCCCGGCGCCTGCACCCGGAACATCTTCGCGCCGCCGGAGTCCCGCTGGTACGGCTCGACGTAGTGGCCGTCGTACGAGGCGTCGGGGTCACCCACATGGTTCCAGCCGCGACTGGAGACGCCGATGGGGATCGTGCCGATGCCCGTGTAGTGGTTGGGGCTTCCGGCGGGGACCTCCACCGAGGCCAGTCCCTGGCTCTCGGTGAGCGGGTCGGCACGGTCGGAGCCGACCTCCGTCCAGGTGTCGGCGGCGGCCGCCTGCGGGGCGGCCGACAGCGCGACGACGCCGGCGGTGGCGAGGGCGACCAGGCCCGTCAGTGCGACATGACCGTAATGTCTGGGATGTCGGGCGGGACGGTGGCGCAGGGACATCGGACGGCTCCTCCATGGGGGGTGGGCACGCGTTTCGGCGGACAGTCTTCCGCCGCACTTTCACCATGTACAGACCAATGAGAGGAACGGCTGCCGTCCCGTACCGGAACGCCCGTCGCCCTGTACCGGAACGCCCGTCGCCCCCGCACCGGAACGTCCGTCACCCCGCATCGAAACGCCCGTCACCCCGTACCGGAACGTCCGTCGTCCGCTCGGCGACCCGTCGTGCCCGTCCGGACACTCCGCGCGGTTTTCTCTCCGGCAGACGATCCGTGCGTGCCGAGGGATGGTGGAGGAGGGCCCCGGAGGCGTAGGAGAAGGGGTTGTGCGCGGTAGAACAGGGGAGTCGGCATCGAAGCCGACGTGCCGCGCGGACGCCCGAAGGCGGTGCGTTTGATGGATGCAGCCGGATCACCGGCGGACCGCGGCGGCGAGCCCGTGCGCGGGCCGGAACAGCCGAGCGGACTGCTCGACGTGCTCAACGTGGCCTCGGTGGTGCTGGACACCGAGGGACGCATCGCGCTGTGGAGCCCACAGGCCGAGGAGCTCTTCGGCTACCCGGCTCGGGAGGCGCTGGGGCGGTACGCGGCCCATGTGATGGTGCACGAACAGCATGTCGACATGGTCGTCAAGCTGTTCGCCGACGTCATGGCGACCGGCGAGGGCTGGGCCGGCGCCTTCCCGATCCGGCGCAAGGACGGCACCACCCGGCTCGTGGAGTTCCGCAACATGCGGCTGCTGGACGACCGGGGCGACGTCTACGCCCTGGGGCTGGCGACCGACCGGTCGACCGTGCGCCGGCTGGAGCGGGACGTGGCGCTGACGGCACGGATGGTGGAGCAGTCGCCGACCGGCCTTGCCGTGCTCGACACCGAACTGCGGTTCGTGTCGGTCAACCCGGCGCTGGAGCGGCTCGACGGCGTCCCGGCCGAGGAGCACCTCGGGCGGACGTTCCCCGAGGTGCTGCCGCTGCTGGACTCCGACGTCCTGGAGTCCGAGGCACGTCAGGTGCTGCGGACCGGACGGCCGGTCGCCCACCGCCGGATCATGGGCCGCACCCCGGCCGACCCGGACGAGGACCACGCCTGGGCGATGTCCCTGTACCGGCTGGAGGACGCCCGCGGGACCGTGCTGGGGGTGGCCGCCTCGACGGTCGACGTCACGGAGCAGTACCGGGCGGGCGTCGAGGCGGAGGCCGCGCGGCGGCGGCTGGCCCTCATCGCCGATGCCACCGCCCGGATCGGCACCACCCTGGAGCTGGACCGTACGGCTCGGGAACTGGCCGACGTCGCCGTGCCGGAGCTCGCCGACATCGCGGCCGTCGACCTGCTGGAGGCGGTGGTGGAGGGCCGCCCCAGCAGTCTGGGCCCCGCGCAGGCGGCGGTCATCCGGGCACTGGCCGTACAGGCGCAGGACGCTCCGGAGGCGCTGGCGGCGGCCGACCCGGCCGGCCAGGTGGCCCGGTACGGACCCGACCGGTTCGTCACCGAGTGCGTCCGCACGGGCGAGGCGGTCATGGTGACGCAGGTCAAGGACGAGGACCTGCCGCGCATCGCCCGCTCCCCCGCGGCGGCCGAGCTGCTGGCCCGGGCGGGCGTCCACTCGTATCTGGCGGTGCCGCTGATCGCCCGCGGCGAGGTGCTCGGCGCGCTCGACCTCAAGCGGGTCCGCAACCCGTTGCCGTTCGGCGAGGACGATCTGCTGCTCGCCCGGGAGCTGGCCTCCCGGGCGGCCGTGCAGATCGACAACGCCCGCTGGTACCAGAGCGCCCGCAACACCGCGCTGGCCCTCCAGCGCAGCCTGCTGCCCAGCCACCCCGCCGTCACCGGCGGCCTGGAGGTCGCCTCGCGCTACCGGCCCGCGGGCGCCACCACCGAGGTCGGCGGCGACTGGTTCGACGTCATCCCGCTGGACGGCGCGAGGACCGCGCTCGTCGTGGGCGACGTGATGGGCAGCGGCATCAGCGCCGCCGCCACGATGGGCCGGCTGCGCACCGCGACCAACACACTGACCTCGCTCGGTCTCGACCCGGCCGTCCTGCTCACCCACCTCGACCGCATCACGGCGGGCCTCGACCACTACATCGCGACCTGCGTCTACGTCGTCCACGACCCCGGGCGGCGGGAGTGCCGGATCGCCAACGCGGGACACCTGCCGCCGGCCCGGCTCCGGCCCGGCCGGGCCCCGGAGCTGCTCGACCTGCCCACCGGGGCGCCGCTGGGCGTGGGCGGTGTCGAGTTCACCACCGTCACCGTCGACTTCGCGCCCGGCGACCAGCTCGTCCTCTACACCGACGGGCTCGTGGAGACGCGCCGGCACTCCCTCGACGAACGCCTCGCCATGCTGCTCGCCCTCCTCGACGACCCGGCGCGCCCGCTGGAAAGCATGTGCGACCACCTGCTGGACACCCTGCACCACCCCGACAACCACGACGACGTGGCCCTGCTGGTGGCCCGGGCACGGCAGGAGCCTTGACCGGCCGAGGGGCCCGCGCCGAAGGACCGCCGTGTGCCGTCAGCCGGACCCGGACCGGCCCGCGGCGCGCCCGCCGCCCGCCTTCCGGACGGCCCTGGCGCCGACCACCACGTGCGCGTACAGCTCCTCCGACTCGACGAGGGAGGCGGTCAGCCCGGCACGGGTGAAGGCCTCGACGGCCGCCGGCGCCTGGCGCTCGCTGGTCTCGACGAACAGACAGCCGCCGGGAGCGAGCCAGTCGGGCGCCCCGGCGGCGACACGCCGCAACAGGTCGAGTCCGTCGGCGCCGCCGTCGAGAGCGGTCAGCGGCTCGTGCTCACGCGCCTCGGCGGGCAGCAGCGCCACCTCGCCGGTGGGGACGTAGGGCACGTTGGCGGCGAGCACGTCGACGCGGCCGCGCAGTCCGTCCGGGAGCGCCGCGAAGAGGTCACCCGTGTGGACGTGACCGGTGACGTTGCGGCGGGCGCAGCGCACGGCGGCCGGGTCGATGTCGGCGGCGTGCAGTTCCACCGGCCCCAGGGCGGCGGCCAGGGCCGCGCCCACCGCTCCGGAGCCGCAGCACAGGTCCACGACCACGGCGGCCCGCGGGACCCGGGCGAGGGCCTGGCCGACGAGGAACTCGGTACGGCGACGGGGCACGAAGACACCCGGCTCCACGGCGATGCGCAGACCGTGGAACTCGGCCCAGCCGAGGACGTGTTCGAGGGGCAGTCCCGCCACGCGGCGGTCCACCATGGTGGTGACCTCGTCCGGCGTCCGGGCGGTGGTGAGGATCAGCTCCGCCTCGTCCTCGGCGAAGACGCATCCGGCGGCGCGCAGCGCGGCGACGGTCCGGGGGCGCGAAGGGAAGGACGAGGGCACGTGCTTGGGCGGGGGAAGGGAAGAGGGCATGGAAGCCGAGAGCCTTTCGGAAGCCGAAGGGCGCTCTCGCGGTCAGCCGCGGTCGGTGGACCGTGCCATGGTGGCGAGGTGAGAGCACCCGACCTGACAAGCGGTAATGGGTCCCACCTCCTCGGTCCGCGTCGGCTGTGGCGGTCCGCAGCCGGACGGCTACCCTACCGCAGCGATGCGCACCGAACGGCCCACTCCGCCCACTCCGCGCAGTCGGCTCGGGTCGCCCCCTCGTGATCCAGTTGTATTCTGCAACCAGGGGGATGCGCGCGAGGGAGATCAGGTGACAGCGACCGAGGCCGTGGAGACCATCCAGCGGGAAATGACGATCTTCGCCCGTCGCGCCCGCGCCTCGGCCGGCCGTATGCACCCCGAGCTGTCGCTCGTCTCGTACACGCTGCTGGGCCATCTGGAGGAGATGGACGGCTGCCGGGCCACCGACCTGGCCGCCCACTACGCCCTCGACAAGTCCACCGTCAGCCGCCAGGTCGCCGCGCTGGAGCGGGCCGGCCTGATCGAGCGCCGGCAGGACCCGGAGGACCACCGGGTCCAGGTGCTTCATCTCTCCGCGGCCGGGCGCGGCATCCTCCTCCAGGTCACACAGCGCCGCCGGGCCGCCTTCCGGGAACGGCTCGCGGACTGGCCGGAGGAGGATCTGGAGCTGTTCGCCGGGTATCTGGAGCGCTACAACGCCGCGGGTGCGACGCCGGGCGCCGAGGGCGACTGAGCCCCGGGCGCGGGAGCCCTACCCCACCGCCACCGTCCGCTCCTCCGTCATCCGCTCCGGCACGCGCGCCGACAGGAACGCCGTCCGCATCCGCAGTCGGAAGCCGAGCGACTCGTACAGCCGGATGGCGCCGGCGTTGTCCGCGCCGGTGTGCAGGAACGGCGTGTCGCCGCGTTCGCGGATGCCGTGGGCGACGGCCAGGATCAGCCGGCTCGCCAGGCCCTGGCCGCGTACGGCAGGGTCGGTGCAGACCGCGCTGATCTCGGTCCACCCCGGCGGGCGCAGCCGCTCCCCCGCCATGGCGACGAGCGCTCCGCCGCGCCGTATGCCCAGGTAGGAACCCATCTCGATGGTGCGGGGTTCGAAGGGGCCCGGCCGGGTGCGGGCGACCAGGTCGAGGATCTCGGGCACGTCGGCGGGACCGAGCGGTACCGCCTCGGGGTCCGGGGCGGCGGCCAGGCCGTCGTCGACCAGCTGGACACCCGCCATGTGGAAGGTGATCTCCCAGTCGGGCGGGACCTGTCCGCGGAAGCCGAGCAGCGGGACCTCGGCGCCGGGGCCGGCCAGCGCGGCGAGATCCGCCCAGTCGTCGGCGTCCGGCTCGTCGGACAGGGCCAGCCAGGGCGTGACGTCGACGGGGTAGCGCAGCACCCGGCCGTACCGCTCGGCGAAGTGGGCGTGCGGGCCGGTGAGGGCGGCGCGGGCGGGGTTGTCCAGGACGTGCGGCCGGGCCTGTCCGACGGTGCCCGTGGGGCGAGCGACGCTCATGCGGCGTCCCCCCGGACGGCCTCGGCCGACGCCTCGCTCCCGGTGACGGTGACGGTCCCGGCCCCGGTCCGGAGGTCGCCGCACCTCGTGAAGACGCACGCCTTCGGCATCTGCTCCCACTCTCCTTCGCTGTCGTCCTGCGCTGTCGCGGCCCATCGGTCGGGCGGGCGACCGGCACGGGGCACGTCACGTGCAAGGACGATCTCCGGCCCGCTATTCCCCTGCCGGTACCGGGCCGGCCGGGCCGGTGCGGGAGGGGTCCGGAATGCACGTACGGTTGAATGAGCAAGCGATCCGTCCGCATCAGCTCGTAGGCAGGCACCGTCTCCCCCATGAACGTCACCCGAGGCTTCACCGGGCGCCCTCGCGTCCACAATCCGGGGCTGCCACCCGGTCAGTACGACGCGGGCGACGACTGGCCCGTGCTGTCCGCCGAGGTCACACCGGACCTCGCGGCAGCGGACTGGACCTTCCGGGTGGACGGTCTGGTGGAGCGGCCGCACACCTGGGACTGGGCGGCGGCGCACGCGCTGCCGGCGTCCGCCTACGAGGGCGACATCCACTGCGTGACGAGCTGGTCGAAGTTCGGGGTGCGGTTCGGGGGCGTGTCGCTGGACACGTTCCTGGCGGCCGTGGGCCCGCACGCGTCGGCCACCCACGCCGTCGCCTACTCGCACACCGGCTACACCGCGAGCCTGCCGCTCGCGGACCTGACCGGCGGGCGCGCCTGGATCGCGTTCGAGTACGACGGACGGCCGCTGCCCGCCGAGCACGGCGGCCCGGCCCGGCTGCTGGTGCCGCACCTGTACTTCTGGAAGAGCGCGAAGTGGATCGCCGGGCTGACCCTCCTCGACCACGACGAGCCGGGTTTCTGGGAGCAGAACGGCTACCACGCGCGCGGCAACCCCTGGGAAGAGCAGCGGTACTCCGGTGACTGAGACGACGGTGACCGAGACGACGGCCGTGACCGAGAGGACGACGGTGACCGAGACGGCAACGACGACGGCGCGGACGGGCTTCGTTCCGCCCACGCGCTTCGCGGTGCCCGGCCGCATCGACGCCGGCGAGGCGGCCGCCGAGTGGCAGACGGCCACGCTCACGGAGATCCGGCGGGAGACCCCGCGCGCGGCGACCTTCCGGTTCGCGGTGCCCGCCTGGGCGGGGCACCTGCCCGGGCAGCACCTGATGCTGCGGCTGACCGCCGCGGACGGGTACGTGGCCCAGCGGCACTATTCGATCGCCTCGGCGCCGGACCGCTCGGGGCACGTCGAGCTGACCCTGGACCACGTCGAGGGCGGCGAGGTGTCCGGCTGGTTCCACACCGAGGCACGGCCCGGCGACCAGGTGCAGGTGCGCGGCCCGCTCAGCGGCTTCTTCGCCTGGCCCGGCGACCGGCCCGCCCTGCTGATCGGGGCCGGCTCCGGCGTCGTACCGCTGATGTCGATGGTGCGCCACCATCGCGAGCGCCGTCTGTCGGTGCCGCTGCGGCTGCTGGTGTCGGCGCGCGGTCCGCGGGAGCTCGTCTACGCGGGCGAGTACGGCACCGAGACCACTCCCGTGTTCACCCGGACCGCGCCCGCGGGGGTGCCGGTGGGGCGCATGACGGCCGCCCATGTGGCACCGCTGCTGGCCGAGCGGCCCGAGGGCGGGTGGGAGGCGTACGTGTGCGGCTCCAACGCCTTCGCCGAGCACGCCTCGCGGCTGCTCGTGGCGGCGGGCCAGCCGGTGGACCGCATCCGGATCGAACGCTTCGGCTGACGCCGGGCCGGCTGCCGGCCTCTTCTGCGAGGGGCGCTCCGGGGCCCCGAGCAGCAGCCCCCCGCCCTGCCTCCGCCTCACCTGCGCCCCGCCTCACGTCGCCTCCGATTCCGATATGTACAGATTTGGGATCAATGTCCGCCGAATGGGGTACAACCCCCTGTGACTCTCGCACGCTGCACGGAAGGAGTGGCGCACCGGCCGACGGGCACGGCTTCCCTCCGCCCCCTCGGCACCGCTGACGGCGAGGAGGTCGGCCGACATGCGAACCCGCATACGCTTGCGGCGCCTGCGGCGCAGTGCGCTGCGGCGGCGCTCGGACGTCGTCGAGGTGTGGACGGCACTGTTCATGACCGTCCTGCTGTGCCTGGGCGCACCCCTGGCCGGGGCGACCGCAGGCTGGTGGGCGCACGGCGAGGCGCGGGCGCTCGGCGCCGCCCAGCGCGCGGAGCGTCATCGGGTGCGCGCCGAGGTGACCGGGCAGACGCCCGACACCCTGCCGTCCGTGGACGCCGGACGGCGGCAGACCTATCACGTGCCCGTGCGCTGGACGGACGACGACGGCAGGGTGCGCAGCGCCATGGCGCGGGTACCGGCCGGGACGCTCCGCGGCGACATGGTCGACGTGTGGTTCGACGCGCAGGGGCGCAGCGTCGGGCCGCCGCAGGGCCGGACGGCGGTCTGGCAGCACACGCTCACCTCGGGGGTGTGCGCGGCGGGCGGCGCCGCCGCCCTCGTGCTCCTCGGGCAGGGCGTGATCCGCCGGGTGGCCATGCGGCACCGGATGACCGAGTGGGAACGGGACTGGGCGCACACCGAGCCGGAGTGGACACGACGTCACCAGTCGTGAGCCCGGCCCGTCCCGTTGAACCGTTTCACGGGGCCTGGCGCCCGCCCGGCGCGCACACGTACGGTGTGATCAACCGTACGCTCCGTTCGCACCGAAGGCGGTTCTCGATGGCCCTGTTCGACCTCGCTCTCGACGAGCTCCGTGAGTACCGCAGCGAGTCCACCGAGCCGGCGGATTTCGACGCGTTCTGGTCGAAGACGTTGCAGCAGGCACGCGAGCACGACCTCGACGCCCGCTTCGAGCCGGTCGACACGGGACTCTCCACGGTGCGGGTGTACGACGTGACGTTCGCCGGGTACGGCGGCCACCCGGTGAAGGCCTGGCTGACGCTGCCCGCCGCGGCCGAGGAGCCGTTGCCGCTGGTGGTGGAGTTCGTCGGGTACGGCGGCGGGCGCGGCCTGCCGCACGAGCACCTGCTGTGGGCGTCGACGGGCCGCGCCCACTTCGTCATGGACACCCGCGGCCAGGGCAGCGCGTGGGGCGGCGGCGGTGGCACCGCCGACCCGGTGGGCGGGGCGCCCGCGTACCCCGGGTTCATGACCCGGGGCATCGACGCGCCCGAGAACTACTACTACCGGCGGGTGTTCACGGACGCGGTGCGGGCCGTCGAGGCCGCCCGGTCGCACCCGCTGGCCGACGCGTCCCGCACGGTGGCGCTCGGCGCCAGCCAGGGCGGGGGCATCACCCTCGCGGTGGGCGGCCTGGTCCCGGACCTGGTCGCGGTCGCCCCCGACGTGCCGTTCCTGTGCGACTTCCCGCGCGCGGCCACGCTGACCGACCGCCACCCCTACCGGGAGATCGGTCTCTTCCTCAAGACGCACCGCGGCCGCGGCGAGGACGCCCTGCGCACCCTGTCCTACTTCGACGGCGTGCACTTCGCGGCCCGCGGCCGGGCGCCGGCGCTGTTCTCGGCCGCCCTGGAGGACCAGACCTGCCCGCCCTCGACGGTGTTCGCGGCCTTCAACGCCTGGGCGCACGACGACAAGGCGATCGAGGTGTACGACTTCAACGACCACGAGGGCGGCGGCCCTTACCAGGAAGCGGCCAAGGTGCGCTGGCTACGGTCGTACGCCTGAGCGCTGGGCGGGGACACAGGCCACCGACCGAGCCGCCGGGCGGGGACACAGGACGCCTCGGGCGGCCTTCCCTTCCAGTCCGACCAGTCGGTACGTTCTTGGGGCCCGGGCCGCGGCGGTGCGGCCCGGCGTTCCGGCGGACGACGGAGGACACATGTCCGAGCAGCACGAGCCACGGGTCCACGGCCACTGCGACGCACGCTTCGCGGCGGTGCGCGCGGCGTTCGAGGAGAACTTCCGCGAGCGGGACGAGCTGGGCGCCGCGGTGACCGTCACCCTCGACGGCAGGACCGTGGTCGATCTGTGGGGCGGCTGGGCCGACCCGGCGCGCACCCGGCCGTGGGAGCGGGACACCCTGGTCAACGTGTGGTCGACGACGAAGGGGCCGGTGGCCCTGTGCGCGCACGTCCTCGCCGACCGGGGGCTGCTCGATCTCGACGCGCCGGTGGCCGCGTACTGGCCCGAGTTCGCGGCGGCGGGCAAGGAGCGGGTGCTCGTACGGCATCTGCTGTCGCATCGCGCGGGCCTGGCCGGTCTGCGTGAACCGCACGCTCCCGCCGAGCTCTACGACTGGGAGCTGACGACCCGTCGGCTCGCGGCGACCGAGCCGTGGTGGGAGCCGGGGACGCGGTCGGGGTATCACGCGCTGACCTACGGCCACCTGGTCGGCGAGGTGGTGCGGCGGGTGTCGGGGCTGCTGCCGGGCGCGTTCCTGGAACGGGAGGTGACCGGGCCGCTGGGCGTCGACTTCACCGTCGGGCTGCCGGAGAAGGAGGCCGGGCGGGCGGCCGAGCTGGTGCCTCCGCCGACCGCGTCGAGCAGCGAACGGGCGGCGGTCTTCGGCCAGTTGGCGCCCGTGGCGGTCGCCGCCCTGACCAACCCGCCGATGGGCGCGGCCGAGGCCAACTCGCCCGAGTGGCGGGCCGCGGAGATCCCCGCGGCGAACGGGCACGGCACGGCCCGGGCCGTCGCCGCCCTGTACGGGATCCTCGCGGGCCGGGGCACCTTCGACGGTCACCGCGTCCTGTCCCCCGAGGCGGCCGAGCGGGTGCGCGAGGGGCAGGGCAGCTGCCGCGACCTGGTCATCGGGTCCGGTTTCGCGCATGAGACCGAGGCCGGGCTCGGGCTGTGGCTCAGCGGCCCGAACGGCTCGTACGGGCCCAACCCGAGAGCCCTCGGGCACGACGGCTTCGGCGGGTCCTGCGGCCTTGCCGATCCGGAGGCGGGGCTGTCCCTGGGATACGTCATGAACCGGATGGGGTCGAGGATCGCCGACGACCCGCGGAAGACGGCACTGGTGGAGGCCGCGTACGGCGCGCTGTGACGCCGCGTGGGCTCTGTGGCGGGTGGGGCGCACGGGTCGGCCGTGGGTCGGTTTCGGCCGAACCTGCGGACCGACCTTCCCAACTGGTTTAGACCAATGGTAGATCTGGTCGCGCAATGAGCTCGCACGGCTACGTCTTGTCACCATAGGAGGCGCGGCATGGCCCGCACCACCCCCCACCACCCCGCCCACCCCGCCCACCCCGCCCACCCGCGAACCGACGACCGCATGCCGACCGCGGACCACGCACCGACCGACGGCCGCACGCGACCCGGAGACCGCGCACGACCCGAGGACCGGACACCGACCGAAGGCGGGACCCTGTACTGGCAGGTCGCCACCGCGTTGCTCGGCGAGCTGCGGGACGGGACCATCCCGCCCGGTGAACGCCTGCCGGGCGAGCGGCGGCTCGCCGAGCGCTTCGGCGTCAGCAGGTTGACCGTCCGGCAGGCGCTGGAGGTGCTGCGGCACGACGGCCTGGTCGCCACCGACCGGCGCGGCAGTCACGCCACCCTGGCGGGCCGCCCGCTGGAGGACCCGGCCTCGCTCGCCTTCCCGGTCGGCGTCCGCAGCCCGGATCCCGGCGCCGTCGACCGGGCCACCGTCGCCTGGGAGCCGCCCCCGCCGGACCACGCCCGCGCCCTGGGCCTCGCCCCGCACCATCCGACCCTCGTGCACCGCTACGAGTGGGCCGCCGCCGACGGGGGCGGCGGACGCTCGGCCGTGACCTCGTTCTCCGCCGTGGCACTGTCCGAGGTGGCGGAGCTCGGCCGCTATCGCGACCGGGCCGACGGCACCGGCACGGCCCAGCTCCGCCGGGCCTACGACTGGATGCGCAGGGCGGGCCTGACCCTGCACCACCGCGACTCCATCACCCGGCTGGACGGCGCGCCCTCGATGCGGGTGACCCGACGCGTCCACGACCAGTACGCGCGTCCGCTGGAGATCACGGACCTGGTCGTGGACGCGCGGCAGGACGCCCTGGTGTACGAGTTCACGATGCCGGCGGCCGGCTGACGGCCCGGACCCGTGGTCGGCCCGAGGGACGGCGGGGCCCTCACGCCCGTACGGCCGCCCTGTCCGGCCGCACGGCCGTGACCAGCCGGGCGCGCGGGCTGCCGTCGCGCCGTCGGCCGAACTCGGGCAGCGGCTGGAGACTCGTGCGCAGCCCGGCGCCCGCCAGCTCCCGTCGTACCCGGCCGAGCCCGAAGGCGCGGTAGTACATGACGAACGGCGGCCGCCACACCGCGTTGCGCACCCGCATCGCCGCGTCGAAACCCGCCAGCGTCCAGAACGCCGGGGACGACGGGCGCGGCGGGGCGACCACGGGGAACACGAAGCGGCCGCCGGGCCGCAGCACGGAGTGGACCTGGGCGAACAGGCCCGGCAGCTCATGGGGCAGGAAGTGCCCGAACGCCCCGAAGCTCACCACCAGGTCGAAGGCGGGGCCGAACGGCAGGGCGCGGGCGTCGGCCCGCACCCAGGAAATGCGCGGCCCCGCCCCCGCGGTGCGCCCGCGGGCCCGCGCGAGCATCCCCGCGCTGAAGTCGAGGCCGGTGACACTCCTGCGGCACACCCGGGACAGCACGTCCACCCCGGCGCCCGTGCCGCAGCACAGGTCGAGGCCGTCGTCCACGGGGCCGTCCCACTCCAGCGCGGCCGCCACCGCGTCGAGCACGGAGTCCGGGGTGCGGAACGGGGTGTGGTCGAACTTGGGGGCGAGCAGGTCGTAGCCGTGCTCGACGGAGGACAGCGCCTGGACGGCGAGCTCTCGCAGACTGGGGCCTTCGGGGCTGAACATCCCGATCAGCGTAGGGGAACCGGGCCGTGGACACGCTGACGACCGGTGACTACCCTGACCCACCAATACTCAACTAATTGACTATGGGGTGATCCGATGCGCGCGTTCCGCGAGGCGGTCGAGGCCGGCGATCTCGACGCCGTGGAGGCACTGCTGGCCGAGGACGTCGTCTTCAGCAGCCCGGCGGTGTTCAAGCCGTACCAGGGCAAGGCGATCACCGCGGCGATCCTGCGTACCGTCGCCGGTGTCTTCGAGGACTTCCGCTACGACCGTGAGCTGACGTCGGCCGACGGGCGTGACCACGCGCTGGTCTTCACCGCGCGGGTGGACGACCGCGAGCTGAGCGGCTGCGACTTCATCCATGTCGACGAGAACGGTCTGATCGACGCGCTCACGGTCATGGTCCGTCCGATGTCCGGCCTCCAGGCCCTCGCGGCGGCCATGGGCGCGCGGTTCGACCGGATCACGAAGGAGGCGGAGGCGCGCTCCGTCTGATCAGCGCGCCTCCGCCGGCTCTCAGGCCACCGTGAGCACGATGGCTCCGGTGTGGGTCGTGCCGGGCCCGAGGACCGTGGCGGTGCCGTCGACCGTCACGGTCAGCCTCTTGCCGCGCGGCGCCTGCACGGCCGCGTCGGCGGCGAGGGCGATCGAGGTCAGGTGCGAGGTGCCGGTGACGGTCCAGACGGAGCCGCCGTTCAGCCGGACGACGGCGCCGTTGTTGACGGCGGCCCGCACGGTGTTGGTGACGACGCCCAGTTCCTGGAAGTTCGCCGCGTCGATGGTGGACACCCGGTGCCTGGCCCCGGACGCGGAGATCACGCCCTCCACCGTCGAGCCCTCGAAGGTGAGGACCATGTTCTTGCCCTTGCGCACACCGTTGTAGAAGTCGCCCTTCAGCGCGATGGCGGTGAACGTGGCGGCCCCGTCGGTGGGATGGGCCGCGGTGACGTCGAAGCCGGTGTCCTTCGCCGGGTCGCCGGCCGGCTCGGTGTAGACGCCGACGTTCATCATCCTGCCGCCCACGTCGACCGGGCCCGGGTCGTCCAGCTCGATCATCTGGAGGATGATCCCGTCGCGCGGTTCGAGCCGGGCGCCCTTCGAGCCGTCGACGGAGATGGCGGTCTGCTGGCCCTTGTTGAGGAAGGTGGCCCGCTCGGACTCGATCACCGTGCCGCCGTCGAGGGTCAGCGTGCCCGCGCCGAAGAACATGTAGCCGAAGTGCCCCGAACGTACGACCGTGTTGCGCACCGGCAGGGCCGCCAGTTCGGCCTTCGACAGACCGAGTCCCAGCTCCGTGTCGAGCGCGGCGACCGCCTCGCGGGTGCTGTCGCCGTAGTGCACCACCGCGGCGGGCCCGGCGATGATGGTGGCGTAGCTGCCGACGTCGAAGCGCGAGCCGAGGACCCGTACGGTCGCGTCGCCGATGGCGTAGGTACCGTACCCGTACTCACCCGTGTTTCCGACATGGCAGTTGACGGCGGTCAGCTTCAGACCGCTGCCGCCCTCGACCGACAGGGCGCCCCAAGTCTCCGAGAACACCGTGGAGTTGAGGTAGGTGGCGCGGCTGTTCTTCCCGACGAGGTTGGTGGCGCGGACGTTGCCGTCGAGGCCGAGCATCCAGGGCACCGACTGCATGTACGGGGTCTCCACGGTGGCCCGGTAGTCGGCGGGCAGCACGCCGTTGCGGGTGCGGACGGTGGAGTTCTTGACGAGGACGGCGGCGCCGTCGTCCGCCATGACACCGGTGCGGACCACTCCCTTGGTGCCGATCCGCGCGCCGTCCAGCACCAGAGTGGTCCCCGGGCCGCTCCCGACGACCGCCGCGCCGTAGCCGGCGAAGTCGCAACGGCCGTTGCCGGTCAGGGAGATGGTGGGCCGCCTGAGCGTGTAGGAGGCGTCCTTCACGTACACGGCGTCGAAGCACTCGCCGGTGGAGGTGACGGACACCCCGCGCGCGAGGGTGTCCGTCACCTTGCCGCCGCGCACGGCCGAGAGGACGGACCGGTCCCGGTCGACGCCGTCGGCACCGACGTACAGCGCCTGGCGGAAGGGGAAGGTGAGCGTCTGGTAGGTCACCGCGTTGTCCGGCGTCACGGTGAGGACGACGTCGCCGCGGTAGGTGCCGGCCTGGATCAGGGTGAGGGTCCCGCCGGTGGCGGTCAGCGCCTGACCGGTCTCCACCCCGTCGACGGTCAGCGTGACGCCGTGGCCGTCGGGGGCGGTGATCGTGCCGCCCTCGGCGACGGTCAGGAGGCCGACCCGGGTCGTCGCGGTGAGCGGGTACGTCTCCCCCGGTCCGACCGTGATCCGGCCGCCCGCCGTCTTCGGCGCGGCGGTGGCAAAGGCGGCCGGGACCAGTACGGCACCGGCCGCGGCGGTACCGGCGACCAGGAGGGAGCGTCGGGTGATCAGCGTCATTGCTTGCCTTCCCACAGTTCGAATGCGTCCTTGCGCAGCGTGACGAGCCGGCCGCCGCACGCGGGGCGGCCCGGGCTCGGGTCAAGGCACCCGAGGTGCGTTCGATGGAGTGAAGCAGCCGTGCACACCTGGGAACAGGCGGGTCGCGCACGCATCCCGGAACCCGATGCCTCGGATCGGGCCGCCCACTGCATGGCGATCACACAGAGTGGCCACAGCCGGTCGTGGCGCGCATGGTGGCGAGGCGGGCGGCCGTGGGGCCGTCCCGCCTCGGTGTCCACCGGGCCGTCCGGATCAGACGGGCGGTGCCTCGAAGAGCACGTCGGGGTCGTTGAACTGCTCCTTGGCCACCGACTCGCTCATCGGGTCGGCGGTGCCCCACTGGTCCTGGGTGAGCGGGTCGTCGACGTCGTGGCGGCCCGGGTGCCACAGGTCCTCGTCGAGGACGGCGAGTTCGGTGGTGTACTCGACGGTGTTGCCGTGCGGGTCGTGGAAGTAGGCGAAGGTGTTGTCGCCGGCGAGATGCCTGCCCGGACCCCAGGTGAGCCGGGTCCCGGCCCGAAGCGCCCGCCCGGTGCCGCGCATGTACTCCTCGACTCCCCGCATCTCGAACGAGGCGTGGTGCAGGGAGACATGGGGGCCGCGGGCGATGGCGAAGGAGTGGTGCAGCGGGCTGCACCGCAGGAAGTACATGAGGTCGCCCATGTGCGGGGAGTAGAGCGTGTCGGTGAGCCGGAGACCGAGGTGTTCGGTGTAGAAGTCCCGCAGCCCCGCGGGGTCCGGGGAGTTGACCACGCAGTGCGAGAGGCGTACGGGGATCGCCTCGCGCTCCTCGATCCTGCGGTGGGCCCGGGTGGCGACGTCGGCGGAGACCTCCACGACCCGCCCGTCCGGGTCGAAGAACCGCAGGCCGTAGCCGCCGCCCGGAGTGTCCGACGCTCGTGGTTCATGGACGAGTCGGACTCCGGCGCGGGCGAGCCGTACGGCGAGTTCGTCCACGGCGGCGGGCGAGTCGGCGCCGAAGGCGACCAGGTCCATCCGCTTGCGCTCGTCCTCGCGGATCCGCACGACGTACTGTTCCGGGCTGCCCTCGGCGGCGAAGAACGCGATACCGCTGTCGTTCGCCACCTCCGTCAGTCCCCAGGTGGTGCCGTAGAAGGCGCGCTGCCGTGCGAAGTCCGGTACGGCCAGGTCGACATGGCGCAGATGGGTGATGGGCTGGAAGCTGCTGGTCACGGTGCACTCCTGACGGTGTTGCGCTGGTGCCCGAGCCCGGTGATCGAGGCCTCCAGGAGGTCGCCGGGCTCGAGGAACACGCCCCAGTGGGCGCCGTTGCCGGCCGGCGAGCCGGTGAGGAGGAGATCGCCCGGGCGCAGGGTGGTGGTCGTGGAGGCGTAGGCGATGAGCCGGGGGATGTCGAAGATCATGTCCTTGGTGGACTCGTCCTGCCGGACGACTCCGTTGTGGCGCAGGGTGATCCGCAGGTCGCCCGGATCGCCGACGAACTCGGCCGGGACGAGGAAGGGGCCGGTGGGCAGGAAGGTGTCGGCGTTCTTGGCGGTGAACCAGTCGGTGCCGATGGCCTTCAGGTCGGGCCGGTAGAGCCGGTCGCGGGTGGTGAGGTCGTTGCTGACGGTGTAGGCGGCGACGTACGACATCGCCTCCTCGACGGGGATGTTCCGGCCCGTCCTGCCGATGACCAGGGCGAGTTCGAGTTCCCAGTCGTGCTGTTCGCCGAGCGCGGGCAGCACGATGTCGTCGTAGGGGCCGCACAGGGCGCGCGGGGAGCCCAGGAAGAGGTACGGGACCCCGTTGCGGCTCCGCTCGTCCATCATCTTCTCGGCGTCGGCGCGGGCCGCCTCCGGGGTGGCGCCGTGCACGCTCTCCTTCTCGGCGGCGACCAGATCGACCACGTGCCTGCGGTAGTTGGCGCCGCTCTGGAGGATCTGGCCCGGCTCGATCGGGGTCAGCACGCGCAGGGCGGCCAGGTCGTGCCAGGTCCCGTCGGCGCGGCTCGCGAGTCCGCCGAGACGGGGCAGCAGTCCGTCCCAGTCCTCGACCAGCGCGCGCACGGACGGCACCAGGTCGCACAGGTCGCGCACCCGGGCCCCGACGACCAGGCCGGGGAAGGCACCGCCGGCCGACTCGCTCACGAAGGTGCCGAGCGCGAACGGTCCGGCGAGGGGCGCGTCCCGCGCGCCGGGCGGGGCCGGGGGCTCGGGGGAGGCAGGGTGATCGGGCACGGCGGCTCTCCTCGTACGGGTGGGGGCTCGCCCTCGACGCTAGGCAGCGCGGAGCCCCGGCGGAAATGGCCGTTGGCGATGCCTGCCATCGGCGGCCGCCCCCGTCCCGGCCTGCGCCGACGTACGGCGACGGGGCACGGCGCCGAGGGACGGCGCCGCCATCGTCGTACGGGATGCATGACGTGCCCCTTGCCGATGCCTCGATCCGTTGACCACCGCACCGGCCGCCACGCAGGCTCGGAGCGTCCGTCGTCCGAGAAGATCGACAGGAGACCGACGTGGTCGTCGAGCATGCCGGGCCGGCCGCGGAAACCGGGCCGGCCGTCCTTCCCGCCGGACCTCACGCCCGACCGGCCGTCCCGGTCGTCGACTTCCACGGTCATCTGGCCGTTCCCGCGGCCGACGCCCTCGTCGCGGGCAGCGCGGGCCTGGCCGCCGAACTGGCGGCCGAGCGGCGCGGCCACTCCCCCGCGTCGACGGCCGTCAACCTGGCCCAACTCCAGCGCCTGGCACCGAAGCTGACCGAGGTCGACGCACGGATCGCCGATCTCGACGCGATGGGGGTGGACATCCAGGTGGTCGGCCCGATGCCCATGCACCACTACTGGGCGGACCGGGATCTCGCGGCGCGGCTGGCCCGTACCGCCAACACGGCGGTGGCCGGGCACTGCGCCGCCGCGCCGGACCGGCTGTACGGCCTGGGCACGGTCCCCCTCCAGCACCCCGACCTCGCCGTGGCCCTGCTGGACACAGCGGTCACCGAGCACGGCCTGTACGGGATCAGCGTCTCCACCGCCGTCGACGGCCGCGAGCTCGCCGACCCGGCGCACGACGTCGTCTGGCGCAGGGCCGAGGAACTCGGCGCGGTCGTCTTCGTGCACCCGTGGGGCTGCTCGCTGGGCGAGCGGCTGGCGAGCCACTACCTGGGCAACACCGTCGGCCAGCCGGTCGAGACGACGGTCGCCCTCTCACACCTGATCTTCGCCGGCGTCCTCGACCGCTTCCCGCGCCTGAAGCTGGTGGCCGCGCACGGCGGCGGCTATCTGCCGACGTACGTCGGCCGCTCCGACCACGCCTGGCGGGTGCGCGAGGACGCCCGCGGCTGCGCCGAACCGCCCAGCTCCTACCTGCGCCGCATGTGGTTCGACGGGCTCGTCTACACCCCGCGGGCCCTGCGCCACCTGGTCGCGGAGGTCGGCGCCGACCGGGTCGTCCTCGGCACCGACCACCCCTTCGACATGGGTGTCACCGACCCCGTGGCCCGGCTGGACGCCGCCGGGTTCGCCCCGGCCGAGCGGGCCGCGATCGCCGGGGGCAACGCCCTCGGCCTGCTGACGGAAGGACGTACCCGATGACCCGCACCCCCCTCGGCCCCGTCGCCGAAGAACTCGCCAAGGCCCGCGCCGCCTACCGCAACTGGGGGCGCTGGGGGCCCGACGACGTCCTCGGCACACTGAACTTCCTCGACGACGCGATACGGGCGCACGCGGCCGGTCTGGTCCGGCGCGGCCGGTCCTTCTCACTGGCGCTTGAGTTCAACGAGGACGGGCCGCAGCGCGGCTTCCGCGGCCGTATCAACCCCGTGCACTACATGAAGGACACCGGCTCGGACGCCGCGGCCGGCACCCAGGGCTTCCCGCACGGCTTCGGCGGCGCCGACGACCATGTCGTGATGCCGTTGCAGGCCTCCACGCAGTGGGACGGCCTCGGCCACATCTTCGACGACAAGCGGGCCTGGAACGGCCGTCCGTGCACCGTCGTCAACGGCGACGGCGACTCGGTCACCGGGATCGAGCACATGCGGGACGCCTTCACCGGACGCGGAGTGCTGCTCGACGTGGGCCGCGCGTTCGGCGACGAACACGGCGAACTCCCCGACGGGTTCGCCGTCCGGGAGGAGCATCTGCGTGCCACGATCGAGGCCCAGGGCGCCACGTCGGGCGTCCGTCGCGGCGATCTGGTGCTGGTGCGCACCGGACAGCTCGGCCGGGTGCGGAGGCAGGGCTCCTGGGGCACGTACGCCGCCGGGGACGCTCCCGGCCTGTCCTTCACCACCCTCGGCTGGCTGCACCGCACGGAGATCGCCGCGATCGCCGCCGACACCTGGGGCCTTGAGGTACGCCCGTACGAGTTCGCCGAACCCGCCATGTCGCCGCTGCACCAGATCGCCATCCCCAACATGGGGCTGCCGCTGGGCGAGATGTGGGACCTGGAGGCGCTGGCGGCCGACTGCGCCGCCGACGGCGTCCACGAGTTCCTGCTGGTGGCCGCCCCGTTGCCGGTGACCGGCGCGGTGGGCGCCCCCGTCAACCCGATCGCGCTCAAGTGAGTGAGCCGATCCGCGCGAAGCAGGCGGCCGCGCACCGGCCGCCGTACCGCGGGCCGGCCCTCGCGGCTGTGCCCCGACCACCCGTCTGACCTGCGCACATCCGGGGATCCGATGGTTGCCATCAGATCCCTGTGAGTTGCCACCGGGAGTCTTCCTCGGCGTGGAACCGCTGGTTACGCTCCGGTTTCACCGAGCTTCAAGGACGCGGCCGGAAGGACACACTGATGGGTCTCGGGGCGATCGACCTCAATCTTCTGGTGGCGCTGGAAGCGCTCCTGGAGGAGAAGAACGTCACCCACGCGGGGGTCCGGCTGTCCACCAGCCAGTCCGCGATGAGCGGCTCGCTGGCCCGGCTGCGCCGTCACTTCAACGACGAGCTGCTGGTGCGGGTGGGCCGCGAGTACGAGCTGACCCCGCTCGCCGAGCGGCTGCTGCCGGTCGTCCGGGCCTCCCTGCACAAGGCCGAGGAGGCGCTGTCGCTGACCCGGCACTTCGATCCGCAGCGCAGCCGGCAGCGCTTCTCGGTGGTGATGTCCGACTATGTGATGTCGGTGCTCGTGGAGCCGCTGCTGCGGGTCGTCGCGCAGGAGGCGCCGGGCGTCCGCCTCGACGTCCATCCCATCGTGGACGGGCAGTTGGAGACGGAGACGCATCTGCGCTGTCACGACCTGATGATCGTGCCGCTGGGCTATCGGCTGCCGGGGGTCAGCGAGGCCGTGATGCACGACCGGTTCGTGTGTCTCGTCGACCCGGACAGCCCGCGTCTGCGGGGCGGCCGGCTCGGCCTGCGCGACCTGGCGGAGATGCCGCACGCGGCGTGCGCCATCGGCAAGAGCCACACCCCGGCCGAACGCCAGCTGGAGACGCTCGGCATCACCCCGAGGGTGCAGGTCAGCACGCCGGGCTTCAGCGTGCTGCCGTTCCTGGTGAGCGGCACCGACCTGGTGGCCCTGGTGCCCGAGCGGCTGGCGCGGCGCTACGAGGGCTTCGCGCGCTGTGCCGTCGTACCGACGCCGTTCCCGGACGTGCCGCTGGTGGAGGCCATGTACTGGCACCACAACCGGCACGCGGACCCGGCGCACCGGTGGCTGCGCGAGACCGTGCGCAGGGTGGGCGCCTCGCTGGACGAACCGGCGCCGGAGGAGATCGCCGGCGCGGATGCCAGCCATGACGAACACGCGTTTCCGGAGCTGCCCGTGGCTTCCTAGCGTGGACGGCGCAGACCCGGTCGGAAGAGATCCGGTCGGGAGAGATCCCGCGCCCAGTGGAGGAGCCGTGAGCCGTACCCGCCTGGCGGGCCGTACCGTCGTCGTCACCGGAGCAGCGCAGGGCCAGGGGGCCGCGGAGGCGGCGGCCGCGGCCCGGGAGGGCGCGACGGTGATCGCGACCGATGTCCTGGACGGGCCCGGGGAGAAGCTGGCGGCGGCCCTGCGCGCCGAGGGCCTCGAGGTGGTCTACCGGCACCTGGACGTGTCGTCGGAGCGGGACTGGGCGGCGCTGGCCGCCTCGCTCGACCGGGTGCACGGGCTGGTGAACAACGCGGGCATCCCGATGCGGGCCCGGCTCGGCGAGGTCGAACTCGCCGACTTCAACCGGGCGTTCGCGGTGAACTGCGCGGGCGCGCTGCTGGGCATCCAGGCGTTGGCCCCGCTGATGCCGGCCGGGGCGTCGATCGTGAACGTGGGCTCGGTGGCGGGCCTGACGGCGCATCACGCGGTCGCGTACACCGCGAGCAAGTGGGCGCTGCGGGGCCTGTCGAGGGTGGCCGCGCTGGAGCTGGCCCCGCGCGGGATCCGCACGAACGTCGTCCATCCCGGGTACATCGAGACGCCGTTGATGGCGTCCGCGAACCCGGTGTTCGTGCGCGCCCATGTGTCCATGACGCCCCAGGGCCGGGCGGGCACCGTGGACGAGGTGGCGCCGCTGGTCGTCTATCTCCTCTCCGACGAGGCGTCGTACGTCAACGGCGCCGAGATCACGGTGGACGGCGGCTACGCGGCGCACGGCGGGGTACGGGCGATCACCAACGCGCTGGACGGGACCGACGGCTGAACCGTCGGCCCGCCCGCCGCCGCAGGTCCCGGAGGTCCCCGCAGGTCCCGCACCGCGGGTCTCACGCCGGGCGGCACTCGGCGAGCCGCCGCTCCAGGAACCGGCGCTCCGCCGCGTTGCGTACGAGCTCCAGTGCCCGTCCGTACGCCTCGGCGGCCTCCCGCGCCCGCCCCGCGCGGCGCAGCAGGTCGGCGCGGGTGGCCGCGAGCAGGTGGTAGTCCGTCAGGTCGCCCTCCCGTTCCAGTTCCGCGACCAGCGCCAGGCCCCGGTCCGGGCCGTCGGCCATGCCCACGGCGAACGCGCGGTTGAGCCGGACCACGGGAGTGGGCATCCGGCGCAGCAGTTCGCCGTACAGGGCCGCGATGTCGGCCCAGTCGGTCTCGGCGGCGGTGGCCGCGGTGGTGTGGCAGGCCGCGATGGCCGCCTGGACCTGGTACGGGCCGGGGCGGCTCCGGCGCAGGGCGGTCTCCAGGAGGCGGGTGCCCTCCTCGGCGGCCGTCCGGTCCCAGCGGGTGCGGTCCTGCTCCTCCAGGCCGACGGGGTCGCCGGCCGCGTCGACCCGGGTGGCCCGGCGGGCGTGGTGCAGCAGCAGAAGGGCGAGCAGACCGAGCGCCTCGGGCTCGTCGGGCATGAGCCGGGCCAGCAGCCGGGCCAGCCGGATCGCCTCCGCGCACAGGTCGGTACGGACCAGGTCGGTGCCGTCCGTCGCCGCGTACCCCTCGTTGAAGAGCAGGTAGAGCACGCCGAGGACACCGGTGGTGCGCTCGGGCAGCAGGTGCGCGGGCGGCACCCGGTACGGGATGCCCGCGTTCCGGATCTTGCGTTTGGCGCGGACGAGGCGCTGCGCCATCGTCGCCTCCGGGACGAGGAAGGCACGGGCGATCTCCGCCGTGGTGAGCCCGGCGAGGGTGCGCAGGGTCAGGGCCACCCGGGCCTCGATCGGCAGGGCCGGGTGACAGCAGGTGAAGACCAGCCGCAGCCGGTCGTCGGTGACCCCGCTGCCCTCGTCGGGGTCCTCGGGGCCGTACGGGTCGTCGGTGCGCGCGAGCACGGCCAGCTCCTTCAGCTTCTGCGCCCCGACCGCCTCCCGGCGCAGCACGTCGAGGGCGCGGTTGCGGGCGGTGGTGGTCAGCCAGGCGCCGGGGCGGCGCGGCACACCGTCGCGCCGCCACCGGTCCAGGGCCTGGGCGAAGGCGTCCTGGGCGCACTCCTCGGCGAGGTCCCAGTCGCCGGTCAGCCGGATGAGCCCGGCGACGACCTGGCCCCATTCCTCGCGGAAGGCGGCGGCGACCGCCTCCTCGACGTCCCTGTCGGTCACTCCCACACCGGCCGCACCTCCACCGCCGCGCCGCCGCACGCCCGGGAGTGCGCGGCGGCCAGGGCGATGGCCTCGTCGAGGTCGGCGGCTTCGACGAGGTCGAGCCCGGCGACGTGACCGGCCGGCCCGCGGTCCGGGACCGGACCGTCGCCGAGGTCCGGGACCGGGCCTTCGCCGTGGGACGGCGACAGGCCGTCGCCGAAGTCCGGGAACAGGCCGTCGTCGAGCAGGATCTCGTCGGCCTCGACGCGCACGGTGGTGGCGTCGGCGGGCGGGCGCAGCCAGATGCCGCCGCGCATCCGGCCGGGCCGGGTCCCCTCGGCGTCGGCCGGCTGCGCGCGGACCAGCAGCGCGTACCTCACGACCCGCCGTCCGCGGGGACCGAGACGTGCTCGTGGGCGATCAGCCAGCGCTCGCCGACGGCTCGGTAGCCGGTGGTCACGTGCAGGGTCCGGTCCAGCGGGGTGCCCTGGGCGCGGTCGGCGCGGATCCGGACCAGGGCGTGGGCGAAGGCGACGCTCTCGTCGACGCGCAGCCGGAAGGAGAGCACCTCGCGGCGCACCGGGCCGACGAGGTCCGCGTAGGCGGCCTGCTGGGTCTTGCGCAGGGCCTCGGTGTCGAGGGGACTCGGCCCGCCGTCCGGCAGGACGATCCCGGCGTCGGCCGTGTAGCAGGCCAGAGCCCGGTCGACGTCCCGCTGCGCGGCGGCCTCGGTCAGTTCGGCGTCGAGGCGGCGGATCGCGCCCTCGGTGTCCTCGTCCTCCCAGTAGGGGCGTACCTCCATGGCCCCGATGGTGGCCACCGGGTGCTTCGCGGCGGCCTCGACCGCCTCCTCCAGGCTGTCGCACTCCAGGATGTCGTAACCGGCGACGTACTCCTTCGTCTCGGCGAACGGGCCGTCGGTGCGCAGCACTTCGCCGCCGCGCACGCGTACGGTCACCGCGTCCGCGGGGGCGGCGAGGCGATGGCCGTGCAGGCGTACGCCGCGTTCGGCACCGAGTTCCTCGACCCAGGGCTCGACGGGTGCCATCTCCGAGGCGTCGGCGGTGTCGTCCCCGCACACCAGCAGCATGTACTTCATGGTTCCTCCCGGTCCTCACGAGCTTCCTACACCCCACCGACGAACGGCACCCCGCCGGATCGACACCCGGGGCAGGAAAAAAATGCGGGAGGCCGGGATCCGTGGCCCCCGGCCTCCCGCCGTCGACGGCGCTCGCGGCACGGTGCTCAGGCGGAGGCGGGCTGCACCGCCGCCCCCGCCGTCACCCGGGTCGCGCTCCTGCGCACCAGCAGCAGGGTGACCAGCGCGCCGAGCAGGGAGGCGCAGCCGCAGATCACCACGCCGAGGGCCATGCCGTGGCCGAGGGCGCTCTGGGCGGCGGCCCGGGCGCCGGCGCTGCCCGCGTTGACGACGGCGAGCGGTCCGGCGGCCGCCTCCATGCCCGCGTCGGCGCCGCCGAGCTTGCCGGCCAGCGCGGAGGACGCGGCGCTCATCGCGATGGTGCTGATGACGGCCGGTCCGAGGCCCTGTCCGAACTCGCGGACCAGGCTGGTGGCGCCGCTGGCCATGCCGGTCATCCGGATCGGTACGGCGTTGACGGCGGCGGAGGTCAGCGAGGACACCACGCAGATGAAGCCGACGCCCAGCAGCAGCACCGGTCCGATGAACGCGGCCAGGGAGGTCGTCGTGATGGGCAGCGCGGCGATCCAGAACTGGCCCGCGGCCATCGGCAGCAGACCGCCCATCAGCAGCCAGCGGGCGTCGATGCGGGTGAGCATCCGGCTGAGCACCGGTGCCAGCAGCAGCGGGATCAGCTGGAGGATGACGAAGGGCAGACCGGCCCGCAGGGCGCTGAGGTGCATGACGGCGCCGAGCCGGATGGACACGCAGTAGGCGGTGCCGATGAAGCCGAACATGCCGGCCAGGGCGACGACGGCGGCCGCGGCGAACGACGGGATCTTCAGCAGGTCCAGGTTGAACATCGGCGACTCGGCGCGCTTCTCGGCGATCACGAAGCCGACCAGGGCCAGCGCCGCCAGGACCAGGGCGCCGACGATCGCGGGGCTGCTCCAGCCGCGGTCGCCGCCCTCGATGATGCCCCACAGCAGGGCGGTGAGGCCGACGGCGACGGTGACCTGGCCCGGCCAGTCCAGGGCGCGGCCCTCGGGGGCCTTGGAGTCGGTGACGAGGAACCAGGAGGCGACACCCACGGCGAGGCCGAGGACGACCGGCGGCACGAACGCCCAGCGGAAGTCGGCGACGGTGGCGAGCACGCCCGAGGACAGCGGGCCCACGGCCGAGGCGATGGAGATGCTGAGCGCCCAGGTGGACACCGCCTTGGCGCGGTCCTTCTCCCCGGGGGTGGCGGCCGCGATCACGGCGAGGGAACTGGGGAACAGCGCGGCCGCGCCGATGCCGGCCAGGGCCTGGCCGGTCCACAGCATCGTGATGTTCTGGGAGGTGGCGTTGAGCAGTTCGCCGACGGCCAGGACGAAACCGCCCAGCACCAGCAGGCGCTTGCGCCCGAAGAGGTCGCCGACCACACCGAAGTTCAGTTCCAGAATGGCGGTGGGCAGGATGAAGGCGGAGGTCACCCAGGCCACCTGGGAACCCGAGGCGCCGAATGCGGCCTGGATCTCTCCGTTGATGGGCGAGGGCACCGTAATACACATCTGCGCCGCCGCCACGGCGAGACAGCAGGCTATGAGGGTCACGATGTCGAGTCTTTTCAGGGAGGTCGTTTCCGTCATTGTGCGTGCCCTCGCTCCGGCGTCCGGTCGGTTTGCTGTCCGACGTTCATTTCTCTGGTTTCGAACTTCGCCTCGGGTTCGGGTTTCTCCGTGAGTTCGAACTCCTCCGCGAGTTCGAGCCGCCCGGCGGGTTCGAGGTCGAGTCGCGTGCGCACCGCGGCTCAGCCCGCCATCGCGCTGTCGCCGCCGTCGACCATGAGGTTCGCGCCGTTGACGAAGGCGGCCTCGTCGCAGCAGAGGAAGGCCGCCGCCCGCGCGATGTCCTCGGGCTCGCCGACCCGGCCGGCCGGGATCCGCGCCTCGAGCTGTTCCCTCGGACCGTCCGGGTCGTCCAGGAAGGGGGCGGTGGCCGGGGTGCGGGTCATGCCGGGGGCGATGGTGTTGACCCGGATGCCGTGCGGGGCACCGGCCGCGCACAGGTGCTTGCTCATCGCCAGCACCCCGCCCTTGGCGGCGCCGTGCGGCACCATCGGCATGAAGGGCGCCCCGCGCACGGCGGCCACGGAGGCGACGTTGAGGACGGCTCCGCCGCCGCGGGCGATCAGGTGCGGCCAGGCGGCCCGGGTACAGAAGTACGGGATGTCGAGCTCGTTCCTGATGGTGAAGTACCAGTCCTCGGCGGGCATCGTCTCGAACGGCCCGTTCCGCAGCGCGGAGGCGTTGTTGTAGAGGATGTCGATCGCACCGAACGCCGCGATCCCGGCGTCGATCCACTCCCGGGCACCGGCCTCGGTGGACACGTCCACCGGCGCGAGGGAATTCATGTCTCCCCCGGCTTTACGGACGAGTTCGACGGTTTCCGCCGCGCTGTCCGCGTCGATGTCACAGCCGAATACGCGGGCGCCCTCCGCCGCGAATATCAGGGCCGCCGCTCTTCCTATTCCGGCTCCCGTGCCGCTGATGAAGGCGATTTTCCCGTCCAGTCGACCCATGATCGGTGCAGTCCCTTGTCCCGTGCCGCCGGAGTGCGGTGGTGGCAGCGTAGGGAGGGCTTTTGGCCAGAACAAGAAATCCGTCGCCGAAGGGGCATCACCCGTTCGTATGGCTGGTATGGCCGGCCTCCGGCGGGACGGCCCCCGCCGGTTCACAGCAGTCCGCGCAGCACCTCGGCGAAGCCCTCGGGGTGGGTGATGTTGCCGTTGTGGCCGCCGGGGAAGTGGACGAGGCCGGTGCCGAGTCCGGCGGAGAGTTCCTCGGCGCAGCGGTAGTCGAAGACCGTGCGCGGGGTGGCGAGTCCGGCTCCGGGCACGATGCGGACGGGACCGTCCTTCAGGGCGGTCAGTTCGTCGGCGGTGAGTTCGGCGTGCCGCATGGTCAGGGCGTCGTGCTCGATGAAGAAGCGGAAGTCGGCTTCGCGTGAGGCGTCCAACGGGGCGAGCCGGGCGCCGGGTTCGGTCTCCTGGCGGGCGGGGTCGATGCCGAGCAGCTCGCCGATCCGGCGCACCCCGGCGAGCCAGCCGTCGCGCTGGAAGACCGTGCGCATCTCGTCCAACTCGTTGTGCGTGCGCAGCCGTTCGGCATGCGGGAGCAGTCCGGGTATGGCGGGTTCGTGGGCGACGAGCAGGGCCAAGCGGTCGGGGTGGCGCTGGGCGAGACGCAGCCCGATGACCGCCCCCATGCTGCATCCCAGCATCCGGGCGGGCTCGTCGGTGAGGTGGGCGAGCAGCCGGTGCACGTCGTCGACGTGCTCGTCGAGGGTGGCTCCTCGTGCGGGATCGTCGAGGACGCTGCGGGACAGGCCGCGGCGGTCGTAGGTCACCACGGTGTGGCGGTCGACGAGGTGGTCGACCATCGCGTCGCTGCGGTTGGCGTCGCCCTCGCCGCTCTGGGAGACGAGCAACAGCGGCCCGCTGCCGCGGACTTCGTAGTGGAGGGTGGCGCCGGGGACGGTCAGGGCGGCCTTGCGGACGGCGTTCATGACGGACTCCTTCGTCGTGGTGGCACCCCGGGACGCCGAGGCGACACCCGAAAGATAATCCATCTTTTCTGATGCATCAAGAGTGATGCATCTCGATCGATACATCAGCCCTGATGTAATCTGGGTCCATGAACGGAGTGGAACTGTTCCTGCTCGGCCGCACCCTGATGAAGATCGGCGAAGAGGCCATCCCCACCGAGGGGCTGGAGGACCACGCCACCAGCACCCGGTCGATGCTGGTCGTGATGCTCGACGTGTACGCCCACCCGGACACCACCGTCGGCGAGATCGCGGCCCGTACGGGCCTGCCGCAGAGCGCGGTCTCCGGCTGCGCGGCCCGCCTCAGGGAGACGGGTTCGGTCCTCGCCGCACCCGACCCCACCGACCGCCGGCGCACCCTGCTGCGCCAGAACCCGGAGGTCTCCGGCCGTCGCGCGGAGGTCGCGGCCACACCGGTCGACGGGGCGCTCGGCGCCGCGCTCGGCACCGAGGACGCCGAGGAGATCGCGCGGACGGTGGCCCTGCTGGAGCAGCTCGCCGCGCGGCTGTCACCCGGAGTTCCGGGCCGCCCGCGCTGAGCCCGCCCGCGGGCGGGCGCGGCGACCGGGCGCGACAGCCGTCGGTCCCACCGGCCGTCGCTCCCACCGGCCGTGTCAGGCCCACCCTCTGCGGGCCGCGATCCAGCCGAGCTGTATGCGGCTCTCCGCCCCCGCCTTGAGCATCAGTTCACCGATCCGGCGCTGCACCGTGCGCCGGGAGACGCCGAGCTGACCCGCGGCGGCCTGGTCGGTGAGACCGGCGAGGACGAGAGCGAGGACACGGGCGTCCATCTCGTCCAGTCCGTCCGGACGGGCCTCCGTGACACCACCGCCGTCCACCGTGTTGGGAGACAGCGGATAGGCGCGCTCCCAGGCGAGTTCGAAGTAGGCGATCAGGGCCTCCAGCATCCCGGAATGGTGCACCAGGATCGAGGCGGGGGCGGTACGGCGGCCGGGCAGCAGCGGGAGCATGGCCAGCTCACGGTCGGCGATCATGAACTTCACCGGGACCGACTCGGCGACGCTGACGTGCTGGCCGGACGCCAGGGCGGCCAGCGCCTCACCGACCATGCCGGGCTGGCCGAACATGTCGCGCTGCACGATGGTGCGGTAGAGGACACCGCGGCGCACCCCGGCGTGTTCGGCGGTGTTGTGCTCGCGCCGCACGACGGTGGACTCGGGCACCATCATGGCCCGGATCTCGCGCCGGGCGGACTCCTGGAGCTGCATGAAGCGGTGGCGTACCGCGACGGGGTCGGTGATGACCTCCACGATGCTGCCGCCCGACGCCGCGTTGCGGTACTCCTCGGTGAGCGCGAGCAGCGCCTCCTCGGCGGCCCGCAGGTCGTCACGGCGCTGCCGCAGCGTGCCGCCGAGAGCGACGGCCGGGGGCGCGGCGGTGAAGACCGTGGCCGGGCCGGGCTCGCCGTCGACGCCGTCGGCGGCGTCCGTGGCCGCCGCGGCCAGGCCGCGGCCGGCCAGCGCGACGAGCAGCTTCAGCGTCTCGCCGGGCGCACGGCCGGTCTCGTCCGCGAGTCGGTCGGCGGTGGCGCCCGCCCGCGACACCAGGAGACGGTAGATCTCCTCCTCGGCCGGGCCGAGCCCGAGCACCGAGAGCACGGGACCTCCTCGTGGTCTGTGAAGTCCCCACGAGAATACGGAGGCTGCCGATCCGTCAGTCACCTGGGGTGACTCGACGGGGGTTCGACAGCCTCCGACTCCGGCCTGTGGCCGCCTACTTCAGACCGTAGGCGCGGATCACCTCCTGGCTGATGCGGTTGCCCGCGTCGTCCCAGCCCTCGGCCTTCAGTGACACATAGCCGTGGTGCGGGGCGTCGTAACGGGCCGTCCAGGTGCCGGACTTGCCCTTCGTGTCGACCGGGGTCCAGGTCACGCCGTCGTCGTAGGAGACCGACAGTGTCGCGCCCTGGATCTTTCCGGCACCCGCCGCGCCGTCAAGGTGATGCGGGGTGAGCCGGAGCGTCTGGCGGCCGCCACGAGCGTCGCCCGCCAGGTCGGTGTCGACGCCGTAGTCCATCTGGAGCACCGCCACCCGGTCGATCACCGTCGGGTCGGTGACCGGGTCGGACTTGACCTGCCACACCGTGTGCGTGCGGGGGGAAAGCCGGTAGGTGTCCGCGTCGCGTTCGGCGGTCAGGTCGAGGGTGTAGACCGACGGAGTGGTCGGCGGCCTGGTGATGGTGAGGGCCGACGAGTTGACGGTCTTGAGCAGGACGCCGTCCTGGTAGACCGTCAGACTGGTCTTCGCCGGTCCGTTGCTCTGGATGACGCCGCCGTGGCCGCCGTCGCTGTCGGACCAGGGCTGGACGTTGAACGCCAGCGAGGTCTTCTGGCGCTGCGACCACCAGTAGGTGCCCCCGTTGGCGGGGCGCGTCACCGGCTTGAACCAGTTGCGGACCTGGAACGAGCCGGGCTCGTACGCGGTGCGCGTGCTCTGGCTCGACAGGAGCAGGCCCGGCCCGGTGCCCGAGGTCTCGACCCACTGCGTCCCCTCCTGCGCCGAGACGTAGTCGGTGCGGGTGCCGGGCATGTCCTGACGCAGCAGGTACCCGGAGCCGTACTTGCGGTACGGACGGAAGCCGGACCGCCACTCGCCGCTCTGCGTGGCGGTGGCGCCGTGGAACCGCATCTCCACCGTGGCCAGTTCGGACGGACGGGGACGGTAGGTCAGCCCGGTGGACGGGATCTGGCCGGGGTGCGGGTCCGAAAGGTCGTACACGTACGGGGAGTTGGGCACGCCGTCGACGTCCAGCCGCAGTCGGCCGCGCTTGGCGTCGGCGATCAGCGGGGCCCCGTTGCGGGCGGTCACGGAGAACACGGGCACGGCGCTGTCGGCGGCGGAGGTGCCGACGGACTCGATCAGCTTGCCCGCCTTGTCGTTCACGACGAGCAGCAGCGCGGCCCCGGCGTCGGCCGCCGCCTGCGCCCGCTGGGCGCCGGTGAGCGCGTCCGAGCGGGTCACCAGCACGACCTTGCCCTTGGCCTTCAGCCCGGCGTACTCGGCGGGGGTGCCGGTGCCCGCGTACACCGCTTCCAGGCGCTTGTGTCCGTCATACCGCGCGGAGTTGGCCTGGGCGTTGACCTGGACGGGCCTGCCGTCGTCGGTGACGGTGAGCAGCGGCAGGGCCTTGCGCCAGCGGGTCTCGTACTCGAAGGTGCCCTGGGTCGTCCTGCGGGTGGGCAGCACGAACATGCTGTCGTAGTAGGAGTTCAGCAGGTACTGCACCTCCACGACGCCCACGCCGTACGAGTTGGCCGCCTGGCCGTCCGCGCGGTACCAGTTCATGGACAGCGCCCGGTCCTCGGTGCGGCGCGGGACCTGAGCGGTGACCTCACGGGTGCGGCTCGCGTCGAGATCGACGGTCCGGTCCTGGTCGAGTACGACCTCCGGGTCGCCCATCACCGCCATGCCGAGCGAGTCGGGGCCGTGGCTGCCGGTCACGTCCTGGTACGTCAGGAGGCTGTAGGTGCCCTCGCGCAGGCGCAGGTCCACCTTGCCGCTGTCGTCGATGGTCGCGGAGTACGGGTCCTCGGTGCTGCCGAGGCGCTGGATCTCGACCCAGCCCGCGGCCGGCTTGCCGGAACGGTCCTTCAGGGCGACGTGCAGGGTGTGACGGGCATCCTCGCGGTACAGGCCGACCTGGGTACGGGTGAGGGTCGCGCCCGAGCCGTCCGTGGCGGTGATCTGGCCGAGGTAGCGACGGCCGTCGGCGCCCAGGCTCGGCCTGGCGGTCGCGGTGACCGTCGCGGTGCCGTGGGCGGGGACGGTCACGGTGTCGGCGGAGAGGGTGAACATCCCGTCGGGGGCCGGGGTGCCCTTGCCCGCGGTCGGGTCGGTGTCGTACGGGCCGCCGGCGACGGAGGCGTTCAGCGACAGGTGCAGCTCGGCGTCGGTGTCACCGGTGTTGGTGTACGTCACCGTGCGGTCGAGCGGAGTGCTGTCGCTGTGCGGCCAGGAGTCGATGCCGAAGTACGCGGAGCCGGTCGAGGTGACCGTCGCGGCGGTCGCGGCGGCGAGGTCGACGCGGCCGACGCCCACCTGGTAGGCGGTGTACGCCGTCAGCTGCTTGGAGGTGCTCATCAGCGCGTCCTTGAGCTGCCGCGCCTTCCAGTCCGGGTGCTCCTGGGCGAGGACCGCGGCGGCTCCGGCGACGTGCGGGGTGGCCATGGAGGTGCCGCTCATCGTCTGGTACCAGCCGGTCGCGGCGCTGCCGCCGGCCTTGGCGGCGAGCACGTTGACGCCGGGGGCGGAGATGTCGGGCTTGAGGGCGTAGTCGTTCAGGCGGGGGCCCTGGGAGGAGAACGACGCCCGCTTGTCGGCGGAGTCCACGGCGGCGACGGTCAGCGCCTCGTCGGCGACGCCGGGGCTGCCCATGCTCGCCTCGCTGCCGGAGTTGCCGGCCGCGATGACGAACAGCGCGCCGCTCTTCTCGGTGAGCTCGTCGACGGTCTGGCTCATCGGGTCGGTGCCGTCGGACGGATCGGACGAGCCGAGGCTCATGCTGACGACGCGGGCGCCGTGGTCGACGGCCCACTCCATGCCGGAGATGATCCAGGAGTCCTGACCGTAGCCGCCGTCGGCGAGGACCTTGCCGATCAGCAGGTCGGCGCCGGGCGCCACGCCCTTCTCGGCGCCGTCGGAGGCGGCTCCGCTGCCGCCGACGGTGGACGCGGTGTGGGTGCCGTGGCCGTGGCCGTCCTGGACGGTCTCGCCGGGCACGAAGCTCTGCGACTCGGCGACCCGGCCGTTCAGGTCGGGGTGGTTGAGGTCGACGCCGGTGTCGAGCACGGCGACCTTGACGCCCTTGCCGTCGTAGCCCTTCGCCCAGGCGGTGGCCGCGCCGATCTGCGCGGTGGTGTCCTTGAGGGTGGCCTCGACCTTGCCGTCCAGCCAGATCTTGGCCAGGCCGTCGCCGAGCTCGGCCGCGGGAGCGTCGCCGGTGGTGGCGGAGGCGGTGGGAGCGGCGGCCGCGGGCGCGACCGACTTCCACACCGTCCGGGCGCGCTTCTTCGCGGCCCGGACGGCCGCGCCACGAATGGTCGGCAGGGAGCGCACCTTGGTGGCGCCGGTGGGGGTGGTCCGGTCGGCGGTCGCGGTCTTGGCACCGTAGTTCAGGATCAGCGGGATGCCGTCGCTGTGGGCGTCGTCGTAGCCCTGCTCGATGAGGGAGGTCACGTCGAACAGCCGCTTGTCGAGGCGGTTCGCGGCCAGGTAGGGCAGCACCTCGTCCGGGTAGACGTAGAGGTCGCCGCCGACGGTCTCGGTGCGCACGCCGCCGGTGGCGCCGCTCGGGCGGGTCACGTCCGCGGTCTGCTTGCCGCCGCCGGCCTGCGTGACGCGCACGACGTCACCGGTGAGCAGGGTGACGGTGTGTACGCCGGTGTCCGTGGTGTCCACCGCCGCGGCGGGGTGGGCCGCGTCCGCACTCGTCGCCACGCTCGCCACCGCGGGGCCGGTCGGCCCGGCCAGTGACGTCAGGACGGCCACGGTGCCGACCGCCGCCGCGAGTGCCCGCCGACGTCTGCGGCGGGGAGGTATGAGGGAAGTCATGCTGCGGTTCCTACCGGTCGGAAACCTTCGGGGGGAACAGCAGACCGGTGGCGCGAAAGCGCCACGTCCCACATGCGCCACCGTGGTCTACGTGCTTACGGGTCACGGGAGTTGCCTGCCGAGGGCTGCTTCCGCGACCCTTCCCGGCCGACTCGGGACATGTCCCCCACCGACGGTCCGCAGCCGCCCGCCGATGCCCCGTGACCGACGTTCCGACGCTCTGCCAACCCTGCGTGTGCTACAGTGCAGCGAGCATCAGTGCACGCCCTTCATGGGCGCCGATGCCGATTCATTTCTCTGTGCTGCTCCGCCCCTTCGCCGTGACCGGCAGGCGCGACAGCTCTTCCGCACCACCTCGCCGACGCAGCCGTACTGCTCCCGCAGACGGCTCCTCCGTCGCCCGAGGCGCGGTTCCCGCCGCCCGGAGACGCGCACGACCGCCTCTCCCCTCGCGGCCCTTCCCTCTCTTCCCTCCGCATGTCTCATGCCCGCCGTCCGCGAAAGGACCGCACCGATGACCACCACACTTCCGCACCCTCCCCTCCGGCAGCAGGCCCCCGCCGCCCCGGCCGTCACCGGTGTCCTCGACATCGACGCGGGCGGGAAGGGGCACCTGCGTGCCGCGGACTGCCTGCCCACCCCCGAGGACCTCCAGGTCTCCCCCGCCCTCATCCGCCGGTACGGCCTGCGCAAGGGCGACCTTCTCGAAGGGGTGCGCGGCGACCGGCGCGCCCTGGCCGAGGTCGCGCGCGTCGACGGCCGTACGCCCGAAGAGCCGCGCCGCCGCCGGAACTTCGCCGACCTCACCCCGCTGCACCCGCACGAACGGCTGCGCCTTGAGCACCCCGCGTCCGGGCTCACCGGCCGGGTCATGGACCTGCTCGCCCCCGTCGGCAAGGGCCAGCGCGGGCTCGTCGTGGCTCCGCCGAAAACCGGCAAGACCGTGCTGATCCAGCAGATCGCCGCCGCGGTCGCCGGGAACCACCCGGAGTGCCGTCTGATGGTGGTCCTGCTCGACGAGCGCCCCGAGGAAGTCACCGACATGCGGCGCTCCGTGCGCGGCGAGGTGTACGCCTCGACCTTCGACCGGACGCCCCGGCAGCACATCGCGCTCGCCGAGCTCGTCGTCGAGCGGGCCAAGCGGCTCGTCGAGGCGGGCGAGGACGTCGTCGTCCTCCTCGACTCGCTGACCCGGCTGTGCCGGGCGCACAACAACGCCGCCGGCGCGGGCGGCCGCACCCTCAGCGGCGGCGTCGACGCGGCCGCGCTGCACGGGCCCAAGCGGCTGTTCGGCGCCGCCCGTCGGGCCGAGGAGGGCGGCTCGCTCACCATCCTCGCGACCGCCCTGGTCGAGACCGGCTCCCGCGCCGACGACCTGTTCTTCGAGGAGCTCAAGAGCACCGGCAACATGGAACTGCGCCTGGACCGCGAACTCGCCGCGCGCCGGGTGTTCCCGGCGGTCGACATCGGCACCTCCGGTACCCGACGCGAGGAACTCCTGCTCTCCCCGGCCGAATTGGCCGCGACGCGCGGGCTGCGACGCGCCCTGCTGACCCGCGACGGCCACACCAACCTGGAGACCCTCCTGGAGCGGCTGCGCGCGACCCCCGACAACGCGGCCTTCCTGCGCCGGATCCAGCCGACGCTGCCCGCCGTCTGAGGCGTCGGATCCGCCCCCTCGTGCGGCATCCGGGTGCTCGCGGGTCACGTTCGGCCCTGACAGCGCGACCCCGTAGCGGTCCGTTTCTACGTTTGCAGTATGACAATCGGATTCTCACCTCGGTTGGCTCGGTCGGCCTGCGCACTCTGTGTGGTGGGCGTGCTCGCCCTCGCCCCCGTGTCGACGGCCGCCGGGACCGGCACGGCCTCCGGGACCGGCACGGCCTCCGGGGCGAGCTCCGCACCCGCCGCGGGCCCTGAGGAGAGCGCCGCACCCGACGCGGGCTCCGGGGCCGCCGGAGCTGCCCGGTCCGGGGCGGAGCAGTCCGATCCGCTGCGGCAGCCCGGCACGCAGGTCCGGCTCCACCCCGGAGCTCCCGAGGTCCCGGAGGTCTCCGCGCTGTCCTGGACGGTGGCCGACGCCCGTACCGGGGCGGTCCTCGCCGCCCATGACGCGCACCGCCCGCTGCCGCCCGCCAGCACCCTGAAGACCCTGTTCGCCCTGACGGTGCTGCCGCTGCTGCCCGAGGGCATGGAGCACACGGTGAAGCATCAGGAGCTGGAAGGCATCGGACCGGGCAGCAGCCTCGTCGGGGTCGAGGAAGGACACACCTACCGGATCGCCGACCTGTGGCGCGGTGTGTTCCTCAACTCCGGCAACGACGCCGTGCACGTACTGGCCTCGCTCAGCGGGGGCTGGGACACCACGGCCGCCCTGATGCAGGAGAAGGCCCGCGCCCTCGGCGCCCGCGACACCCACGTCGTCTCCCCCGACGGCTACGACACACCCGGCCAGGCGTCCTCCGCGTACGACCTGGCCGTGTTCGGCCGGGAAGGGCTGCGCAACAAGGAGTTCGCGCAGTACTGCCGCACCGTCGAGGCCCACTTCCCGGGCGACGCCGGATCGTCGTTCGGGATCAGGAACACCAACCGGCTGCTCACCGGCGAGGACGGCGTGGCGCCGTACCCGGGGCTGATCGGCATCAAGAACGGTTACACCAGCAATGCCGGGAACACGCTCGTCGCCGCCGCGAAGCGGGACGGGCGCACCCTGGTCGTCACGGTGATGAACCCTCAGGAGGGCGGCGGTTTGGCGGTGTACGAGGAGGCCCGCGAGCTGCTCGACTGGGGGTTCGCGGCGGCCGGCCGGGTCGATCCCGTGGGGTCGCTCGACGTGCCGCGGCCCACGCCGTACGCCGGCTCCACCGCGGTACCGCACGCCGGCTCCACCCCGGAACCGTCCGCCGCCGCCACCACGGTCCCGGTCGCCCGTCCCGCCGCCGCGGTGGACGGTCCCGGTCCGCTGCGGACCTGGGCGATCCCGGGAGTCGCGGGCCTCGGCGCGGGGGCGCTGGTGCTGGTTCTGCGGGCGAAGAGATCGCGTGCGCCACGGGCCTGACCGACCGGCAGCCACAGCAGCAGGCCCAGGGTGATCCACGCGTAGGTGTTGCCGCCGACGAAGCCGTCCGCACCGGAGGAGTCGTCGAACCAGAGCCACACCACACTGCTGCACAGCACCGCGTAGAGGGCACCCGCGACCCTCGGGTGCCCGCTGCGCACCAGGACCACGAACGACGGCAGCAGCCACACGAGGTGGTGCACCCAGGTGATCGGACTGACCAGGCACGCCGTCAGCCCGGTGAGCGCGAAGGCCGCCTGCCAGTCGCCGGCCGCCACCGCCCGCCGGGACCGCAGCACCCACACGGCCAGCACCGCCAGGACCAGCGTCGCCCAGACCGCACGGTCCAGGACCCCCAGGCGGGCCAGGATCCCCTGGAGGGACTGGTTCGAGATGTAGTCGAGGCGGCCCACCCGGCTGGTGTCCCACAGCGCCTCGGTCCAGTAGAAGCGCGAGGCGTCCGGGTCCACCCGGGCGGCCAGCGCGGTCGCCGCGACCGCGACCGCCGTCGCCACCGCCGCCGCCCGCCATCGCCTGGCCACCAGCAGCAGGCCGATGAACAGCGCGGGCGTCAGTTTGACGGCCGCCGCGAGACCGATGCCCACGCCCGCCCGGCGGCCCCGCCCGGTGGCGAGCAGCCAGCCGTCGAGGAGGACGAGCGCCAGCAGGAGCAGGTTCACCTGGCCGAAGCTGAAGGTGTCCCGCAGCGGCTCGAACAGGGCCAGGGCGCACAGTGCCAGGGCGCAGCCGTACCAACCGTGGCGACGCCACGCCCGGCCGGTGAGCATCCGCAGGACCGCCGCCAGGGCCAGCAGGTTCAGCAGCAGGGCCACGACGACCGCGGTGTGCAGGCCGAGCACGGCCATCGGCAGCATGACGACGGCCGCGAACGGCGGGTAGGTGAAGCCGTAGGTCGTGCCGGGCACCTGGTAGTCGTAGATCCGGCCGCCGTGGTGCATCCAGCTGTCGACCGTGCCGTAGTAGACGCGCAGGTCGAACCAGTCGCGCAGCAGCGGGACCGTGGCGGTGAAGACGGCCACGGCGGACGCGAGGACCAGGACGGCCAGGAGCCGGGCCGCGTCGGTGCGAGGTGATCTCATGCCGTCCGTCCGAGTGCCGGTGCGTGCGCCGCCAGATGGGCCTGCCACAGGACGACGAGGGCGAGGGCCCCGCCCGAGACCGCCAGCACCAGTTGCCCGACGTCGGCCGGGCCGCCGCTGGGCAGCACGGCCAGTGCAAGCACCGCCGTCACGGCGGCCACCCGGTGCCGTACCGAGGTGCTGGGCGCGGCGGCGGCTATGAGGAACAGGCCCCACAGGGCGTACCAGGGACGGATCGCCGGGCCGAACGCGGCCACCGTGGCGAGGCTCAGGCCGAGCGCGTACACGGGGTGCGGGCGCAGCCGCCACCAGATGGCGAGCACCACGACCCCGGTCACGGCGAGACCGAGCACGTGCCAGGCCGGCATGGCCAGCGGCGCCAGGTCGCTGCCGAGTCGCTTCAGCAGGGCTCCGGTGGCACTGCCCAGCAGACTGGTCAGCGCCCAGTTGTGCGGGGAGACCGGGGTTCCCAGGGCGCGGGTCCAGCCGTATCCGGTGCCCGCTATCGCGGTCGCGGCGACCGTGGTTGCCGCGCAGGCCGCCGTCGTCGTCAGCAGGGCGCGGGCCGGACGGCGGCCCGCCCGGATCTGGAGCACCACCACCGCGGCGAGTCCGAGCGCCGCCGGTGCCTTCACCAGGGCCGCGAGGGTGACCAGGACCGCCCCCAGGACCGGCCAGGCGCCGAGGGCCGCGACCAGGCCGAGCCCCAGCAGCCCGAGCATGATCGCGTCGTTGTGGGCGCCCGCGACCAGGTGCAGCAGCACCAGCGGATTCAGTACGCCCAGCCAGAGGGCGGCGGCCGGATCGGCCCCGCAGTGCCGGGCCAGGCGGGGCAGCGCGGCCGCCATCAGGGCCACCCCGAACAGGGCGACCAGCCGCATGCCGAGCAGCCCGGCGGGGATCTCGCCCCGGGTCAGGCCGGACAGCGCGGAGGCGACGCCGAGGAACACCGGACCGTAGGGGGCCGCGGTGTGCTGCCACAGCGGGGCGACCTCCTCCGCGAGCGGGCCGCCCAACTGTGCGGGGCCGTGCGTGTAGACGTTGATGTGGGCGTCGACCATGGCGCCCTGGGCGAGATAGCTGTAGACGTCCCGGCTGAACAGCGGCGGCGCGATCAGCAGCGGTGTCGCCCAGACCGCGAGCACCAGCAGCAGGGCGCGCGGGCTCGGCGGGTCGGCGCTGCGGACCAGACGGCCCAGAAGCACCCAGGCCGCTATCAGCAGGACGACGCCGAAGTACACACCGACCAGGCCGACAGCGGCCTGGATCGAGGCCGGGGCGGGCAGTTCCCGGGCCGGCAGCGCACCGGCCGTCTCACCGCCCAGCGCGAGGACGGCGGTACCGGCCAGGCCCAGAGCCTGGCAGCGGCGGAGATCGACAGGAAATGCCATGGCCAACACTCGCTCAGCGTGTCAACGCCGAATGGCCGGAAGGCGACACACCGCCTGCCGCACGGCGACCTACGCGTGACCGACGCGTGATCGGCTCCCGCGATCACCGGCGGACCTCGCGCTTCCGTCCTCCGGAACGGCGGGCGGACGGCGAACACGCGGCGAACCGGGTCCGTCGGACGGATCGCGGGCACCGGGCGAACCGGGTCCGCCGGACGGATCGCGGGCACCGGGCGGATCGGTTCCGCCGGACGGAACGAGCACCTCGGACGGACCGAAGGCGCCGGGCGAGCCGCGCACCTCGGACGGACCGAAGACGACGGGCGACCCAAGCACCTCGGACGGCCCTTCGACACGGGACGGCCCGGCACCGTGGCACGGCCCGGCACCGTGGCACGGCCCGGCACCGTGGCACGGCCCGGCAACATGGGACGGCCCGGCGCCGTGGCACGGCCCGGCAACATGGGACGGCCCGGCGCCGTGGAGCGGACCCGGCCGTCAGACGAACCGGGAACTGGGGACCGGGCCCGCCGAGCGGAGGCCGGTCCGGTTCCCGTGCAGCCAGGTGCCGCGCACGGCCGCGACGAAGTCCGCGAGCCGGTCGTCGGGGTCCGCGGGTGTGCCGCCGTCGCCCTCGTCGGGCGTCGGGTCGGCCGCCACGATCTCCGCGGCGACGTCCTCCGCGGGGCGGTCGTCGGGCGCCCCGCGCCCCAGCGTGCCGTCCGCCCCCTGCCCCAGTTGCCCCTCCCACGGTGCCGTCACCGACTGGTACAGCAGGGTGACGCTGTCCGCGGTGACGACCGGCCGGTCGGTCCAGGAACTCGCGTGCTCGTGCAGCACCTGGCCCGGCGTCCGCTCCAGGAGCTGCCCGAGGGTCTCGGGGCCCTGGTCGGCACGGGCCACCTCGTCGAGGTCGTACGCGATGACGACGGTGTCCTGCCGGTCGGCGGCGAACTCCACGGCCGGCAGGTCCAGTACCTCGGCGGCGGCCAGGCCCAGCACGCGGCTGCCGCGGCCGGGCAGCAGCGACACCGAACGCGGGCGCACCTCGGCTGCCGCCAGCGCGGTCCGCAGTCGCAGCAGCCCGCGCAGGCACTGGTCGTGGGTGTCCTGGAGCCAGGCGAACCGTCCGGTCATCCCGGCGTCGAAGCCGTACGGGGACAACGTCCCGAGGACCGTGCCGCCCATCACGAACTGCCAGCCCCGCAGGTCGCGGCGGTCCAGCGCGGTGACCGACTCGGCCACCGCGGCCCGCTCCAGCATCCGCCGCTGGCGGTCCTGGGCGCCCAGCCAGATCTCGTCCTCCGGGTCCGGCAGCAGCGCGTGCTGCCGGCGGGCCAGCTCCAGGTCGCCCGCCATCAGCGCGTTGTGGACCAGCAGATAGCGGTCGGGCCAGTCGCCCAGGGTGCTCTCACGCGCCGTCAGCGCCTCGGCGGCCTCGGGATGCCGGCCCTCGCGCTCGTACGCCGAGACGAGTTCGCGCAGCACCGCCCCGGAGTCGGGCGCCCGGTCAAGGGCCGCGCGCAGGGCGGGTATCGCCAGGTAGGACACGCCGCGCTCGACGCACGCGTATCCGTAGGAGTAGAGCTCCTGCGCCCGGTCGGGGCGGGCGGCGAGCGCGGTCGCGGCGGTGTGCAGGTCGTCGAAGCCGGCCTCGCGGGCGGCCCGCGCGACGACGACGGCGACCTCGCCCGGCGGCAGCGGCTCGGCGTACGCCCGCAGCGAGCGCAGGGCGCCGGGGATGTCTCCCCGGTCCAGGGATTCCCAGGCTTCGGTCAGTTCGGGGGAGTTCGGACGGGCTTCCGCGGACCTGTCACGGCGATTCCTGCGCGAGAACATACCGGCGATCTTCGCCGACCGTCCGAAACCCGTTCAACCGCTTTTCTGTGCGCGGCCTTCGGGGTTCCTGTGAGGTCAGAAGACCGAGAGGCCGGTGAGGGTCGTGAAGCGGTCGAGGGCGGCGACCCCGGCCACCGAGTTGCCGCGCTCGTCCAGCCCCGGGCTCCACACGCACAGCGTGCAGCGGCCCGGTACGACGGCGATGATGCCGCCGCCCACCCCGCTCTTGCCGGGCAGGCCCACCCGGTAGGCGAAGTCGCCCGCCGCGTCGTAGGTGCCGCAGGTCAGCATGACCGCGTTGACCTGCTTTGCCTGGCTGCGGGTGAGCAGCCGGGTGCCGTCGGCCCGGATGCCGTGCCGGGCCAGGAAGGAGGTCGCGAGCGCGAGGTCGGCGCAGGAGGCCGTGATCGAGCACTGGCGGAAGTACTGGTCGAGCAGCAGGGGCACCGGATTGTCGATGTTGCCGTAGGACGCCATGAAATGCGCGAGGGCGGCGTTGCGGTCGCCGAACGCGGTCTCGGAGGCGGCGACCTCCTGGTCGAAGGACAGATCGGGGTTGCCGCTCTCGGCCCGCAGGAAGGTGAGCAGTTCGCCCGCCGCGTCGCCGGTACGGGTCAGCAGGCGGTCGGTGACGACGAGCGCGCCGGCGTTGATGAAGGGGTTGCGCGGGATGCCGTGCTCGTACTCCAGCTGCACCAGCGAGTTGAAGGGGTTGCCGGAGGGCTCGCGGCCCACGTGTTCCCACAGGGCGTCGCCCTCGCGGGCCAGGTCGAGGGCGAGGGTGAAGACCTTGGTGACGGACTGGGTGGAGAACGGCTCGCGCCACTCCCCCACCCCGTACACCGTGCCGTCCAGTTCCGCCACGGCCATCCCGAAGCTGCGGGGGTCGCGGGCGGCCAGTGCCGGGATGTAGTCGGCGGGCCGGCCGCGGCCGGGGGTGCGCCCGATCTCGTCGGCGATGCGCTCCAGCACCGGCTGGAACGTGAGGGACGACGTCGTCATGATCGCCATTCTCCCTCCGGACCGGTCCGGGCGCGCCGCCACGGGACGGACCGGGTCCACCGTCGCTCCCCGATCCGCCGGCCCCCGGCTCCCGGCTCCCGGCTCCCGGCTCCCGGCTCCCGGCTCCCGGCCCGTGGCATCAGGCCCCTGGCATCAGGCACCAGGCACCGGTGCGGAGGTGTCGTCGACCCGATCCGCTCAGGCACGGGCCGACGGCGGCACCGGATCCGACCCGCCTCAGGCGCAGACCGACAGCTCCGCCGGGTCCAGCGCGTCGACCGGTCGTACGCAGCCGACCGGCTCGCCGCCGCCGAGCAGGGTCTCGCCCGCGAAGGCGGTGAGCAGCTCCGGGTCGACGCCGGCGCGGGCGAGGGCGGCCGCGGCGACCGGGACGCGGGCGCGGTTCGCGCCGTCGGCGATCTTGACGGCGACGGCCCTGCCGTCCGGGAGCGCGGCGACCTGGACGCCCTCGAAGCCGTCCTTGGCGAGCAGTCCGGGGACGGCCCGCATCAGCCCGGCCACGTCCCGGCCGCTGCCGGAGGCCATCTCGGCGTGCTCGCGCATCGCGTCGGCCACCCGCCGCTCCGGGCTGCCGGACGGCGCGGCGGCGATACGGGCGGCGGCGCGGGCCAGACCGTGGAGGGAGACGGCGAACAGCGGGGCGCCGCAGCCGTCGACGGTCACGCGGGCGACGCGCTGGCCGGTCAGGTCCTCCACACTCGCGGCGATCGCCTGCTGGAGGGGGTGGCCGGGGTCGAGGTAGTCGTGCAGGGACCAGCCGTTGAGCTTGGCGGTGTACAGCATGGCCGCGTGCTTGCCGGAGCAGTTCTGGGCCGGCCGGGACGGCAGTCTGCCCTCGCGCACCCAGTTGTCGCGGACGACCGGGTCGTAGGGCAGGTCGGGCACGTTGCGCAGGTCGTCCTCGGTGAGGCCGGCCCGCTCGAGGATGCGCCGGGTGCCGGCGAGGTGGCGTTCCTCGCCGGAGTGGCTCGCGGCGCTCAGCGAGAGCAGTTCGCCGTCCAGCGGCAGCCCGGCCCGCACCATGGCCACGGCCTGGACGGGCTTGAGGGCCGAGCGCGGGTAGAAGGCGGCCTCGATGTCGCCGAGCCGGAGGAGGACCTCGCCCTCGGGGCCGAGGACGACGACGGAACCGTAGTGGGTGCCCTCGACCAGCCCGGCGCGTATGAGGTGGGCGACGGGGACGTGGCGGGGTTCGCGGGTCACGGGGGCGTCCGCGAGGTCGTTGCTGTGCATCACTGGCCGACTCACTGGTGGAGGGACGGGGACCGGCCCGCGGGGATCGCCCCGGGCCGGCTCTCGGTGGGGTGGTCCGTACGGGTGGGATGGCCCGTGCGGGTGTTGCGCACGATGTCGGTGAGGGTGGTCTCGACGCGGTCGAGGTGGTGGGACATGGCGTCCACCGCGTCGGACTCGCAGCCGTCGATCAGCGCTTCGAGGATGGCCCGGTGCTCGCGGTTGGACTGCTCGCGCCGGCCGGCCAGTTCGGTCAGGAACGCGGACTGGCGCGCCAGCGCGTCGCGGATCTCCTCGATGACCCGGCGGAAGACCGGGTTCTGGGCGGACTCGGCGACGGCGAGGTGGAAGAGGGTGTCCATCGCGACCCACGCGGTGGTGTCCGTCTCCCGCTCCATGCGGTCCAGCAGGTGGGCCAGATGGTCGAGGTTCTCCGGGGTGCGGCGCAGCGCCGCGTACCCGGCGACCGGGATCTCGACGTGACGGCGCACCTCCAGCAGGTCGCTGGCCGCGTAGTCGCCGAAGGTGGGGTCCTCGACGGCGGTCGCGACCACGAAGGTGCCCTTCCCGGTCCTGGAGACGGTCAGCCCCATCGTCTGCAGGGCGCGCAGCGCCTCGCGCAGCACGGGCCTGGAGACTTCGAGGGTGCGGCACAGCTCGGCCTCGGAGGGGAGCTTGTCGCCGATCGCGTAGGTGCCGCTCTCGATGGCACCGCGCAGGTGGCCGAGCACCGCCTCCATGGCGCTCACGCGCCGCGGTGCCGTACCACCTGTCTGGCTGTCTGACAGGTTCACAGGAACGATCCTGCGGTTGACGGGCGCAACCTGTCAAGCAGCCGAAAGCAAAGGTGCGGGGTGTGAAGCCTGAAAACCCGCTTCACACCCCGCACCTGGTGTTTCTTCGCACTCGGCCGTCGAGCACGGCCGGCCCGCTCAGGCGTCGATCACACCGCCGGCGAGCAGACCGAACAGCGCCAGACCGACGACGATCCGGTAGATCACGAAGGCGTTGAAGGAGTGCTTGGCGACGAACTTCAGCAGCCAGGCGATGGAGGCGTACGCGACCACGAACGAGACGACCGTGCCGACCACCAGCGGGGCGGCGCCCACGCCGGCGCCCAGGGCGTCCTTCAGCTCGTACAGGCCCGCGCCGGTGAGGGCGGGGATGCCGAGGAAGAACGACAGGCGGGTGGCGGCCACCCGGTCCAGGTCCAGGACGAGCGCCGTGGACATCGTGGCGCCGGAGCGCGAGAAGCCCGGGAAGAGCAGCGCGAGGATCTGGGAGCTGCCGACCAGCATCGCGTCCTTGAACGAGGTGTCGTCCTCACCGCGCTTGTGGCGGCCCATCTGGTCCGCCGCCCACATCACGAAACTGCCTGCGATCAGCGAGCCGGCGACCACCCACAGCGAGGCGAGCGGCCCCTCGATGAGCGGCTTGGCGGCCAGACCCACGGCGACGATCGGGATGGTCGCGTAGATGACCCACCAGGCGAACTTGTAGTCGTGGTTGTGGCGCTCCTCGCGGTTGGCCAGTCCGCGGCCCCACGCGGAGACGATCCGCACGATGTCCTTGAAGAAGTACACGAGCACGGCGGCGATCGCGCCGACCTGGATGACGGCCGAGAAGCCGACGACGGCGTCGTCGTCGACGGGGATGTTCATCAGCCCCTCGGTGATCTTCAGGTGGCCGGTGGAGGAGACGGGGAGGAACTCGGTCACTCCCTCGACTACTCCGAGGACGACGGCTTGGCCGACGGAGATGGCGCTCATGGAATCCAGTTCTGAGGAGGTTGGTCGACAGTGCTGTAGACAGTCTTACTACGTCCGGGGCCGCCCGGAACAGTCACGCCCACGTTGCCTGGGCGATCCACACCCCCGCGCAGGCCGCGCCGAGACCCGCCGTCACACTCGCGACGACGTTGGCGAGGGCGTAGAACCCGGCGCCCGTCTCGGTCAGCCGCAGTGTCTCGTACGAGAAGGTCGAGTACGTCGTCAGGGCCCCGCACAGACCGGCGCCCAGCAGCAGCTGGAGGTGGGGCCCGGCGGCGCCGGCCGTCGCGGCGCCGGTCAGCAGGCCCAGGATGAGACAGCCGACGACGTTGACGGCGAAGGTGCCCCAGGGGAAGACCGAGTCGTGACGGGACTGCACCGCCCGGTCGGTGAGATAGCGCAGCGGGGCACCCACCATGCCTCCGACGACGACGAGCACCCAGTTCACGACGACTTCTTACCTTCCGTTTCGCCGCCTTCACCCGGCCTGCCCGGTTCTGCGGTGCGTCCGACGTACCGGACCACCTCGCAGGGTTCGAGGGTCACCAGCCCCTCGGTGACCAGTTCGTCGAGCTGCGGCAGGAAGGCCCGTACGCGTTCCTCGGTGTCGACGATCACGACCGCCATCGGCAGGTCCTCGCTCAGCGACAGCAGCCGGGCGGTGTGGATCCGGGAGGAGGCGCCGAAGCCCTCGATGCCCCGGAAGACGCTGGCGCCCGCGAGACCGGCCCGGTGGGCCCGGTGGACGATCTCGGAGTAGAGGGGCTTGTGGTGCCGGCGGTCGCTCTCGCCGACGAAGACGGTCAGGCGCAGCGCGCCCCGGGTCGGTCCCGTCATGGCTGCCTCCAGGTCAGGACGCGGCGGGTCGCCGTCGCGGCGAGCCAGACCGCCGCGAGCGCCGCGCACAGGGTCGCGGCGAGATAGCCGAACGCGGTGCCCGGGTGCCCCGCCCGGAGCAGCTTCTGGATGTCGACCGCGTACGTCGAGAAGGTGGTGAAGCCGCCGAGGACCCCGGTGCCGAAGAACGGGCGCAGCAGCGGGTGGGGGCGCCACGCCTCGGTGACGAGCACCAGGAACACGCCGATCACGGCGCAGCCGACGACGTTGATCGAGAAGGTCGCCCACGGGAAGCCGCCGGTCCGCGCGGGCCACCACAGCGAGACCGCGTAGCGGGCGACGGCGCCGAGGGCACCGCCGACGGCGACCACCCCGACCACCGGGAGCTGTCCGCGCAGGGCGTCGCGCCGCACGGCGGAGGTGCGGACGCTCTCGGCTTGTCCGGCTGTCATGTCGTACGTCTCCCGCTGGGGCGCCTCGTCGCACCAGAACGGTGACCACGGCTGGTCAACAGGGTAACGCCGGGTGCCGGGGGCGGGTTCATCCGAGAGCCGGAGGAGCCGGTGCCTCGCACACCGCGACGCCCCGCTCCCACAGGCTCCCCAGGATCAGGTGCCCCTCGGTCTCGCACACACCGGTGATCATGCGGAACGGGGGGCGGCGGTGGGTGAGGTGGTGCAGCACCCGTCCTTCGTCGTCCACGGCGAGGAGGCCCGACGTGCCGACCGGGCGGAAGGGTGCGCGGACGGCCACCGCGGCGGCGGCCCGGCGCACGGCCGGCGCGGCGCGGTGCAGCAGGTCCAGCGGCGGGACGGGCGGGCCGGCCAGCGCCACCCAGATCGGGCCCTCGGGACCCGCGCGCCCGATGTTGTCCGGCATCCCCGGCAGATCTTCGACGAAGGGTTCGGCGTGGCCCGCCTCCGGTCCGGTGAGCCGGTAACGGACGAGCCGTCGGGCCCCGGTCTCGGCGATCACCAGGAAGGAACCGTCGGCGCTGACGGTGAGCCCGTTGGCGAACTGGAGTCCCTCCAGGAGTATTTCGGGTGTCCGGCTACCGGGGGCCAGCCGCAGCAGCCGCCCGGTGCCGGTGTGTTCGACCAGGTCGCCGATCCACTGTCCCAGGGGGTAGCGGCGGCTGGAGACGGTGAAGTAGAGGGTGCCGTCGGGCCCGGCGACGACATTGCTGGCGAACCGCAGCCGCTCCCCCGCCACCGAGTCGGCGAGGACGTGGACGGTGCCGTGGTCGAGGTCGACGGTGAGCAGTCCGCGTTCCGCGTCGCACACCAACAGGGCGCCGTCCGGCAGGAGTTCGAGACCGAGGGGTCGGCCGCCCGTCTCGGCGAGCACCTCGACCCGGGGCGGCGCCTGCCCGGTCACTCCGTCCAGGCGCAGGATGCGGCCGTCCTCGACGCCGGTCAGCACCCGGCCGCGGGGGTCGACGACGACGTCCTCGGGTCCGCGGCCGCCGACGGCGACACGGCGGACGGGAACCAGATCGGTGGAACGGGCCACGGGCGCCTGCCTCTTCGTTCGGGATCGGGCGATGTCGGTGGGAGCCACCGGATCATCGCAGACGCGCCGCCCGTGCCGGGCCCTGCCTCCTCGTCCCGGGGTCCTACCAGCCCTTCTCGAACATCCGGGCCACCTCGGCGATCCGGACCTCGTCCCGCCGGTAGCAGGTGCGGCGCCGGATCCGGGTGGTGCGCAGCAGGCCGAGGCCGGCCAGCAGGTCGAGGTGGGTCTCGGCGACCCGGCGTCGTACGCCGAGTTTCACGGCGACGGCGTGGGCGGTGACGCCGTCCCGGACGAGGTCGCCGTGCCGCTGCGGAGGAAAGTGCGCGGCAGGATCCTTGAGCCACTCCAGGATGTCCAGACGCCTGTCGCCGACCGGAGCCCTCAGCATCTCGCTCCCTCCGTCCGAGCCTGCTCGAACCGCGTCCTCCCACTGTGGCGCAGCCCGGACCGTCCCGTCCCCCTGTCGGCCACTCCTGACCGGTATCGAACTCCATTGCGCGGTAAGGGAGTTCGAGTACGGGACTGGTGGGACGCGGAAGGGCCCGGCCGCGTGCACACGGCCGGGCCCCTCACCCGCTCAGCGGTGGCTGAACCACGCCATCGACGAGAGCGCCTTGTCGTCGAAGCCGAACAGGGCCTGGTTCTCCCAGCCGTTGCCGGAGGTGGCGTCCGTCGGGTCCCAGCCGTTGCCGGTGACCGCGGTCCAGGTCGCCTCCCAGTAGAAGACACCGAGGCCACGGCCGTTCGGGACGGCCTCCACGATGTTCGCCACGCTGTTCATCCAGGCCAACTGGCCGGCCGCGGTCGCCGGGTAGCCGGAGACCAGTTCGGCGGTGGTGTCGATCTGGTTGGTGAGCGAGTCGTCGCTGTCGAGGCGGAACGGGTAGGCCGTCTCGGCGACGAAGACGGGCTTGCCGTAGCGCGAGGCGACGTCGTCGAGCGTGGTCTGCGCCGCGGCGAGGGTGCCGTGCCAGTAGCCGTAGTACGACAGGCCGATCACGTCGTAGTTGATCCCGTAGGCGGCCGCGTTGTCGAACCACCAGCGCACGGTGGCGTCGTCACCGGCGTTGGCCAGGTGCAGGGCGACCTGGGTGCCGGAGGAGACCGCCTTGGCCGCGCTGTAGCCGGAGTTGATCAGGCCGGCGAGCTGGGACCAGTTGTCGGTCGAACCCTCGGACCACAGCATGCCGCCGTTGATCTCGTTGCCCACCTGGACCATGTCGGCCGTGGTGCCCTGGGCCTTCAACGCGTTCAGCACGTCGTAGGTGTGGTTGTACACGTCGGTCTTCAGTTGACTGTACGAGTGCCCGGCCCACGCGGCCGGCTTGGTCTGCTTGCCCGGGTCGGCCCACGAGTCCGAGTAGTGGAAGTCGACCAGCAGCTTCATGCCCTGCGCCTTGACGCGCTTGGCCATGGTGAGCACACGGGTCTTGTTGTTGTAGCCGTCGGCCGGGTCGACCCAGACCTTCAGCCGCGCGTAGTTCATGCCCGCGGACTTGAGGATGGCGAGCGCGTCCCCGGTGGTGCCGGAGCTGGTCTTGTAGACCCCGCCGTAGGCCTCGCTCTTGGCGAGGGACGAGATGTCGGATCCCTTGATCGACAGTCCGGTCGTGCCAGACGTGAAGGTCAGGTCGTCGACATTGATCCAGTTGCCCGCGTTCGCGTCACTGTTGATGCTGATCGTGCACTGGTTGTTCGTCACATTGACCGACGTGACGATCCGTATCCAACTGCTGGTCGAGACCGGCAGATCGGTGCGCTGCTCGGAGCTCCCGCAGTTCTTCAGGGCCAGGTAGGCGGAGTTCTGGCCGCCGCCCGAGCGGACCCAGGCGGTGAGGGTGTAGGCGCCGTTGGTCAGGCCGGAGAGGTACTGGTACGTCTCCACCTTGTAGGCGGCGGAGGCGTAGTGGCTCAGGCGGTAACTCCCGCCGTGGCCGCCGGCCTCCACGTACGAGGCGGCGGTGGAGCCGGACTCGGACCAGCCGCTGGGTACGGCCGTGCCGGTGCCGTCGGTCTCGAAGCCGCCGTTGGTGAGAGTACTGGCGGCCGTCGCGCTCTGGGCGGGCAGCGCGAGGAGGGCGAGCCCGGCGACGAGCGGGAGCAGCAGGGCCCTGATGGTGCGTCTGGGATGGAACATCTTCGTCCGTCGTCCCTTCGACGTGGTGGGGTGAAAGCGCCCCCGGTGGTGCGGTGGGGAGGGGGCGCCACCCCTCCGCCCGCGGCTCGCGGCTCGCACGGACGGAGGGGAGAATCGGCTCAGCCGTCGAGTCGTACGACCCGGACGGCTCCCGCCGGGAGCGCGAGGCAGCCGGCGGCGCGTTCGCCCGTGAGCAGTTCGGTGCCGTGCGCCTGGAGCGGCACCTTGGCGTCCGTGGCGGTGTGGTTGAAGGCGAACAGGTAGTCGCCCGTCTCGCCGGTGCGCAGCACCACCTCGACGTCGCGGGGCAGTTCGGCGTGCGGGGCGACACCCGCGTCCTGGGCGGCGCGGCCGAGGAGCGCGTCGAGGCCCTCGGGGCCCAGGCGGGTGGAGACGTACCAGGCGGTGCCCTCGCCGAGACGGTGGCGGGTGACGGCCGGGCGGCCCGCGGTCAGGCCGTCGGCGTACGTCCAGACGGTCTCGGCGCCGCGCGGCACGACGAACTCCGTCCACACGTCGGCGCCGAGTTCGCCGCCGTCGGGGCCGGTGATCCGCACCGACTCGCCGGACAGCAGGGGCGAGAACTCTTCCACGGTCAGGCCGAGGACGTCGCGCAGCGCGCCGGGGTAGGCGCCCTCGTGCACCGCGTCGTGCTCGTCGACGATGCCCGAGAAGTAGGACACGACGAGCGTGCCGCCGTTCTCGACGTACTCCTGGAGGTTGTTCCCGGCCGCCTCGGTCATCAGATAGAGGGCGGGTACGACGACAAGGGGATAGGCCGACAAGTCGGCTTCCGGGTGGGCGAAGTCGACCGTGAGGTGGCGGTCGTACAGGGCCTCGTAGAAGGCGTCGGCGCGCTCGCGCGGGTCGTGGTCCTCGCTGGGGCGCCACTGGAGGTTCTGCGCCCACCAGGAGTGCCAGTCCCACAGGACGGCCACGTCGGCCCGGGTGCGGGTGCCGCGGACGGCGCCGAGCGAGTCGAGCGCGGCGCCGAGTTCGACGACCTCGCGCCACACACGCGTGTCGGTGCCGCCGTGCGGAAGCATCGCCGAGTGGAACTTCTCGGCGCCGCGTCGCGACTGCCGCCACTGGAAGAACATGGCGCCCTCGGAGCCGCGGGCCACGTGCGCGAGGGAGTTGCGGGCCATCTGGCCGGGGGCCTTGGCGGGGTTGCGGGGCTGCCAGTTGACGCCCGAGGTGGAGTGTTCGAGCAGCAGCCAGGGGGCGCCGCCGGCCACCGAGCGGGTGAGGTCGGCGGCCATCGCGAGGTTGACGTGGGTGCGACGGCCGTCGGTGATCAGGTAGTGGTCGTTGCTGACGATGTCGACCTCGCGGCCCCAGGCCCAGTAGTCGACCGAGTCGCACTGGCTCAGGGCCGTCATGAAGTTCGTGGTGACCGGGACGCCGGGGGCCAGCCGGTGCAGGATGTCGCGCTCGGCCACGAAGTTCTCGCGCATCGTGGCGTCGGCGAAGCGCTTGTAGTCCAGCGCCTGGCCCGGGTTGCCGACCGTGGGGGTCAGCCGGGGCGGATCGATCTCGTCGAAGGCGGCGTAGCGCTGGCCCCAGAAGGCGGTGCCCCAGGCCTCGTTGACCGCCTCGACGGTCTCGTAGGTGGCCGCCAGCCAGTGCCGGAAGTGCGCGGCGCAGGAGTCGCAGTAGCAGGCCGAGACGGGGACGCCGTACTCGTTGTGCACGTGCCACATGGCCAGCGCCGGATGATCGGCGTAGCGCGTCGCGAGCCGGGTGGTGATGTCCGCGGCGGCGGCCCGGTAGGCGGCGTTGCTGTGGCAGACGGCGCCGCGCGAGCCGAACGCGTAGCGCGTGCCGTCGGCCGTCACGGGCAGCGCCTCGGGGTGGGCGCGGAAGAACCAGACGGGCGGGACCACGGTGGGTGTGCCCAGGTCGGCCCGTATGCCGTTCTCGTGCAGCAGGTCCAGGAGCCGGTCGAGCCAGCCGAAGTCGTGGACGCCCGGTGCGGGCTCCAGGAGGGCCCAGGAGAAGATCCCGACGCTCACCATGGTGACGCCGGCCTCTCTCATGAGCCGGACGTCCTCGTGCCAGACGGATTCCGGCCACTGCTCCGGGTTGTAGTCCCCACCGAAGGCGAGCCTGGTGAGGCCCCTGGGGGTGGTGTCCGGCATGGATCTCTCCCGTTTAATCGATCATTTGGGAACGTGCACACACATCATTGGCGGCGCGAGCCCAACATAACCGCACAGCAACAACCATTGACAAGTGTCTGGGATGTTTCTCTACTGTGAACGCTCACAGACGCATGGCAAGGTCGTCATCACGCATGAGGACCATGATCATGTGAACGCTCACAGCAGCATGGCAGGCCCTCGCATCAGGGCGGGGGCCCCAGGTCAGGGGAGAGATCCATGCCGAACACGAAGCGCCGTCGCCTCGTGGCCACCACCGTCGCCGTCGCCCTCGGCGCCACCGCCCTCGCCGCTTGCGGTTCGTCCGACGACTCCGACGAGGCCGCGTCGGGGCCGGTCTCGCTCACGTACTGGACCTGGACGCCCGGCATGGACAAGGTCGTCGACCTGTGGAACAAGGGCCGGGGCAAGAAGGAACAGATCACCGTCACGGTCAAGAAGCAGGCCTCCGGCGACTCGCTGGTCACCAAGATCCTCACCGCGCACAAGGCCAAGCAGGCGCCGGACCTGGTGCAGGCCGAGTACCAGGCGCTGCCTACCCTGGTCAGCAATGACGCGCTGGCCGACATATCCAAGAACGTCGGCGACGCCAAGGGCGAGTTCGCCGACGGCGTCTGGCAGCAGACCACGCTCGGCACGGACGCGGTCTACGCGATCCCGCAGGACATCGGGCCGATGATGTTCTACTACCGCGAGGACCTGTTCAAGAAGTACGGCCTCACCGTTCCCACGACCTGGGACCAGTTCGCCGAGACCGCCCGCAAGCTGAAGAAGGCCTCGCCGGACACGGACCTCACCACGTTCTCCGCCAACGACTCGGGCCTCTTCGCGGGCCTGGCCCAGCAGGCCGGCGCCAAGTGGTGGACGGCCTCCGGCAACAAGTGGAAGGTCGGCATCGACGACGCGGCGAGCCAGAAGGTCGCCAAGTTCTGGGGCGGCCTGGTCAAGGAGGGCGTCATCGACAACCAGCCGATGTACACCCCGGCCTGGAACAAGGCCCTGGACACCGGCAAGCAGATCGCCTGGGTCAGCGCCGTGTGGGCGCCGGGCACGCTCACCACGGCGGCGCCCGACACCAAGGGCAAGTGGGCCATGGCCCCGCTCCCCCAGTGGTCCGCGGGCGAGAACGTCACCGGCAGCTGGGGCGGCTCCTCGACGGCCGTCACCACGGACTCCGAGCACCAGGCGGCAGCCGCCGAGTTCGCCGCGTGGCTCAACACCGACAAGGACGCGCTGAACGCGCTGGCCAAGGAGGGCGGCATCTACCCGGCCTCCACGGCCGCCCAGACCAGCGGTGCCTTCCTGACGCCGCCGGACTACTTCTCCGACCAGGCCGACTTCTACACCCAGGCCGCCAAGATCGCCGGGACCACCGCACCGTCCGCGTGGGGCCCGAACGTGAACGTCGCCTACGCGTCGTTCAACGACGCCTTCGGCGCCGCCGCGAAGAACAAGTCGGACTTCGCCGCCGCCCTGGCCACCATGCAGGACGACACGGTGGCCGACCTCAAGAAGCAGGGCTTCGGGGTCGCTCAGTGACCACCCCCGCACACCGGAGGCCGTACGGGGTCAAGGGGGCCCCGTACGCCTTCCTGCTCCCCGCGACGATCCTCTTCTGCCTGTTCTTCGCGCTGCCCATCGGGTACGCGGTCTGGCTCAGCTTCCGCAAGGTGCACGTCTCCGGGCTCGGCCTGGGGTCGGGCGCCCGGCAGGAGGTCTGGGCCGGGTTCCGGAACTACACCGCCGCCCTCACCGACGACGAACTGCTCGGCGGCGCGCTGCACGTCCTCGGCTACGGCTGCATCGTCGTACCCGTGATGCTCGGGCTCGCCCTGCTCTTCGCGCTGATGCTCGACTCCGACAAGGTGCGGCTCGCCCCGTTCACCCGGCTCGCGATCTTCCTGCCGTACGCCATCCCCGGCGTCGTGGCCGCGCTGCTGTGGGGCTTCCTGTACCTGCCGGACGTCAGCCCCTTCTACTTCGTACTGGAGCGACTGGGCCTGCCGCAGCCGGACCTGCTGGACGGCGGTCCGCTGTACCTCGCCCTGTCGAACATCGCGGTCTGGGGCGGCACCGGCTTCAACATGATCGTCATCTACACCGCGCTCCGGGCCATCCCGGCCGAGGTGTACGAGGCGGCCGAGCTGGACGGCGCCACCCCGCTCCAGATCGCGCTGCGGATCAAGATCCCGATGGTGGCGCCCTCGCTGGTGCTGACCTTCTTCTTCTCGATCATCGCGACGCTCCAGGTGTTCAGCGAACCCACCACCCTCCATCCGCTCACCAACTCCCTGCCCACCACCTGGAGTCCGCTGATGAAGGTGTACCAGGACGCCTTCGGCAAGGGGGACATCTATGCGGCCGCCGCCGAGGCGACGCTGATCGCCGTCGTCACGCTCGTGCTGTCCTTCGGGTTCCTGCGGGCCGCGAACCGCCGCAACAAGCAGGAGGCAGCACGATGAGTTCTCTTGCCGTCCGCAAGGCCGCACCGGCCGCCGGCACCACCCCGGGCACCGCCCAGGGACCGCCGCTGCACCGCCGGATCGCGCTGGTCCCGACCGTCACCCTGCTGCTCGGCGCGCTGTACTGCCTGCTGCCGGTGGCCTGGGTGGTGATCGCGTCCACCAAGTCCGGCCACGAACTCTTCTCCACGTTCACCTTCCTGCCGGGCAGCGGCTTCGCCGACAACGTCAAGGAGCTGAGCACCTACCGCGACGGCGTCTACTGGAAGTGGATGGGCAACTCCGCCCTCTACGCGGGCCTGGGCGCCCTGCTGTCGACGGCCGTCTCCGCCGTCAGCGGCTACGCGCTGGCGATCTACCGCTTCCGCGGCCGGGAGACCCTGTTCAACATCCTGCTGGCGGGCGTCCTCATGCCGCCGGTGATCCTCGCCGTCCCGCAGTACCTGCTGATGGCGAAGGCCGACCTCACCGACTCCCACCTGTCCGTGCTGCTGCCGCAGATCCTCGCCCCCTACGGCGTCTACCTCGCCCGGATCTACGCCGCCGCCGCGGTCCCCTCCGACGTGGTCGAGGCCGGACGGATGGACGGGGCGAGCGAGTGGCGGATCTTCACCCGGATCGCGCTGCCGATGATGGTGCCCGGACTGGTCACCGTGTTCCTGTTCCAGTTCGTGGCGGTCTGGAACAACTTCCTGCTGCCGTACATCATGCTCAGCGACGACGAGAAGTTCCCGATCACGGTCGGCCTGTACACCCTGCTGGAACAGGGTTCCAACACCCCGGCCCTGTACACCCTCGTGATCACCGGCGCCTTCCTCGCGGTGCTCCCGCTGGTCGCGCTCTTCCTGGTCGTCCAACGGTTCTGGAGCCTGGATCTGCTGTCCGGGGCCGTAAAGTCGTGACCATGAACAATGCGGGGGGACGGCGCAGGCCGCCGACCATCCATGACGTGGCGCGCGAGGCGGGGGTCTCCCGGGGCACCGTCTCGCGCGTGCTCAACGGCGGCCACTACGTCAGCCCCGCCGCACAGGAGGCGGTCAACGCCGCCATCCGTCGCACGGGCTACGTCGTCAACCGGCACGCCCGTTCCCTCATCACGGGGCGGTCGGACTCGGTCGGCTTCCTGCTGACCGAGCCGCAGGAGCGGTTCTTCGAGGACCCCAACTTCAACATCCTGCTGCGCGGCTGCACCCAGGCGCTGGCCGCGCACGACATACCGCTGCTGCTGATGCTGGCGGGCACCGAGGACGAACGACGGCGCATAGCGCGCTACATCACGGCCGGGCACGTGGACGGGGTGCTGCTGGTCTCCAGCCACTCCGGCGACCCGGTGGCGGAGGAGCTGTGCGCGGCGGGCGTGCCGCTGGTCGCGTGCGGCAAGCCGATCGGGCTCGGCTCCAAGGTGAGCTACGTGGCCGCCGACGACCGGGACGGCGCCCGGGACATGGTGCGCCATCTGCTGTCGCTCGGCCGCCGCCGGATCGGCGTGGTCACCGGTCCGCTCGACACCCCGGGCGGTGTGGAGCGGCTCGCCGGCTACCGGGAGGTGCTCGCCGAGGCGGGCGTCGACCTCGACGAGCGGCTCGTCGTCCCCGGCGACTACAGCCGGGCCAGCGGCGAGGCGGGCGCCGAGCGGCTGCTCGCGCAGGCCCCGGACCTGGACGCGGTGTTCGTCGCCTCCGACCTGATGGCCCAGGGCGTGCTGGCCGCGCTGCGGCGGGCCGGTCTGCGGGTGCCGGATGACATCGCTGTCGGAGGCTTCGACGACTCCCCCGCGGCGGTCGCGGCCACGCCCGCCCTCACCACCATCCGTCAGCCCTGGGACCGGATCAGCAACGAGATGGTGCGGGTGCTGCTCGCCCAGATCGGCGGCGAGGACCCGGCCGCGGTGATCCTGCCGACCGAGCTGGTCAAGCGGGAATCGACGTAGGCGGCAGGTGGCGCGGGCCCTCGGTCGCTGTCCGGGCGCCGGTGTGAGCGGCCGGTGGGGCGGCCGTCCGCCGGACGCTCGAGGACCGGTCAGGATCGGAGAAGCCGCCGAGCGGTCGCCCGGCTTAACGTGAGAGCACCGGCGGAACGCGCCGGTACGACACCGGCGCGGCGCGTCGGCCTGTCGCCGCCACCTCACCGAGGAGTACGCCATGACCGCGGGCGTCAAGACGATCATCTACCCCGTCAAGGACCTCGCCCAGGCGAAGACCCTGTTCAGCGCGCTGCTGGGAGTCGAGCCGTACGTGGACGAGCCCTACTACGTCGGTTACAAGGACGCCGGCCAGGACGTGGGCCTCAACCCGAACGGACACGGCCAGGGCCTGACCGGGCCGGTGCCGTTCTGGCACGTCACCGACATCCGGGCGCGGCTCGCGGCGCTGCAGGCGGCGGGCGCCGAGACCGTGCAGGACGTGCACGACGTGGGCAACGGCCGGCTGATCGCGTCGGTGAAGGACGCCGACGGGAACATGATGGGACTCCTCGAGGACCCGGCGGCCTGAGCACGGTGCCCCGGTGACCCGGTGCCCCGGGACCGGGTTCTGCCGGTTCCGCCGCTTGCGCATGCACTAGTTGCATAGTCAACAAATGGTCGGTTCGGTGTTACCGTGCGGGTATGGCAGTGAACACGGCGACCGCCCGGCTCGAACAACGGTGGCGGGACATCCTGTCGGTGCACGCGCGCACGATGTGCGAGATCGACCGTGTGCTGCATCCGCACGGCCTGGGCGCGAGCGACTTCGAGGTGCTCGACCTCCTCGACGCCGAGTCGCCCGAGGAGGGCGGCCACTGTCGTGTGCAGAACCTCGTCGGGCGGGTGCATCTGAGTCAGAGCGCGCTGTCCCGGCTCATCGGGCGGCTGGAAAAGGACGGTCTGGTCGAGCGCTCCGTCTGTGTGGAGGACCGCCGCGGTGTGTGGGTCGCCCTCACCCGCAAGGGGCGCGACCTGCACGCCGAGGTGCTGCCGTTGCAGCGCGCGGTGCTGGCCCGGATGCTGGCGGACGACCGGGCCGAACCACCCGTCATCCCCTGACCCCGAGGACCGGGGGACGGCTGTCGCCGTCGGAGTTGACGACGATCCAGGTGTCGTCCGTCCTCAGGAGCTGGGCGGTGTTCTCGACCTTGCCGTCGATGTCGCGCACCATGGTGCCGTCGGCCGCCCCCAGGCGGTGCCCGTCGGCCATGCCGAGCCGCCACAGCCGGTCCGCGCCCCCGAGCACGGCCACCTGACCACGGCCCGCGGGCGCGAGGGCGGTGACCGTGCCGCCCAGGTCCTGGTGCCACAGCCGCTTTCCGTCCCGCAGCGAATAGCCGGCGACCCGGTCGGGCCCGTCGGCACCGGGCCGCGCGGCCGCCACGACGAGCCTGCCGTCACCGACCGTCGCCAGCAGCGCGGGCCGCGCGGCGAAGGCGTCGGCCTCCGGAGCGACGGCCAGGTCCTCCTCGTCCCCGCTGAGCGGGATCTGCACCGGGTCGCCGTCGCCGGTGCCGGGGTACGCCAGTACGGCGGCGACGCCGCGTGCGTCCCGCTCCTTCAGCAGCAGGGTGAACGGGTCGGCCGAGACCACCATCACGGTGTCGACGGGGCTCTCCACCGGCAGCGGGCGGCTGCCGAGCTCCCGTCCGGTGGCGTTGTCCAGGGTCACCAGCCGGGCCGAGGTGGTCGTCGCGTCGCTCCCGGCGCATGTGACGACCACCCGGGTGGTGCCACCGGCGGCGGAGCCGACCAGCGGCTCGCACTCGATTCCGGCATCCGCTCCGGTGTCCGCGGTGCCGCCCTTGTCCTTGTCCGCGCCGCCGTCCCGCGTGGCGCTCGCCCCGTGCAGGCTCGCGGTCCAGCGGGGCGTGCCGTCGGCGAGGCCGTAGCCGTGCACCGCGCCGTCCGCCAGTGCCACGGCCACGCCGCGGTCGGCGGTGAGCAGGCTGTCGGCGGAGGTGGTGAACTCGGGGACACCGCTGATCTTCCGCTCCCACAGTTTGCGGCCGGCGCGCGCATCGACTCCCCACACGGTGTCGCACGGCTTTCCGTAACGTCCGAAGCCGACCAGTCCGACACCGTCGACGACGCTCGCGCTCATCCCGCACACCGACGCGCGCACCGGCGCCGTCAGGGACCAGCGCCGGTCCCCGTCGCGGGAGTCGTACGCGACGAGCGCGTCGCCGCGCACCCGGACCACCGTGGCGGCGTTCTCGCCCACGGTCCACACGCCGAGGCCGCGCACCGTCGACGGGCGGTCGCGGTCGGCCTGCCACACGGGGTCGAGGACCGGACCGCGCAGCCACAGATAGAACTGTCCGCCGGGCCACAGGGCGAGCAGCACGCCCACCGAGACGAGCACGGTGGGCAGCGTCCGGCCGGGACGGATCCGGGTGAACGCGGCGACGGCCGCGCCCGTCGCGCCGACCCCGGCGAAGGTGCACAGAAATGCCAGCAGGATGGTCGGAACGGTGCCGTCGGGGCAGGGGTCGAGGTCGCCGCCGCAGGAACCCCCCGGGATGGACGTCCACCCCAGCCAGTGGAACTCCGCCGCCAGCCCGATGACGGCACCCGCCGCCACGACGGCCGCCGCGGCCCGCACCGGTCCCCGCCCTGCGCGCGGTCGCGCGTCCTCAACCATCCGTGGCCCCCGCCCTGTTGCGTACCGCGGCACCCCCCCGGTGCCGCTCCCCCGTCGCAAGCGCCAGGAGCATAACGCGGCGGATCGGATCATGTCAGCGGCACACCGGCGACCGGAACCGCCCCGTATCACCGCATCACCACGTCCCCGTGCTAACCCGCCGCGGGCGACTGCGGCCGTCGGTCGGCCGGGCGCTGCGGCGAGACCGAGGCGGCCCGGAAGTCCCGGGGGCCGGTCCACGGCGCAGGTACCGCGTCGCAGCGGCGGCACAGCTCGTGGGCGATGGCCTCGTAGTTGACCCGCCAGCCGTGGAAGTGCGGCCAGGCCTCGCGCGGTGAGCGCTCGGCACGGAAGTCCGTGCGCTCCAGCATCGCCACCGCCTCCTCGAACTCGGCGAAGGTGAGCCGGATCGGGGCGTCCGGTGCCGGGTCCGCGTCGAACGGGACCCGGACCGAGCGGGCGATGTCCCGCAGTGCCGTGAACCCGGCGCGCAGCACCAGCCGGGCCTCCGGCGGGGCGACCCGCGGGGTGAGCGCGAGCTGCATGGCCGCCGCGTCCATCACGGCCACCAGTCCGACCAGCCAGTTGCGGTACGGCCGGGGCGAGCGGAAGGCGAGCAGCACCGGATAGGTGGAGTGGCTCTCGCCCATGTCGGCGGCCAGCCGCTCCCAGGACCGGTACAGCTCGGGCAGGGCCGTCTCGGTGTCGACGAGCCACTGCCGGGCCAGGATCTCCGGGCCCCAGGCGGGCTCCCCGGCCCGGGACTGGAGCAGCGTGACCTCCAGTTCGCGCCGGTTGTAGGCGGCGTAGAGGGTGGGCAGGTAGGCGATCTGCAGGGCGATGACGACCGGGCCGGTGGCCGCCGCGACGAAGTCGAGCGCCGAGAGGCTGATCCGGGCGCCGCCGGCGAATCCGAGGGTGAACAGGCTGGAGCCCGCCTCGCGGAAGGCGGTCGTCCAGGACAGCGGGGACAGCGCGTACAGCAGCATGCCGTAGCCGATCAGGGCTCCGCCCAGCCAGGTCGCGAGCATGCCGATCAGCATGAGCGGGGCGAGCCAGGTCTGCGCGCGGTCGACGGCGTGGTAGTCGCCGGACGGCGCGGCCAGCCGCAGCAGCCGGCGCAGCAGCCACCAGAGCCGGAAGACCAGTACGGAGTAGAGACCGCGCGGCACCACGAGGGTGCGCAGGATGCTGCTGAGGACGAGTAGGAGGACGAGCCCGCCGGCCACGCCGGAGATCCAGAGCATGAGGTCATTCTGGACCGCGCCGCGGCCGGTCGGCGGTCGACGGGCGGCGCGGTCGGTACGGACGTGCCGAGCGGGATGCGGCAGCTCGCTCCGTCGGTGACGAACACGCCGCCGCGAGGGTCGGCGCGACCCGCCCGCGGTGCCATCATGCTCCACGAATGCCGCACAGGACGGCAAAGGCCGCAGCAGGGAGCGTCGCCATGGGCCAGGAGCAGCCGGCAGTCCGGTTCAGCAGCTACCGCACGCGATCCGTGGACGAGTCCCATGACGCGATCGCGAACCACTACTACGACCTGAGTATGGACGTGCCGGGTTCCCCGGACACCTTCCTCACCGAGATGAGCGTGGTCGAGCTCGGTGAACTCACCGTCGGAGAACTCGGTTTCGGCACCGAGGTGGTGATGGAGTTCGTCGAGCCGCGCGCCTACCACGTGGCCCTGCCGCTCACCGGCCGGTTCCGGGTCGAACAGGGGCGCGGGGCCGCCTCGTACGCGACTCCCGACCGGGCCCTCTTCCTCGACCCCGACCGTCCGGTCCAGGTCGACGAACGGTCCCGCGACTGCCGGACCCTGGCCGTCAAGCTCGACCGGGCGGCGCTGCACCGGCGGCTGGAGGGCCTGCTCGGCAGACCGCTCGTGGTCCGTCCCCGTTTCGCGCCGTGCGTCGACATCACGCGGGGCCCTGGGCTGAGTTGGGCGAACCTGGCGCGGTGGTCCCTTTCGGAGAAGGACGTGCCGGGCGGGCTGCTGGGCCAGCCGCTGATCCGTGCGTCGATCGAACGGACGCTGCTGGAAGGCATGTTGTACGCCGCCGGGCACAACTACCGGGAGGAGCTGGAGATCCCCGGCCCCCGGCTGCGGCCCGCGCCGGTGAAACGGGTGATGGACGTCGTCCACGACCGGCCGGCCGAACCGTACGACGCGACGAGCCTCGCCGCCATCGCCCAGGTCGGCGTGCGCACCCTCCAGGACGCCTTCCGCCGGCATGTGGGCATGTCCCCGATGTCGTACGTCAGCGAGGTGCGGTTACGGCGGGTGCGCGAGGAACTGCGGACCGCGGATCCGCGGACGACCACGGTCACCGACGTGGCCTACGCGTGGGGCTTCGGCCACCTCGGGCGGTTCGCGCAGCGCTACCGGGCCCGCTTCGGGGAGTCGCCGTCGCAGACGCTGCGTACCAGGTGACGGCCTACCAGGAACGGCGGGCGGCGAACCGGGTGCGGAATACGGACATCGGCTTCGCATTCCGGAGCGTGCGCGCCGTCGCGGCGGCCTAGGCTTGATCGAATGGGGTGAACGGGGTCGGCGCCGCTCACCTCAGGCAGAGCCGGGGCGCGCGAGGGCGCGTGGAACGCCCGCGCTCTTCGGGACCGGCCGCTTCCCCCGAGATCCGGCGGTCGGGTCCCGTCGGCCGCCGGGGTGCGCCCCTCAGCCCCCAGGCCGGGCCAGCAAGGTGCGCACGCCCTCCGACGTGAGCGTCAGGGCGTGGTCCGCGGCACCGTCGATGGCGAGCGAGAGCTCGTCGTCCGGCCACTGCGCGGCGAGCGCGCCCAGCGGCACCAGGCGGTAGCGCGAGACGAACGGCAGCAGGTGGGCCATCTCCGGTTCCGAGGTGAACACGGGTACCACCGGTTCCCCGCCCTGGTACTCCAGGACGGGCAGGGCCACGGTGGTGAGATCGGCGGCGCTCTCCTCGGGGGCGTCGTCGGGTACCGGCACGAGCACGTCGCTGTGCGCGAGTGCGTCCAGCGCGATCATGTCCTGGGTGTTCTCGGCCAACGCGGTCAGCGCCCGTCGGGCGGTGCTGCCGGCCTCGTGGTGGGCGGGTGTCTCCATCTCGAATCCCCTGGTAGCGGCGGTCTTCGGGTCTGCCCCGCCCGCACGGGCACCGGGCGCGGCTGGGTTCGCGTACCCACGACGGTCGCGGCCATGCACACCTCGGCGCAACAAGCGGAGCGGGCCCGTCAGCCCTGGCGGTAGAGCTCGGTGAGCACCTCGATCACGGCCTGGGTGGCGGGGTGCGGATCGTCGCGCCACCAGGCGAGCCGTGCGGCGACGGGTTCGGCGTCCCGTACCGGCCGGTAGACCACTCCGGGGCGCGGGTACTGGTTGGCGGTGGACTCGGCGGTCATGCCGACGCACCGCCCGGTGGCGATCACGGTGAGCCAGTCGTCGACGTCGTGGATCTCCTCGACGGCCGGGCGGGCGCCGGCGGGCCACAGCTCGGGGGTGGTGGTACCGGTGCGCCGGTCGACGAGGAGGGTGCGGCCGCCGAGTTCGGCGAGTCGCACCGAGCGCCGGCGGGCCAGCGGGTCGTCGGCCGCAAGGGCGCACAGGCGCCGCTCCAGTCCGACGATCGCGGAGTCGAACCGCTGGTCGCCCGGGTCCCTGCGCACCACCGCGAGGTCGCAGCCGCCCTCCGCCAGGCCCGCCGTGGCGGAGTTGGCGCGCACGAGCCCCAGTTCCGTCTCCGGGTGCGTGTCGCCCCACCGGCGCTGGAAGGCCAGGGTGTGCCGTCCGAGGGCCGCCCAGGCGTAGCCCACCCGCAGCCGGGTGTGGCCCGAGGTGGCCTCCCGGACCAGGCCGTCGACCTCGGCGAGCACCCGCCGGGCGTGCGCGACGACCCGCAGACCGACCGCCGTCGGGGTCACCTCGCGGGAGGTGCGCCTGAGCAGCCGGGTCCCGAGGCCGCGTTCGAGCGAGGCCAGGGTGCGGGAGACCGCCGCCTGGGAGATGCCGAGCGCGATGCCGGCGTCCGTGAACGTGCCCTCGTCGACGATCGCGACGAGACAGCGCAACTGCCGCAGCTCGACCTGGGTGCCGTCCATGACTCAAGCGTATAGACGGATCAGCCTATGCATTTTTCGTGGGCGGGAGGCGTGGCCGACGCTCGGGGTATGCGCAACACTCCCCCGCGTCCGCCGGCCCCGGTCCACCGTGCCGAGGGCGCCCGCGGCGCACCGGCCGCAGTGGGCACCATGGTCGGCAGCGGTCTGTCCAACCAGGTCGGTGCCGCCGTCGGCTCCCTCGCCTTCCCCGTGCTGGGTCCCGTCGGTGTCGTCGCGGTCCGCCAGTACGTGGCGGCGGCCGTCCTGCTGACGGTGGCCCGGCCCCGGCTGCGCGGCTTCACCCGGGAGCAGTGGTGGCCCGTACTGCTGCTCGCCCTGGTGTTCGGGACGATGAACCTGTCCCTGTACAGCGCGATCGACCGGATCGGGCTGGGTCTCGCGGTGACGCTGGAGTTCCTGGGCCCGCTGGCCATCGCGCTGGCCGCGGCGCGCAGGCGGGTGGACGCGTACTGCGCGGTGGTCGCCGCGGCGGGTGTCGCCGTCCTGATGCGGCCGCGGCCCTCCGCGGACTACCTCGGGACGGGGCTCGGTCTGCTCGCCGCCGTCTGCTGGGCGTCGTACATCCTCCTCAACCGCACGGTCGGCCGGCGGATCCCCGGCGCGCAGGGGTCGGCTGCCGCGGCCGGTGTCTCCGCCCTGGTGTTCCTGCCCGTCGGGGCCGTGGTCGCCGTCGCGCATCCGCCGACCGTGGCGGCCGCGGGGTGCGCGGTGGCCGCCGGTGTGCTGTCGTCCGCGGTGCCCTATCTCGCGGACCTGTTCACGCTGCGCCGCGTACCGGCGCAGGCCTTCGGCCTGTTCATGAGCGTCAACCCGGTGCTGGCCGCGCTGTCGGGCCTGGTCGTCCTGGGCCAGCGGCTGGGCTGGGCCGAGACGGCGGGCATCGGCGCGGTCGTCGTCGCCAACGCGGTCAGCATGCTCGCGGGACGGCGCCGGACGGCGCCGGACCCTCGCGCCGACCGCGCGCCGGTCCCCGGAGTCGAGACATCGAACCCCTGCTCGGAGCTCGAATGAGCCACCGGTTATCATTTGAGCACTGCCTAGCTCGAAAGATGGACTTGTGACTGTCAACGAGGACTCGTTCACGAACTGGAAGACCCGCGAGGAGATCGCGGAGTCCATGATCCCGATGATCGGGAAGCTGCACAGGGAGCGGGACGTCACGGTCCTGCTGCACAGCCGCTCCTTGGTGAACAAGTCGGTGGTCAGCATCCTCAAGACCCACCGGTTCGCCCGTCAGATCGCCGGTGAGGAGCTCTCGGTCACCGAGACGCTGCCGTTCCTCCAGGCCCTGACCACGCTCGACCTCGGGCCGTCCCAGATCGACATCGGCATGCTCGCGGCGACGTACCGCGACGACGACCGGGGCCTCTCGGTCGAGGAGTTCACCTCCGAGGCCGTGGCCGGCGCCACCGGCGGCAACAAGATCGAGCGCCGCGAGCCGCGCGACGTCGTCCTCTACGGCTTCGGCCGCATCGGCCGTCTCGTCGCCCGGCTGCTGATCGAGAAGTCCGGTTCGGGCAACGGCCTGCGGCTGCGCGCCATCGTCGTGCGCCGGGGCGGCGAGCAGGACATCGTCAAGCGCGCCTCGCTGCTGCGCCGCGACTCCATCCACGGGCAGTTCCAGGGCACGATCACCGTGGACGAGGCGAACAGCACCATCGTCGCCAACGGCAACGAGATCAAGGTGATCTACGCGGGCGACCCGTCGGAGGTCGACTACACGGCGTACGGCATCAAGGACGCCATCCTCATCGACAACACGGGCCGCTGGCGCGACCGCGAGGGCCTGTCGCAGCACCTGCGTCCGGGCATCGACAAGGTCGTCCTGACCGCGCCGGGCAAGGGCGACGTCCCCAACATCGTGCACGGCGTCAACCACGACACCATCAAGCCGGACGAGCAGATCCTGTCCTGCGCGTCCTGCACCACCAACGCGATCGTGCCGCCGCTGAAGGCGATGGCCGACGAGTACGGTGTGCTGCGCGGCCATGTGGAGACCGTCCACTCGTTCACCAACGACCAGAACCTGCTGGACAATTACCACAAGGCCGACCGCCGCGGCCGGTCCGCGCCGCTCAACATGGTGATCACCGAGACCGGCGCCGCTTCCGCGGTCGCCAAGGCGCTGCCCGACCTGAAGGCGCCGATCACCGGCAGCTCGATCCGGGTTCCGGTGCCGGACGTCTCGATCGCGATCCTGAGCCTGCGCCTCGGCCGGGAGACCACCCGCGAGGAGGTCCTCGACCACCTCCGCGACGTCTCGCTGACCTCGCCTCTCAAGCGCCAGATCGACTTCACCACCGCGCCCGACGCGGTCTCCAGCGACTTCATCGGCTCGCGCCACGCGTCGATCGTGGACGCCGGCGCCACCAAGGTCGACGGCGACAACGCGATCCTCTACCTCTGGTACGACAACGAGTTCGGCTACTCCTGCCAGGTCATCCGCGTCGTCCAGCACGTCTCCGGCGTCGAGTACCCGACGTACCCGGCCCCGGCCGTCTGAACGTCGACCGACTCCGGGCCCCTCTCTGGTCGGAGAGCGGGGGCCGGGCCGGTCGCGGCAGCCACCTGACCGGCACAGCCGACAGGCGCTTGCCGTGACCAACCCCTGAGGGCCGCCACCCGCACCGCGGACGGCGGCCCTCAGCCACGGGCCGGTCGTCGGTGTCCGCGGCCTCGGCCTTGAACGGGAAGCCGAGCCCACTGTCCGTGCCACCGGGTAGCGTCGGCCCATGACGACCGACGGAGAGACGGACAGGCGGTTTCGCCCCAAGGACTCGGGCGACGATCCGTGGCGGGGCGACGAGCGTCATCGCGTGATGGCCGAAGCGCTGAACCGCTACGGGTTGTGGGACCACCTGCCGGCGGAGCTGCGCGAGTCCGCCATGGCCGAGGTCGCGACCGGCTGCTATCCACTGCAATGGGACCATCTCCTCGACCGGATCGCGTTCTTCTCGGACGGAGAGGAGATGGCCGAGGGCGGGGTCGACAGGTTCCTTCGAACGCTGGCGCCGGCCCTGCTGCGATACGGCGTGGCACTGGAGGTCGAGACGATCCGGGACGCCGAAGACTACACAGTCTCGATCAACGGGATCCGTTGCGTGGTTCTGGGGTCCGAGGACCGGGACGCGGATACGTGGGCTCTGGCGACCATCCGCCCCCTGGCTGTCGTCAACCGGTTGCTCGCCGCCGCCGGGCGCAGCGCGCTGCGGGCCCACACCCTCGGCCCGAGCGGGAACGACGGATTCGTCCTCCTGATGGACCCACGAGCCGCCGAGGCGATGCGAGCCAGCGGCCTGTTCGCTGAACACGAGGCCCCGGCGCTGGCCGAATGGGAGTGAGTGCCTGAGGAGGTGGCAGGCGTAGAGGTGCTGAACCAGCAGCTCACGGCGCGGCAACGGGCCACCGATGCACTCGGCGCACGGGGCGTCGGATCGGCACGCGCCGCGATGGCGGCACCCTGATCGAGCGCCGGCCCCAGCCGCCCCCTCGTGGAGCGCCCCTCCTGTTTCGGGAAGCGGGGGGCCTCTCGAGCCGTCTGCCTGCATCCTGGATTGAACATGAGGGGGAATGTCGGGAATGGTGCGCCATCTCCGGGCACAGCCCGGGGGCCGTGGAGCAGGGCACAGGGGGATCTGGGATGGCAACGTTCAAAGCCCTGGAGCCGGAGGACCCACGGCAGGTGGGGCGCTACCGGATCGTGGCACGGCTCGGTGCCGGGGGGATGGGCCAGGTGTACTTGGCGCGCTCGCCCGGCGGGCGTGCGGTCGCGGTGAAGACGGTGCGCCACGAGCTGGCCGAGGACGGTGACTTCAGGCGCCGGTTCGCCCGCGAGGTGGCCGCGGCCCGACGGGTCAACGGGGCCTTCACCGCCGGCGTGGTGGACGCCGATGCGGATGGCTCGCCGCCCTGGCTGGCCACCGTCTACGTCCCCGGCATCCCGTTGGGGGAGGCGATCGCCAGGCACGGTCCTTGGCCGGCGCGGCCCGTCTTCGCCCTGGGCGCGGGGCTCGCCGAGGCGCTGGAGGCGATCCATGCAGCCGGCATCGTCCACCGCGATCTCAAACCCTCCAACGTACTGCTGGCCGCCGACGGCCCCCGTGTCATCGACTTCGGGATCTCGGCGGCCGGCGAGGCCAGCGTGCTGACCCACACCGGCATGACGATCGGCACGCCCGGCTTCATGTCTCCCGAGCAGATCACCGGGCAGCCGGTCGGGCCGGCCAGCGACGTCTTCTCCTTCGGTGTACTGCTGGCCTGCACCGCCACCCGGGTCGGCCCGTTCGGCACCGGCACTCCGCACGCCCTGCACTACCGCGTCGTCCACGAACCGCCCGACCTGGAGGCCCTCCCGCCCGAACTGCGCGAGGTGGTGGCCGCCTGCCTGGACAAGCAGCCCGAGCGGCGCCCCACCGTGGCCCACCTTCTCGACCAACTCACCGGCACGGACGGCGCGGACGAGGACAGCCGGGCCTCCACCGCCTCGCCAGGGCTCGACGAGCCCGGCTGGATGCCCGCCCCGGTCGCCCGGTTCGTCCAGGAGCACGCCTCCACCCCCATCCCCCACACCCTGCCTCCGACACCGCCGAATGCGGGCCCCACGCAGCCCGAGACTCCCCGCAATCCCTTCCTTGCGACCCCGGATGCCTCCGCACCACCATGGCCACCCCCGCCGTCGTCGAGCGACCTGCCCCACCCCTCACCGCCGGCCGCGCCGTCCGCCCCGGCAGCACCCGGGACACACCACGCTCCCGTCGGGCCCCGACAACGCCGTCCGCTCCCGCCCGCCCCCGACAACACCCCTCCCCGCCCGGCAGAACCACCCGCGACAGGCCCTGCGCCCCAGCCACTCGGCCGGGCCCCTGTGCCGTCCACGGCGGCCGCCGCACGGACAGGCCTGCCGTGGATCCCGCCTGTGCCTGCCAGGCCGCCGGACACCGCCGCTCCGGTCCCGGCGCCCGCCGCTCGACGCCTCCGCGTCCGTTGGCCGCTCAAGAGAGTGATCCCGCTCGGCATCGGCCTCACAGTCCTCGTCGGCGGCCTCATCGGCTGCTACCAGTGGACTCGGACTCAGTACTACGTCGGGGCGAACGGCGACCACGTAGCGCTCTACCGCGGCATCGAACAGGACCTGGCCTGGATGTCGTTGTCGAAGGTCGAGAACGACCACCCCGAGATCGAACTCAGGTACCTGCCGCCCTACCAGCAGAAGTTGGTCGAGAACACGATCGCGGAGGGCGACTTGCCGAACGCCCGGAGGAAAGTCCAGGAGCTGTCCGTGCAGGCCTCCGCCTGCAAGAAGGAGAGCGAGCGCCGGAAGGCCGCCGGGAGCCGGAGCGAAGCCGGGAGCTCCGCACCCACACCCACACCCGCCCCGAGCCTCTCGGAGGAAGAGCAGAAGGTCGTCTCGCTGTGCGGCTCGTAACAACGCCCCGGGTACCGGCTGTCGGCGAGGTCCGCGCCGAGGCGGGAGCGGGCCAGTTGCTCGACGCGATCCTGCGATTCATGCAGGCCTCGGCACTCGTGTTCTTCGCTGTCCGTTATGGGCGCGAGTCGGCAACGTGGCCTCGTGCGGAGCCGGCCCGCGATCCTGACACCACCGGCTGACACCAACAGCCGCGGACAGCAGCGGTCGAGGCCGCGCATCAGTGACCGGCCGAGGCGCAGCACACGTTCGCTCACGCCGGCCGCTACCCGTGATCGACCCGACAAGGACGAGGTCACGCCCCCGAGCCGTTCCGCCGGCCGCGCGTCCGTGCGTCCCGCCCCCGGGCGAGCAGTCGGCGCCGATCGGCCCGAAGCCCGAGCCGATCCCCGCGAACCCTCGATGGCGTAGGGCGTCCAGGCTTCCTGCGCGGCCGGCGCCGGCAGGTCACCGCTCGGCCGTCGACGAAGCCCGGCCGCCGGTTGGGTCCCGGACGGTTCTCCGGGCCGCCCCCGGACAGGCCGGGGATGCAACCATTCAGAGCTGGAACCCCGGAAGCCGACCGCGCACCTGAGACGTCGGCTATCGATAGAAGATGTCAACGCCGCCGTGGTGCGAGCAGGCCCCCTGATGGTGCGCGGCGTACGAGTACGTACCGTCATTGCACAGAGCCGTCGCGCCGCCGCCCGCAGACGTGGAGCCGCCCGACGAGCTGGACCCGCCGCCGGACGACGATCCGCCGGACGTTCCCGACCCCGCGGCAGCTGCGTGCGCGGTGACAGTCACCTTCACCTTGACCGTCTTCGTCACCGTCGGCGCGGGCTTCGGCTTCGCGGTCTCCGTCGCCGTGGCCGTCGCGGTGACCGTGACCGTGGCCGTAGCCGTCGGCCGCACCTTGTCGCTCGCCACCGACTTCGTCGCGTTCGTGTTCTCGTCGTCGCCGCCGGCGCCGCCCGCGCCGATGATGAACGCCAGGCCCAGGGCAGGGAGTACGTATCGCTTGCGGGCCCACTTCGGTGCGGGACGGACGGCCGGCGGTCCGGGCGGAGGCTGGAACGGCGGCTGAGGCTGGTAGTAGCTCACGGGACCCCCCTGTTTCGGTACGTGAGAGGTGAAACTATCCACTCAGGCCCGTTAAATGTGGGGGATCAGTGAAGATGGTGATTCAGTTGTAATAATGCAACTCTCAACTACCCCCGCCGAGCCGGCCGATGCCCTGCGGCGCGAGGCCGCGGATCCGGCACGCGAGGGCGGTCCGTGGAGCCTCAGACCGGAGCGTCGGTGGCCTGCGTGGACGCCGCGAACGCCTCGGGGCCCTGTTCCACCGCCGCCGGGTCCATCCACATGACCTGCCAGCCGTGGCCGTCGAGGTCGAAGAAGCTGCGCGAGTACATGAAGCCGTAGTCCTCCGCGCCGTCCGCCTCCGTGGCGCCCGCCGCGAGCGCGGCGGCGCTGACCGTGTCGACCTCGGCGCGGGACGACGCGCTGAAGCAGTACAGCGCCAGCGCGTGCGTGCGGGGATCGGCGATCGGCAGCTTCGAGAACTGCGCGAACTTCTCGCGGGTGAGCAGCATGACGAAGGCGTGCTCGCCGACCAGCATGCAGGCGGCGGTCTCGTCGGTGAACTTCGGGTTGAAGTCGAATCCGAGCTTCGCGAAGAACTCCTTGCTGCGTTCGAGGTCCGTGACGGGCATGTTCACGAACAGCATGCGGCCTGCGTGGGCGGGAGTGGTCATGGTGGTCTCCAGTCTGCGTTTCAATGGCGTACGTCCTGTAGACCTGCCCGGTCGGCAGAACTCATCGGTGGTTCGTCGGCTGTCCGAGGAGCAGACGACTTCGCCGCACCGCAGACATTTGCGGAAGCGGGCGTCCGGTTGGCAGGCTGCGATCATGACCACCGAGCGTGACGACATCACCGGATCCGCCGCGGCGGCCGGGACGACGGACTGGATCACCACCCCTGTCACCGCGGAGCTCGTACGCGGTGCCCTCGAACTGGAGCACACCGAACGGGGCCTGCTGCCGCACCGGCTGCCCGCCCGCGCCCGTGCGCAGTGCTCCGACGAGCAGCTCGCCATGGCGGAGGCGCAACCGTCCGGCGTGCGGCTGGTCTTCCGTACCCGGGCCACCGCCGTCGAGCTGGACGTGCTGCCCACCAAGATGGAGTATCCGGGCCTGCCCTCCCGCCCCGACGGCGTGTACGACCTCCTCGTCGACGGCCGTCCGGCCGGCCGGGCCGTCGCGACCGGCGGGAATGTGCTGAGCGTGGACATGGCCACCGGCACCCGGGAGACCCGGCCCGGCCCGGTCGGCAGCGTCCGGTTCGGCGAACTGCCGTCCGGCGCGAAGGACGTCGAGATCTGGCTGCCGTACACGGAGATCACCGAACTGATCGCCGTACGCACGGACGCGCCCGTCGAGCCGGCGGTGGACCGGGGCCGCAAGGTGTGGCTGCACCACGGCAGTTCGATCAGCCACGGCTCCAACGCCGAGAGCCCCACCACGACCTGGCCCGCGCTCGCCGCCTCCCTCGCCGGTGTGGAGCTGATCAACCTGGGGCTGGGCGGCAGCGCCCTGCTCGACCCGTTCACCGCCCGCGCCCTGCGCGACACTCCCGCCGACCTGATCAGCGTCAAGATCGGCATCAATCTGGTCAACACCGACCTGATGCGGCTGCGTGCTTTCACCCCCGCGGTCCACGGCTTCCTCGACACCGTCCGCGAAGGGCACCCGAACACCCCGCTGCTGGTCGTCTCCCCCATCCACTGCCCCCTGCACGAGGACACGCCGGGGCCCACCTTCCCGGACTTCGAGGACGGCAGGATGACGTTCCGGGCGGCCGGCGATCCCGCGGAGCGGGCCGCCGGGAAACTGACGCTCAGGGTCATCCGGGACGAACTCGCCCGGATCACGGCCGCGCGGGCGGCCGACGACCCTCATCTGCACCATCTCGACGGTCTCGACCTGTACGGCGAGGCGGACTTCGCCGAACTGCCGCTGCCCGACCTGCTGCATCCGGGCCCGGCCGCCCACCGGCGCATCGGCGAGCGCTTCGCCGAGCTGGCCTTCGGAACCGGCGGTCCGTTCGCCGCCCACGAGAACGACTGACGTGTCGTCAGCGGCGCTCGGCGGTCGGCGCAGTGATCGCGCCGACCGCCGAGGCGGGCCCGACAGCCCTGATTTCAGGGGCCGTCAGCCGCGCGGACGCTCGAAGGTCAGCAGCAGTCCCTCGACGGCTCCAGGACCTATGCGACCCTTGACGTCGGCGGCGGTGATGGCCTTGAGGGCCCAGCCGTCCTCGGCGTGCTTGTTCAGAACCTTCTCCAGCTTGTCGCTGTCCAGCGCGTCGCCGATCAGCGACTCCCGGAAGGTGACGACCTTGTACTCGTACGTGTAGGGGCTGCTCATGGTGGCGAGGTCCTCCTGCGGTCCGGCGGTGCCGGGTTGTGGTGTGGTGGCCTGGGCCAGCCAATCATCCTCAAGGCCGCCGGTCATCGGCGCCCCCGCCTCCACCGGGGAGAGACACAGCGTGGCCTGCGCCGAAGTGCACGGACCCGACGACGAAGCCGGGGTGGCCTGATGTGCTGGAGCGCGACGGCCGACCTCGTGGCGGGCGCCGGGATCGCGGCGGTCGGGGCGGCCTGTGTGGCGCGGGTCCGCGACGTCCGGGAACTGCCGCTGGCCGCGCTGCCGTTGCTGCTCGGAGCGCATCAGCTCGTGGAGGCGTCGGTCTGGCACGCGGGCGGGGGCGGCGGACCCGCCACGGTCGTCTGGGCCGTCATCGCGATGCCCCTGCTGGCGCTGTGGATGCCGGCCGCGGTGCTGTGCGCCGCCTCGCCGGCCGCCCGCCGGCGCCTGGTCCTGCCCCTCGTCGCGGGGGTGCTCACCGCCGCGGCCCTCGCGTACGCCCTGGCCACCGGAACCGTGACGGCCGAGATCCGCGGTCACACGGTCGGTTACGCACTCGGTCCGACCCGCGCGCCCGTGCTCGTCGTGGGCTATCTCCTGGCCACCGTGGGCTCGCTGCTGCTGTCCGGCGACCGGCGGCTGCTGGTGCTGGGCGTCCTGGTCGGCGTCGGCGCGGCGGTCTGCTGGGCGTTGTGGCGCCTGGAGTTCGTCTCGACCTGGTGCGCCCTCGCGGCCCTGTGCTCGGTGGTGGTGTTCGGCTGGGTGCGCGCCCGCCCGGCTCCGGCGGTGCCGGCGCGCAGGTGACCCGGTTGTCGCCGCACCGCTGCGGTACGAGGTCACGTACCCGCCGTCCGCGCGCGGGAGCGGGGAACCGGGTGGCACCCCCGACGGCCGGGGCCACCCGGTGAAGGCGGGTCCGCGTCAGCAGATGCGAGGCAGCTGTTCCCCGATCGGCAGGTCGACCACGCGGGTGCCGCCCAGCGGGGTGCGGGCCACCACCATGCCGGGGTGTTCCTCGACGGCCTCGCCGATGATCGCCGCGCCCGCGCCCAGCGGGTGGGCTCGCATGGCCGCGAGGACCGCGTCGGCGTTCTCGCGCGGGACGAAGGCGACCAGCTTGCCCTCGTTGGCGACGTACATGGGGTCCAGGCCCAGGATGGCGCAGGCGTTGGCGACGGTCGGCGGGACGGGCACGTCGCGCTCCCGGAGGACCACGCCCGTACCGGAGGCCGCCGCGATCTCGTTGAGCGCGGCCGCCAGTCCGCCGCGGGTGGGATCGCGCAGCACGTGCAGGTCCGGGGTGACCGCGAGCATCGCCTCGACCAGCGAGCCCAGCGCCGCGCAGTCGCTCTCCAGCTCCACGCCGAACTCCAGGCCCTCCCGGACGCTCATGATCGCCACGCCGTGGACGCCGATCCCGCCGCTCACGATCACGACGTCACCGGGCACGACCCGCTGCGGCCGCAGGTCCACGCCCGCCGGGATCAGGCCGATGCCCGCGGTGTTGACGAAGATCCCGTCGCCGTGGCCCGCCTCCACCACCTTGGTGTCGCCGGTCGCCACCTCGACGCCCGCGGCCCGCGCCGCGGCGCCCAGGGCCTTGGCCACCCGGTCGACCACCTCCAGCTCGACGCCCTCCTCCAGGACGAACCCGCAGGAGAGGTAGGCGGCGCGGGCGCCGCTCATCGCGAGGTCGTTGACGGTGCCGTTGACGGCCAGGTCTCCGATGCTGCCGCCGGGGAAGAACAGCGGCCGCACCACGAAGGTGTCGGTGGAGAACGCCAGCCGTACGCCGCCCAGGGTGAGCGCCGCGGCGTCGCCCATGCCCGCGAGGGCCGCACCCCCGTAGGCGGGCGCGAAGATGTCCCGTACCAGCTCGGCGGAGAGCGCCCCGCCGCCGCCGTGGCCCATGACGATCCGGGGCCGCTCGCGCACGGGGGCGGGGCAGCTCCAGGTCTCGGGGTCGAGGGTGATCTCAGACAACGGGGCTCGCCTCCCGGGCAGCGGTGGGGATGTCCAGTCGCCGGTAGAGGTAGTACGCGGCGCAGGCGCCCTCGCTGGAGACCATGGTGGCTCCGAGCGGGGTGCGGGGGGTGCACAGGGTGCCGAAGGCCTCGCACTCGTGCGGCTTGAGGAGTCCTTGCAGGACCTCGCCGCTGCGGCACTCCTTCGGTTCGAGGGTGCGGATGCCGGTGACGGCGAACCGGTGCTCGGCGTCGTAGGCCCGGTACTTCGCGGACAGCCGCCAGCCGCTGTCGGGGATGACGCCGATGCCGCGCCAGGCGCGGTCGGTTACCTCGAAGACGTCCTCCAGCATGGCCCGGGCGGCCGCGTTGCCCTCGGGGCGGACGGCGCGGGCGTAGGCGTTGTCCACGGTGTGTTCGCCGCGCTCCAGCTGGCGGACGGTACGGCGTACCCCTTCCAGGATGTCGAGCGGCTCGAACCCGGTGACGACGATCGGCACCCGGTGGCGTTCGGCCAGCTCCGGGTACTCCCCCACGCCCATCACGCTGCACACGTGACCGGCGGCGAGGAAGCCCTGGACCCGGCAGCTCGGGGACCGCATGATCGCCTCGATGGCGGGCGGCACCCGTACGTGCGACACCAGCAGGCTGAAGTTGCGGATGCCGAGTTCTCGGGCCTGATGGACCGTCATGGCGTTGGGGGGCGCGGTCGTCTCGAAGCCGATGCCGAAGAACACGACCTGGCGGTCGGGGTTCTGCCGGGCGATCCGCAGCGCGTCGAGCGGCGAGTAGACCACGCGTACGTCGCCGCCCTCGCCGCGCACCTGGAACAGGTCACGTCCGGTTCCGGGGACCCGCAGCATGTCGCCGAAGGAGCAGAAGATCACCTCGGGGCGGGAGGCGATCTCCAGTGCCTTGTCGATGACCTCCAGCGGGGTGACGCAGACGGGACAGCCCGGCCCGTGGATCAGTTCGACCTCGTCCGGGAGGAGTTGGTCGATGCCGTGGCGGATGATGGTGTGGGTCTGTCCGCCGCACACCTCCATCAGGGCCCACGGCCGGGTCACCGTGGCATGGATGTCGTCGAGGAGCCTGCGGGCCAGCTCGGGGTCCTGGAACTCGTCGATGTACTTCACTTCCGCGTCTCCTCGATGACGTGCCCGCCGGCCTCGATCGGGGCGGCCGCGCCCGCCGCAGCCTCCCAGGGGTCGCCGAACTCCTCCTGGAGCATGCCGAGGGTGCCGAAGAGCTCCAGCGTCCGCTTCGCCGACTCCTCGTCCAGCCGTTGCAGGGCGAACCCGACGTGGACGATGGCGTACTCGCCGACCTGGAGGTCGGGCAGGTATTCCAGGCACACCTCCTTGACCACGCCGCCGAAGTCGACGTTGGCCATCCGGGTGCCGTCGCGTTCCTCGATGTCCAGCACTCGGCCGGGTACCGCCAGGCACATGGGCCTCTCCTCGCTGTGGGTCGTTCGCGTCGCCCGGGGCTGCCGGGGCAACGATCCGGTGGTGTCGGACAATTGGGCTGAGATGACGGGGAGTCGTCCGGCCGACGGTGCGGGCGGCCGGACGCTCACCCGTCGGTGTCGTGGGGCCGGGCCCTGGCGCGGGCGGCCACCACGAGCTGGCCGAGCGCCAGTCCGCCGTCGCCGGGCGGGACCAGGCGGTGGCGCAGGACCGTGAAGCCGTCCGCACGCAGCAGGGCCGAACAGGCCGAGGACAGCAGGGTGTTGGCGAACACCCCGCCGGTCAGGGCGACCGTGTCGAGCCCGTGCCGGGCGCGGGCCCGGACACAGCTCGTGTGCACGAGGGCGGCCACCGCCCGGTGGAAGCGGGCCGCCACGACACCGGCGTCCACGCCCGCCCGCAACTCCTCGACGATGCGCGCGAGGACGGGCGTGGGATCGGCGTGCAGCACGCCGTCGCCGTCCGTGCCGCCACCGCCCGTACCGTCGTCGTACCCGCTGCGCGAGCCACCGTCGTACAAGCCGTACGGGCCGTCGTCGGGTGTCCGGGGGCGCAGGGCGAACGCGTAGGCGGTGGTGTCCTCTTCGGACGCCCGTACGGCGGCGGCCTCCAGCTCGACGGCGGCCTGCGCCTCGTAACCGGACCGGTGGCACACCCCCAGGAGCGAGGACACGGCGTCGAAGAGCCGGCCCATGCTGGAGGTGGGAACACAGTTCAGTCCACGCTCCAACTGCCGCTCCAGGACCCGCCGTTCGTCCGCCGGGCAGGCGGCGACGCAGGCCAGGTCGGCCGACCAGGCGAGGCCGGCCGCACGCAGATGGGCGAGCGCCATGCGGTACGGGCGGCGCACCGCGGTGTCGCCGCCGGGCAGCGGGACCTGGGCGAGATGGCCGAACCGGGTGAAGCCGTCGTAGTCCGCGATCAGGATCTCGCCGCCCCACACCGCGCCGTCGTCGCCGTGCCCGGTGCCGTCGAAGGCGACGCCGATCACCCGGCGGCCGCCGTCCAGTCCGTGTTCGGCCATGGCGGCGGCGACATGGGCGTGGTGGTGCTGGACGCGTACGACGGTCCGCCCGCGCGCGTTGCGATCGGCCCAGCCGGCCGAGCGGTAGCCGGGATGCCGGTCGGCCGCCAGCAGTTCCGGCCGTACCCCGGTGATCGACTCCAGGTGCGCCGTGGCCCGTTCGAAGGTCCGCTGGGTGCTCAGGTCGTCCATGTCGCCGATGTGCGCGGACAGCCAGGCCCTGCGGTCCTCGCCGAGACAGAACGCGTTCTTCAGGTCGCCGCCCACGGCGAGGGCGGGCCGTACGGGCACCGGGAGCGGCACGGGCAGCGGCGCGTAGCCGCGGGCGCGCCGGATCACCAGCGGCTCGCCGTCGCAGATCCGTACGACGGAGTCGTCGCACGGCGTCTGGATCGGCCGGTCGTGGGTGAGCCAGGCGTCGGCCAGCGGCGCCAGCCGGCGCAGCGCCTCGGCGTCGTCGGTGACGATCGGCTCACCGGCCACGTTGCCGCTGGTCATGACGAGCAGCCGGGGGCCGTCGGGATCGCCCGGCAGACCGAGCAGCAGGTGGTGCACGGGCGTGTAGGGAAGCAGCACGCCGAGGTCCGGGCTGCCGGGCGCGACGGCGGCGGCCGGCCGCGCCTCGCCCGGCCGCGACTGCGGGTCGGGCCCTGGCCGTCGGCGCAGCAGTACGACGGGCCGGGCGGCGCCCTCGATCAGGGCCCGTTCCTCGGGTCCCAGCCGGACGAGGTGCGCGATGTCGTCCACCGTCCGGGCCATGACGGCGAACGGTTTGTCGCCGCGGGCCTTGCGGCGGCGCAGCGTCGCGACCGCGTCGGGGTTCGTGGCGTCGCAGGCGAGGTGGTAGCCGCCCAGGCCCTTCACCGCGAGGACGGCTCCGGCCACCAGGAGCGCGCGGGCGTCGACCACCGGGTCCGTCCCGGCGGCGGGCCGCGGCGGGCCGCCGGGTGCCCCGGCCGGGACGAGCAGGCGCAGCCGGGGCCCGCAGGCGGGACAGGCGACCGGCTGGGCGTGGAAGCGGCGGTCGGCCGGATCGGCGTACTCCCGGGCGCAGTCGGCGCACATCGCGAAGTCCGCCATGGTGGTGTGGGCCCGGTCGTACGGCACACCGGTGACGATCGTGAACCGCGGTCCGCAGTGGGTGCAGTTGACGAACGGGTGGCGGTGGCGGCGGTCGGCCGGGTCCGCCAGTTCGCGCAGGCAGTCGGCGCAGGTGGCGGTGTCGGGCGAGACCAGGGTGCGGGCGGGTCCTTCGGTGTGGGAGGCCAGGATGGTGAACGCGCCGCCGCCGGTGGCGGGCACCTCCTGGTGGTCGACGGACTCCACCCGGGCCAGCGGTGGCGCCTGGGCGGCGATCCGCTCGCAGAAGGAGGCGACTGCCGAGGGGGTCCCCTCGACCTCGGCGACCACGCCCTCCGGGGTGTTGGTGACATGGCCGGTCAGGTCGAGCGCGGTGGCGAGGGTGTAGAGGTAGGGCCGGAAGCCGACGCCCTGGACCACTCCGCGGACGGTGACGCGGCGGCGCTGCGGCCGGTCACCGGCGAGCGCGGGCGCGGACGGTGGTGCGCTCACGGGTGGGTGCGGGGCACGGCGTCGGCATGGGCGCCGGGACGGGCGTGGGCGTGGGTGCCGGTCTGGCCGTGGCTGTGGCCGGGCGGGTGCTCGTGCGTGTGGCCCTCCTGAAGCGACTGCGCGTGCGGGTGCGCATGGGCGTGGGTGTGCGCGTCGGCGGTGCGGGCCATCACCGGGACGTGCGGGGGCGCGCCGTCCGCCACCGCCAGCGCCCGGTCGAGCATGGCGCCGACTCCCCGGCCGTGCCGCGCGGAGGTCAGCACGACCTCGACGCCGGGGTTGACCCGCTCGACATGGGCGCGGAACGCCGCCTCGTCGAAGTCGACGGCCTCGGCGAGGTCGGTCTTGGTGACGACCACCAACTGGGCGAGGCCGAAGGCGGTGGGGTACTTCAGCGGCTTGTCCTCGCCCTCGGTGACGGAGGCGAGGACGACGCGCAGTGTCTCGCCGAGGTCGTAGGAGGCGGGGCAGACGAGATTGCCGACGTTCTCCACGAACAGCAGTCGGGTGTCGTCGGGCAGCCAGCCGCGCAGGTGTCCGGCGAGCATCGCGGACTCCAGGTGGCACAGCCCGTCGGTGAGGACCTGCTTGACCGGTACGCCCGAGCGGGCGAGCCGTACGGCGTCGTTCTCGGTGGCGAGGTCGGCGGTGAGCGCCGCCACGGGCACCGACCGCTCGCGCGCGAGCAGCAGCTCACGTTCCAGCAGGGCGGTCTTGCCGCTGCCGGGGCTGGAGAGGATGTTGACGACCGCGGTCCCGCGCGCGGTCAGTTCGGCGCGCAGGGCCTGCGCGCCCGCGTCGTTCTTCGCCAGTACGGCCTGTCTCAGGTCGACCACACGGCACATGGTTCAGCGCTCCTCGGGGATCGGTTCGCGGGCCCGTGCGGACGTCGTGCCGTCGTCCCAGTGCACGGCGGCGATCTGTAGCTCACGGCCCGCCTGGAGGTCGGTGCCGGCTCCGCCGCACTGCGGGCAGCTCAGCAGGGGCGGGATGCCGACGGCCCATTCGTGCGCGCACGGCGTACAGCGGGCCCTTCCCGGGACCGTCTCGGTGACCAGTTCGGCGCCTTCGAGTACGGTCCCGGCACAGGCCAGTTCGAAGCAGAAGGCCAGGGCGTCGGGCACGACGCCGGCCAGTTCGCCCACCAGGAGCCGTACCGAGCGCACGGCCGTGACGTCACCGGCCCGCTCGGCCGCCTCCTCCACCTGGCCGATCACCGCCAGCGCGATGGACATCTCGTGCACCGGTCTCCCTCCGCCCGGGCCGGTCCGCGCCGACCGCCGCCGACCGCCAGGGGGTCGACCGGCCCGTCGGGCGGAGCGTCCGCCGTCCTCATTAGAGAGGAGCCGTCCGGGGGACGCGGCCCGGCACGCCGTCGCCGGCCGGGCGGGTACGCCGTTCGCCGCAACGCGCGCCGGTGCCCTCCCGGCAGCCGACTGGAAGAGGGCCGGCCGGGAGGGCACCGGATCACATGGCGCGCATGCGCAGGTAGCGCCTGATGTCCGGCAGGGACTGCACGAGGACGGCGGCGACGACGGCCGCGGCCGCGCCACAGACAAGGGTCTTCAGCATGGTTGTCTCCTCACTTCGCGGCTTCGCCGACCGTGGCCCGCGGCGCGGACTCTCCCGGCTCGTCGGCCCGCAGCAACTCTTCGATCAGCCGGACGGCCTCCGGCACGGCGGCGGCCACCGGCGCACTGAGGCCGATGCCCTCCTCCACCGAGGCCGGTTCGCAGCCGAGCACCAGCGTGCGCCGGGGCGGCCTGCCGCCGGTTCCGGCGCACAGGGTCCCCAGCAGCGCGAGCACGGTGTCGGGGGTCATACGGTGCCCGTCGAGCGCGGCACCGGGCGGCGCCGCCTCCTCCGCCGCGCCGTCGTGTTCGATCAGGTACAGGGTTCCGGGTGCCTCGCCGCGCCGGGTGGCGTCCACCAGGATCAGGGTGTCGTAGCCGTCGAGGACCTGGTAGGCGAGATGCACGCCCCGTACGCCGATGTCCACGACCTCGACACGGTCGGGCAGCCGGCTGCCGGTGAGCGCGCGCACGGTCTCGACCCCGAAGCCGTCGTCGCCGAGGAAGATGTTGCCGATGCCGGCGACCAGGACCTTGCCGTCCGGTGCGCCGGTCCGGTCCGGGGGCGCGTTCATGCGGGGTCCTCCAGCGGTGTGACCTCGTCGGGCTGGAAGTACAGGTACCGGCCCTGTTCACGGCGGATGTCGGCGCCCGGGTCACCCTCGACCGTGACGGCCAGATGCACCGCGCCGTCCACGTCGTGCAGGACCGCCTCGACCTTGGCGCTGCGGCCCTGGAGGAACAGGTCCTGGGCGTCGGTGCGCCGCAGGCCGGGCCGCAGCAGTACGCGGCTGCCCGCGCCGAGCGAGCGGCCCTCCACCACGACGCGGTCGCGTGCCGGGTCGAAACCGGCGTCGCTCGCCGGATCCCACCAGGGCGTGTCCTGGCGCTGCACGCCGAACTCGTCCGGGAATCCCGGGCCCGCGGCGCCGACCGGGTTCGCCGGTCCGGAGCCGGTCACCTCGCGCAGGCCGCGTACCGCCCCGTGCAGGCGTTCCAGGACCTCGGGGGGCATCGAGTCGGCCAGGTCGATGACCGCGGCGGCCCGCTCGTCCGTGCCGCGGGCCTCCCGTTTCTCCTCGTCGGTGAGGGCGGCGGTGCGCAGCGCCAGGATCTCGTCGATCTCGGTGGCGTCGTACAGCGCTCCCGGGCTCTCCGGGGCGATCGCGGGATGGTCGTCCAGGATGATCGGTGAGGACAGCACCAGGTCCGCGCGGCCCGGTTCGCCGGCGAGCACCGGCCAGGTGTGCAGGTTGCGGCAGGACGCGACCGCGCCCCTCGCCCACTCCGGCGGGTCCGTCATGGACAGGAACGACCCGGCGCTCAGGCCCATCAGCAGGTGGGCGGCGACCAGGCAGTGCGGCAGCGCGGCCTCCCGGTCGGCGGTCCGCCCGTCCGGGGGTGTCCAGTCGCTGGTGTTCTCGACCACGGCGGTCAGCCGCAGCGTCCGGTAGGGGCCGTCGAGTTCGCAGGCGGACAGCCGTACGACGCCGTCGACCCGCTCGTACCGGCGCACCAGCCGGCCGACGGTGCGACCCGTCGCGTCGAGCACCGGCTCGGTCTCCTCGCGGGCGGGCCGGGTGAAGGGGGCCGTGACGCCGTCGCCCAGGAGGTCGTCGACCGCGGCGACGACCTCGACGTGCTCCTCGGCCCCCTCGTCCCAGGGGACCAGGACGCGGTCGTCCAGGCTCAGTTCGGGAACCGTCTCGAAGCCGCCGTCCGGGTTCAGCCGCTGCACGGTCCGCCGCCTGGCGTGCAGGAAGCGCAGCTCGACCGACAGGGTCGCGCCCGCCTTCGGCTCCATCAGGCATTCGGTGTGCTGGAACTCGTGCTCCTCGCACTCGGCGCCCCAGGCGGGCGGCACCAGCACCCCGAACTGCCAGCGCAGCCGGTTCTTCGCCGCCGAGGCGCGGTACGGGTAGAGGACGTAGCCCTCGAAGAGGACGGCGTCGGCGACCTGCCGGGCCAGGGCGAACCGTTCCTCGGTGGCCGGGGTGAAGGCGGTCACGGTCACGGGGCGGTCCTTCCGGTGCTTCGGGTCAGCGCCGCGAACGGATCGGCGGGGACGGTGTCCGTACGGAAGCCGTCCGCACGGAAACCGTCCGTTCGGGGCGGGTCCGTGCGAGGCGGGTCCGTGCGAGGCGGGTCCGTGCCGGGTGGGTGGGCGGTCGCGCCGGCGTCGAGCAGTGCCCGCAGGGTCGCCTCCCAGGAGGGCAGGGCGTGGCGGGAGCGGTAGGCGAGCAGCGCGTCCATGGTGTCGCGGGGCAGCCGGATCCAGCCGCAGCCGGGGAAGTGCTGTTCGACCATCTCCCGCCAGACCGTGACCGGCATCCGGAAGGACGCCTCCCGGTCCCAGGGCACGGGCTCGACCCGGAATCCTCCGGTGCCGGTGAACGCCGTGCCGGAGAAGAGCATCAGCAGCGGGACCTCGCCGCCGTCGAGCGCGTCCAGATAGCGGCTCGCGGCGACGTCCAGGTCGTAGGTGCAGGGCACGACGAGATCCGTCTCGGTCTCGCCGGTGAAACCGGGCACCATCACCGGGACCTGGGCGAACTGCACCGGCTGGAGGGTGCTTCCCCAGCGCGAGCGCTCGCCGAAGAGGTCCTTCAGGCCGTCGGCCTCGGCGGGCTCGTAACCGCGCCGGGCGGGTTCGATGCGGATCTGGCAGCGCAGCGCGAGGGCGTGCACGCGGGCGCCGCCGGACGCGGTGACGCGCAGCCGGAAGACGAGGGTCGGTCCGGCGGCGTACCGGTCGGCGCGTACGCCGGTGCAGGCGAACGAGAACTCCGTCACGGTCGGCCCGCCTCGGCCGCGCACGGCTCGCTCGCGGACGTCTCGGTCGCGTGCGTCCCGGCCCGGCTCACCGGCCTGGCACGGAGCGCGATCTGGGCGAAGAAGGTGTCCAGGGCGGCGCGGGCCTCCGCCCCGCCGTCGAAGCCCTGCCACAACAGCCGCATGCGGCCCACCAGTTCGTAGCAGACGTCGATGGGTACGAGGTAGCTCTCGCACCGGCCGTGGACGCGCCGCAGCAGCAGGGCCTCCACGTCGGGTTCGAGCAGTCCGGCGATGCGGCTGTCGCCGAGGACGGACGTCCAGACCGCCGGTTCGAGTTCGCTCTCGGTGGCCCCGGCCGGGCTCGGGTAGAGGGCGACCAGCCGGTCGAGCGCCGCGTTGCGGAAGAAGAAGGCGACGCCGACCGGGATCTGGAGCGCCTCCCACGCGGCCTCGTCGAGGTGGTGGTCGGGGTCGGTGAGGTAGCGGTCCGGGACCGCCCGGAAGCGGCCGGCGGCCGCGCCCGGCCGCTCCATCAGCAGGGCGCAGCCGGCGCAGGCGCAGACCAGGGCCCGCTTCTCGATGTCGACCAGGTGGCGGTGGTCCTCCTCGGGCACCGCCACCGCGCACAGTTCGCACCGCTCGGGGCGGGGCGGCCGCTCGGTCAGGAATCTGCGCAGACCGCCGGAGCCGTCGTGGGGTGCGCTCACGGTGTCCTCGCCGCCGTGGGGGCGCCGCTCGGGCCCTTGCCGATCTGGAGCAGGGGCGGTCCCGCGGGGGCGGTGCGGATGTCGACCGCCCGCACCTCCGGCGCGAAGCAGGCGAGCGCGTCCTCGACGGCCTGCCGCGCGGATCCGCCGCCGGAGGCGCAGCCGCAGCCCGAGTCCGCCGCGGTGGACCGCAGCTCCAGCGTGCCGGTCGCCTCGTCGAAGCCCGCGACCTCCAGGGCTTGTTCCCGGACGCTGTCCAGCGCGCGGGCGATACGGGTGTCCCGGTCCTCGGGATGCAGCTCGTGCAGGACGAGCAGGCTCGCCACTAGTTCGTCGCCGAGCAGGGCCGCCAGGGGTTCGCCCCCGGGGGGCCGGCTCCCGTTCGCCGACAGCAGCCGGACGATCCGGGCCAGCCCGGCGCCGTAGAAGTCCATGAGGGACCTGACGAGTTCCTCGGCCGCCTCGGCGGCGGCACGGTCCCCGGTGGCCGCCAGCCGGTCCAGCACCTCCTCGACCCGGCGACCGGTCTGCTCGGCGCTCACCCTGGTCGTCGCGTTCGTCGCGTTCGTCGACGGCAGCGCGTCCGTCGACGTCACCGCGCTCAACCGCCCAGTCCGCTCAGTCCGGTGGGCACGTGCATCTTCTGCACGGTCTTGCCGCCGCCCACGTACATGTGGACGCCGCACGGCAGGCAGGGGTCGAAGCTGCGGACGGCCCGCATGATGTCGATGCCCTTGAAGTTCTCCGGGGGGTTCTCCTCGAAGATCGGGGTGTTCTGGACCGCGTCCTCGTACGGCCCCGGGGTGCCGTAGGAGTCGCGGACGCTGGCGTTCCACGGGGTGGGCGGGTACGGGTGGTAGTTGGCGATCTTGCCGTCGCGGATCACCATGTGGTGGGAGAGCACACCGCGGACCGCCTCGGTGAAGCCGCAGCCGATGCTCTCGTCCGGGACCTCGAACTTCTCCCAGGTCTGGGTCCGTCCGGCCCGGACCTCCGCGAGCCCCTGCTCCGCGCAGTGCAGGGCGACGGCGGCGGAGTACGCCTGGAAGTAGGTGCGCGCGCGGTTGCGTTCCAGCGCGTTGGACCACGGGGGGATCTTCCACTCGAAGGTGGTCTCCGGCTTGGTCATGGTGCGCGGCAGGGTGATGACCACGCTCTGCCCGGTGGCCTTGACGCCGCCGATGTCGACGAGCCCCGACAGGGCGGTGGACCACAGGCGGGCGAGGGGGCCGCCGCCGGTGTCCAGGGCGAGGTGGTCCTTGCCGTCGAACCAGCGCGGCGACATCACCCAGCTGTACTTGTCGTCGAAGTTCCGCTTCTGCGGGGCGGGGATGGTGTGCTGGTTCCACGGGTGGCGCGGGTCCACCGGGTTGCCGAGCGGGTCGTGCGTGACGAACTGCTCCTGGCCCTGCCAGTCCTCGTAGTAGGAGCTGCCCAGCAGGATGCGGATGCCGAGGTTGATCTCGGTGAGGTCGTTGGTGACCAGCTTGTTGTCGACGACGACACCGGGCGTGACGAACATCCGCCGGCCCCAGTCCGTCATGTTGGCGTACGTGAAGTCGCAGTACTCGGGGTCGTTCAGCGCACCCCAGCAGCCGAGCAGCACGCGTCGCCGGCCGACCTCCTCGTAGCCGGGCAGTGCCTCGTAGAAGAAGTCGAACAGGTCGTCGTGGAGCGGCACCACGCGCTTCATGAACTCGACGTACCGCATCAGGCGGCTGAGGTAGTCCGTGAAGAGCTGTACGGAGGCGATCGTGCCGACGCCGCCCGGGTAGAGCGTGGAGGGGTGCACATGGCGCCCCTCCATCAGGCAGAACATCTCCCGGGTGTAGCGGCTGACCTGGAGGGCCTCGCGGTAGAACTCTCCCTCGAGGGGGTTGAGCGAGCGCATGATGTCGGCGATCGTGCGGTAGCCGTGCTCGCCGGCGTGCGGGGCCTCGGTGCGCTCGGCCAGCTCCAGGACACCGGGGTTGGTCTCCTTGACCATCTTCTCGCAGTAGTCGACCCCGACCAGGTTCTCCTGGAAGATGTTGTGGTCGAACATGTACTCCGCGGTCTCACCGAGGTTGAGGATCCACTCACCGAGGTGCGGGGGCTTCACGCCGTACGCCATGTTCTGGGCGTACACCGAGCAGGTGGCGTGGTTGTCACCGCAGATGCCGCAGATCCGGCTGGTGATGAAGTGCGCGTCGCGCGGGTCCTTGCCGCGCATGAAGACGCTGTAGCCGCGGAAGACCGACGAGGTGCTGTAGCACTCCGCGACCCGCTTCTGCTTGAAGTCGATCTTGGTGTGGATGCCCAGGCTGCCCACGATCCGGGTGATCGGGTCCCAGGCCATCTCCACCAGGCCGGTGCCGTCGCCGGCCGCTTTCGTCGTCGGTGCCATCTCGGTGTGCCGTGCCCTTCGTCGCGCGCGGATGTGGGGGGAGGTGGGTCGGGTCGGGGGGCTGCGTGGATCGGTGACCCACATGGACCGGGGGCTCACGTGGACCGACGGCTCATATGGGGCGGGAGCTCACGTGGGGCGGGGGGTCACCACGGCGGCCGGTAGCCGGTGGTGATGCGCTCCCCGGTCTGACGCCACTTGGGCTCCTTGTCCACGGTCCTGGCCGTGACGGACCGCAGCTTGCGGATCACCGCGCCGTACGCGCCGCTCGCCGTGCTGGAGACCCTGGCCCCGGGCGGTTCGTCCATGAAGGGCATGAACATGTCGGGGAAACCGGGCATGGTGCAGGCGATGCAGATGCCGCCGACGTTCGGACAGCCGCCGATGCCGTTCATCCAGCCGCGCTTGGGCACGTTGCACTTGACGACCGGACCCCAGCAGCCGAGCTTGACCAGGCACTTCGGCGAGTCGTACGTCTCGGCGAACTGTCCCTGTTCGTAGTAGCCGGCGCGGTCGCAGCCCTCGTGCACGGTGGCGCCGAACAGCCAGGCCGGACGGAGCTTGTCGTCCAGGGGGATCATCGGGGCGGCACCGGCGGCCTGGTAGAGGAGGTACGTGAGCGTCTCGGAGAAGTTGTCGGGCTGGATCGGACAGCCGGGCACGCACACGATGGGGATGCCGGCCTGCGACTTCCAGTCCCAGCCGAGGTAGTCGGGCACGCCCATGGCACCGGTCGGGTTGCCCGCCATGGCGTGGATGCCGCCGTAGGTGGCGCAGGTGCCGATGGCGACGACCGCGAGCGCCTTCGGGGCCAGCCGGTCGATCCACTCGCTGGTCGTGATCGGCTGACCGGTCTCCGGGTCGTCGCCGAAGCCGCACCAGTAACCCTCGGGCTTGATCGCCTCGTTGGGGATGGACCCCTCGACGACGAGCACGAACGGGTCGATCTCGCCCCGCTCCCCCTTGAAGAACCACTCGATGAACGTGTCCGCGCCGCCGACCGGACCGCATTCGAAGTCGATCAGCGGCCAGTGCACCTGGATCTTCGGCAGGCCCGGCAGCACGCCGAGCACGATCTCCTCGATGCTCGGCTGCATGGCGGCCGTCAGCGCGACCGAGTCGCCGTCACAGCTCAGCCCTGCGTTGATCCAGAGGATGTGGATCGTGGGTGCCTCGTCTGCGGGCGCGCTTCCGCCGTCCGCAGCGTCGACCGGGTGCGGCGTTGCTGCAGTCATGGGACCGCCTCCTCGTGGCGTTGAGGAACAAAGACCTATATTTCGACCATCACTCTTCTTGCTACCAGCGATCCGGACCCGATGGATCGTCTGCGTGGGCCGTTCCGGTGACGGTGATGTCATGAACGCAGCGGGCCCTCCTTGCGGACGAACGCGCGACGCAGCGCGTGGTAGGGAGCGTCAGGGTCTTCGAACGTGCGTCGCATCCGGGCCAGCTCCCGCTCCCGGAAGCCGGCCAGTGGCGCCACGCCCTCCCGGCGTTCCGCCTCCGCCTTCTTCGCGGCGATGCGCGCCCCGGTGCCCCGCAGGGACGCCAGCCGGGCCGCCAGGGCGCCGACCCGCGCCGGGAAGTCCTCCGGAGCGCACTCGAGCACCTGGTCCACGAGGCCCACGCGCCGGGCGCCCACGGCGCTCATCGGCAGCGCCTCGCTCATGATCCGCCCGGCCGTGGCGGGGCCCACCCGACGCGGCAGCGTGTACGTCCAGTACTCCGAGCCGTACAGACCCATCAGCCGGTAGTGCGGGTTCAGGACCGCGCCGGAACGGCACCACACCTCGTCGGCCGCCAGCGCGAGCATCACGCCGCCCGCCGCCGCGTTGCCCGCCACGGCGGCGACCACCAGCCGGTCCGTCGTGGTGAGCACCGCCTCCACCAGGTCGTCGATGGCGTTGATGTTCGCCCAGGACTCGGCGGCGGGGTCGGCGGCGGCCTCGATGACGTTGAGGTGGATGCCGTTGGAGAAGAAGTCCCGTCGGCCGCCGAGCACGAGCACCGTGGTCGGCCGCTCGCGGACCTCCCGGTAGGCGGCGAGCAGCCGGCGGCACTGCCCGGTGCTCATCGCGCCGCCCGGGAAGGAGAACGACAGGAACCCCGTCTCGCCGTCCTCGCGGTAACGGATGTCCGTCCAGGTGCCGTGGTGCGCCCGCGCGGACGACAACGGGGGCGCGGGCACCTCCGGCAGCGCGGGCAGCCGGTCGCCGAGGGCCTGCACGGCGGGCAGCCTGAAGGTGCGCGGCCCGCCCGGCCGACGGCGGGGCCGCAGTTCGGGGATCCACACGGCGCCGTCCTTCGTCGCCCGGCACACCGCCTCGGCCCTGGTGGCCAGCAGCTCGCCCGGGCGACCGCGCAGCCCCGTCTCGGGGTGACCGCCGTGGAGGTACCACTCGCCGCCGAGCAGCACGTCCAGCACCCCGGGCCGCGAGTCCGCGGCCCGCAGCTTGCGCACGACGGTCGACGTGTCGTCCGCGCACCAGTCGATGCGCCGGACGCTCTGGTCCAGGTAGGGACGAGCGCGCGGCGGGACGACCATGGCGGCCGGAAGCCCGGGCAGGCCGGCGCGTGCGGACGGGGGGACGGTTTCCGCCACGGAGGCGGGGCGGGCTTGCGCCGCGGAGGCGGGGAGGACTTCCACCGCGGAAGCGGGGGCGTCTTGCGCCACGGACGGAGGGAGGGCTTCGGCCGCAGAGTCGGGGACGGCCTCCGCCGCGGACGCGGGGACGGCCTCCGTCAGGCCGCCTCCGTCGGGGTCCCGCTGGCTGAGCGGCACATGGGTTCCGCTCACGAAGCGGTCCACCGCGAGCAGGACGGCCGCGAGGGCGGCGTCGGCGATCTCGTTTCGGTACAGGTCGCTCTTGCCCACCGCGGGCAGCGGGCAGGAGACGGACGCCCACACGTCACCGGCGTCCATCTCCTCCTCTGCCTGGAGGACCGTCACACCCCATCGGTCGGCGCCCTCGTGGATCGCCCAGTCGAGCGAGGACGGACCCCGGTCCCCGACCGGACCCGGATGCACGATCAGGCAGGTGTGCGCCGACCACACCTCCCGGGGAATGGCCGTCTTCAGCATCGGCGCCAGGACGAGCTGCGGCGCGTGCCGCCGGACGGCCTCCGGCAGGGACCGGCCGGGCAGCGCGAGCTCCACCGACACGGTGTGACCGCGATCCCGCAGTTCGGCATGGACACGCTGCGTGAGGCTGTTGAACCCGTCGGCCACGAGCAGGATGTGCACAACTGCCTCCCGGAGGGCGAGGTGCGGGCGAGTGCGTCCCCGCCGACTGCGATGGTCGGGGTTGCCGGGCCGCTCGGCCGCGGAGACAGGCGGTGAGGTCACCTGAAAGCACGCGCAGGCTTGGCAGGAACGCGTCGAGCGCCGGACGGGGTCCGGCCAGAACCGGAAGACCTGGTTCCGTGACATGCGTCACCCGGGCCCCCGGTACCAACCATGCCGGGTAGTAGATGCCGCTCTGGCGACATATGAGATTTGTCCGCCTTGGTCCAAGCGGGCATTCCGCCCGAAGCCATGGAGATCCACCCGCTCGGCGTACGCCCCCACCGTCCTGCTCTTGAGGCTTTCTGACGTGTCGACAGGCGCGCGAAGGGCGCCACGGACGCACGGTCAGCACGCCCCTACGCCCGCGACAAGGACCCTCAAAGCCTACGAAGCGAGGTAGTAGCGAGGGGGTGCACGCGCCCTTTGCGCCCTATGTGAGGACGTCCTAAGAATGTCGACCGGCAGGACGTCTCCGCGCTCGCAGAAGCGGAGTCCGCGCAGAGCCAGCCGCACTAGGGCGCTCCGCGACTACCGAGTGAGGTCACGCATGGCAAGGCATCGCAAGAGCAAGCAGTTCCGGCGGATAGTCATAGCCGCCGTCGCCGTGGCGACCGTGGGCGTGCCGTCCGCCGCCATGGCCTGTGTCGACTACTGGCCGGGCAGCGGGGCTGCGTCCACCGCGTCCACCCCCACCGCGGCGCACACCCTGGGCGCGGACTGGCGGGACCAGTTCGCCTGGAACCGCGCCTGGGACGGCGAGAGCGGCACGCCCACCGCGACGGCAGCAGCGACGGCCGGCGCCCCCTCTCACCGGGCGAAGACCAAGACCCACAAGCCCAAGGCGGCCGCGACGGCTGCGACGGCCGGACACGGCACCCACGCTCCGTGGACCGCACCGCCCGCCTCGGCCACCCCCGCGCAGACGGCCACCCCCGCGCAGACGGCCACGAGCACGCCGAAGCCGGCCGTCACCCCGCAGCCGGCCAACACCTCCAAGCCGTCCGCGACGCCTTCGGCCGGCGCCACGGCGACCGCGGCCACCGAGCGCGTCGTCCAGCTCGTCAACGCCGAGCGCAGCAAGGCCGGCTGCTCGGCCCTGACCGTGAACGCGACCCTGACGAAGGCCGCCCAGGCGCACAGCGCCGACATGGCGGCCCACCAGAACATGTCGCACACCGGGTCCGACGGGTCCGCCCCCGGTGACCGGATCACCCGGGCGGGCTACATCTGGAACGCCTACGGCGAGAACGTCGCCTTCGGTTACGCGAGCCCCGAGCAGGTCATGGCCGGCTGGATGGCGAGCCCCGGCCACAAGGCCAACATCCTGAACTGCGCGTTCAAGGAAATCGGCGTCGGTCTCGCGCAGCCCGGCAGCTACTGGACGCAGGACTTCGGCACGGCCCGCTGAGGCGGCTCGCCCCGGCGGTGAGGCTCCCGATGCCCGCCCGCGCGACCGCGCGCGGGTGTCGTCGGGAGCCTCACCGCGTCCTCGTGGTACGCGCCCGTGGCCCCGGGTCAGCCGAGAAGCCTGCGCTTCTGCTCCGCGAACTCGGCCTCGGTGAGAACGCCCTGGGCCTTGAGGTCCCCGAGCTGCTTCAACTGATCGATCTTGCTGCTCATGTCGTCCGTGAGCGGGGTGGTGGTCGCGGCCGGGGCAGCAGGCGCCACGGGCGGCGGAGCGGCCTGCGCCTGAGCCTGCTGGTACTCCTGCTCCGCCCAGCGGCCCTGCTGACGGCGTGAGACTCGGTTCGACACGGCGGTGGCCGTGCCGGCCACCACGGCTGTGCGGGCTACCCCGCGGAGGAGACCTGGCACGGCGGTTCCCTTCTCGCAGGAGGCGCGTGACTGCCCGTCCGGCCTCCGATCTGCCTGGCTTGCGGCCGGCGCGCGGCTGCCCGCGCGCTCGCCGGACTCCATTGGAGCACCGCGCGGGTACCACCGCACTTCGGCCCGGCCGTCCGATCCGAGTCGAGCGGACCCCGGCCGTCCGATCCGAGTCGAGCGGACCCCGGCCGTCCGATCCGAGTCGGCCGTACCCGGGCCGTCTCGGTACGCCGGGCCCCCGCGCGGCCGGCCCGGCCCGGCCCTCAAGCCGTGAGGAGTACGGCGATGTCCCCCGGCCGCGGACTCGGGCCGCCCGTACGGGTGACCGGGAGCAGCCTGCCGTCGTCGCGGACCAGGAACAGCAGCCGGGCCCCGGCCTCCAGGGGGCCCTCGACCCGGCGGGTCACGACACGGGCGCCCCCGGCATGACGGCGGGCCAGTTCGGGCGCGGTGAGTTCGGGAGCGAAGAGCACCCGTCCCTGGAGGGAGGGGGCGATGACTCCCTGGTTCTCCACGGACGCCCCGAGCCGGTAGACCGTGCCCTCGACACTGCCCTCCAGGTTCATGGCCGCCAGTACGTTGAAGTCGTCCTCGCCGGTCAGGAGCAGGACCCCGGTGAGGCCCTCGGCCTCCGCGCCGGCGCCGGTGGCCGCGGCGATGAACTCCCCCTCGGCGAGCTCGATCCCGGCGGCCCTGATGCTGTCGCGCTCCGCATCGCGCGCCGTCCACATGACCACGTCGAGGCCCACCGACCGCAGGGCCCGGCCCAGGTCGACCACCCAGGGATCACCGCCCACGAGCAGCGGGCGCGAACGGGCCGGGCGCACCACGCCCAGCCGTTTCGCCACGGGCACCGCGCTCAGCCCGTACAGGGTGACCGTGGCCACGATCACCACGAAGGTGGCCGGCAGGATCCTCGCCGCGCCGCCGATCCCCTTGTCGACCAGAGTGGCCGAGAACGTCGAGGCGGTGGCGGCGGCGACGATCCCGCGCGGTGCCATCCACCCGAGGAAGCGGCGCTCCCCGGCGGGCACGTCGGTCCCCAGCGTGGACAGGGCCGCCACCGCGGGCCGGCTCACCAGGACCAGGACGGCCACGAGCCCGAGGGTCGGCAGCAGCACATGCCGCAGGGACTGCGGGGTGACGGTGGCCGAGATGGAGATGAACAGCAGGCCGATGACCAGGTTCACGAGGGTCTCGAAGAACGGCCTGCGGACGGCTTCGTCCAGGCCGGGCAGGTTCGCCACCGCCAGGCCCATCAGGACGGCGGCGATCAGTCCGGTGTCGTCCCGCACCAGGTCGCAGACGGCCGCCACGCCGACCACCAGGGCGAGTTGCACCGTCGTACCCAGCACCTCGCCGAGCCCGAGCCTGCGCAGCGCCGCCACCAGCAGGGCCGCTCCGACCACGCCTCCCGCGACACCGACCGCCGTGCTGAGCAGGAACTGCCCGAGCCGGCCCGCGACGCCCCGGTGTTCGCCCGCCACGATGGCGTGGAAGACCAGGGCGCCCAGGACGCCGCCCACGGCGTCGATCAGCGTTCCCTCCCAGACGAGGATCCGCTGGAGCCGCTCGGTCGGCCGGACGAAGCCGAGCAGCGGGCCGACGACGGTCGGTCCGGAGACGACGATGATCGCCCCGAGCATCACCGCCGCGCTGCGTGACAGGCCGAGCAGCGGCATGGCCACCAGGACCGTCGAGACGCAGGTGACGAGCACCCCGATCCAGATCAGCCGGACCACGACGCGACGCGTGTGGTTGCGGAGCCTGCCGAGGTCGAGGCCGAGCCCGGCGTCGTAGAGGATCACCGCGACGGCGAGCGAGACCAGCGGGGAGAAGGCGTCGCCGAGCAGCGCCTGGGGGTTGACGCGGTCCGTCAGCGTGCCGGCCGTGAAGCCGACCGGCAGCAGGACGATCAGCGCGGGGATGCGCAGCACGTGCGCCATCACCTGGGAGCCCGTCGCCAGTACGACGATCAGGGCGAGGCCCAGGAGTACCTGGTCTTCCGTCACCGCGCCGCGGGTCGATGCGGCTAGGCCGTCGGGGACTGCCCGGTCTCGGCCGCGACGGCCTCGTCCATCAGGTCGAGCGCCTCCAGGACGGCCGGCACCGGGATGCGTCCGGAGGCGACCAGTTGCGCGCCGCCGCGGCGCAGCGCTGAGACGAAGGGCGCGGCCCACAGGTTCTCGTAGACGATGATCCCGGCGGAGTTGCCCGGTTCCAGGGCGGCGCCCGCCTCCTGCACGTCGTCGTGGCCGAGGAGTCCGGAGGACGCGCCCTGGAAGACTGCCAGGTCCAGCGCCCCGTCACCGGTGAAGTCGGTGATCTCCATACCGACCACGGTTCCGTCCTGTTCCCTCCCGATGAACATCAGATCGAGGATCCGGATGATGCCGCGCTCGACCAGCTCGACCAGCAGCGGGAAACCCTCGCCGGTCATGTGGTTCCCGGGGAACTCCACGACCGCGTAATCGATCGGTCCCATCTCGACAAACTCATCGCCCACGATGTCACCTCTGGCTGGTCACGGCGTTGTCCCTGAATCGGAGTCCATTGCATCACCGCACCGATGCGGCCGCATTTCGGTTCACGCCGACCGGGCTCGGCCGCGTGCGCCGACCCGCCGCCAGATCGCGCGCTGACACTTGAGCGTGCCGGTCCCCACCACGATCAGCACCACGATGTTGAGCAGGAGCTGCAGCAGCGATCCGCGGGCCTCGGTCCATTCGGCGAACGCGCACGAGACGCCGATGTCGGCCGCCGCCGGGATGGTGGTCACCGAGATGAAGACGCCGAGCAGTGCCTGTGTGCGGGCCTCGGCCAGCGAGACGATGCCGGCGATCCCGGCCAGCACCGCGACCACGACCGAGAAGAAGTTCGGCGTGTGGATGAGGTTCGAGACGGGCCTCAGCCCGATGGCGAACGCCTGTGGTTGCAGCTCGAAGCCGCGGACGAGGAGCGCGAAGAGGAAGGTCGCGGCGATCACGAGCAGGAAGCCCTCGAACAGCGCCCACAGTCCCCGCCGGACCCCCCGCCGCGAGCGGTGGTCGATCGACAGGGCGACGCTGGTGACGGCCCCGTACTCGGGGCTGACCACCATGGCCCCGACGATCAGGATCTGGGAATTGGTGAAGATGCCCACCGCGCCGATGATCCCGGCGATCAGCAGGAAGAGGTAGAAGCTCGGGGGGTATCTGCCCTCGGCCCGGATCCTTGACTCCACCTGCTCCCACACCGGCGCGCTCAGCCGGGCGCCGAACACCTCGGCACCCGTCTTCGCCGCGTGGTCGGAGAACACGGTGTCGACCGGGTCGAGGACGATCGAGCCGCGCCGCCCGAGTCCGAGGTCGCGCAGGCCGCGCAACACGTCGTTCGCGGCGCCGGTCAGGACGTCGCACTCGATGGCGTCGCCGTCGGGGTTGAATACGCTGCCCGGCTGGAGCACCAGGTTCACCACGCACGGCTCGGCCCGCAGCAGGGCCATGGCGTGTTCCGTGAGGTCCCGGGGGCTCACCGCCCGGACGTGGATCATGTCCATCCGGACCTCCGTGTGACACAGCGGGATGCGCCGGGTCACGGCCCGGGCCGGGCGCCCCACCATTAACGCGGCGCGGCCCGGACGCGGCAACTCGGCGTAGGGCCGTACGGCACCTGCCGGCGCAGGTTCAGGAGGTCAGCCCGTAGAGGCTCCGGGCCACCAGCCACAGCCCCGCCAGCAGGCACACCGCGACGATCGTCTGATCCTTGTGCCCCTCCAGCCATACGCGCAGCTTCCCGAGCCGCTCAGCGGCGGCTTCGGGGGCGAAGGTCGCGTAGATCTCCATCGTCAGCAGGCTGGAGCTGGCCAGCAGGCAGTAGCCGAACAGTGCCGCGTACGCGGCCGCGTGGGAGAGGTCGGCCTGCACCACGGTGGCGGCCCCGGCGGCCACACAGCCCCACGGCTGGAGGAGCAGGGCGAGACCGGCGGCGCTCCACGGGTTGATCCGGTCGACCCGCGACATCGTCCCGGACGACTTCGGCCGGGTGCCCATCCTGCGGCGGGCGTGCTCCGCGTACCACACGAGCCCCAGACCGATGGCGAGTTTGGCGGCCAGCGCCGCCGTGGACGGCGGGGACCTCGGGGGCGGCGGCTGACCGCCCGTCACGAGCAGCACCACGGCGATGATCCCGACGAAGCAGGCCAGCCAGGCGGACACGAAGGCCAGCCCGTTCCAGATCCCGCCGCGGGCCGACAGCACCAGTACGAAGCCGGTGACCGGAAACGGGTTCAGGGCGATCGCCAGACCGAGGATCAGCAGGTCGAGGACCATCGCCGCCGCCCCGGGGACCGCCCGCGGCACCCGGCCGTGGAACCGCACATGCACTCATCGTCGCCGCCCCCTCCCCCACCCACAACTCCGCACCCGGCTCTCGGCGGCCGTCCCGCCCGGCTCGACTCGCCGGGCGCGGGGCCCGGGGCTACCGTGGTGTCCGGCTGAGACGTCTGCTTCTCCCGGCGGGTCCTGACACGCTCCGAGGACGTCGGCACAAGGCATCCTCACGGGGCATCGGCGCGGCCGGTCCCCCGCCGACCGCCTCGCCCGCGCCCCGCGCGCCGGCGACCACACTCGGAGCGAGTGCCATGACCACCCCCCACCCGACCGATGCGGGCACCCGGCACCGCACTCCGCAGGAGCGCGCCGCGCTGGGCAAGGCCGCCCGGTCGTCCGTGCCCCGCTCCAGCCACGCCGAGTTCGCGCCCGCCGTGAAGCGGCCGGATCCGGTGGCCGTCCTCGAGGCGCAGTCGGCGACCCGGGTGCCCGAACTCGTCCCGCTCCGCTACGGCCGGATGACCGGCTCGCCGTTCCGCTTCTTCCGGGGGGCGGCCGCCGTCATGGCGGGGGACCTGGCCGACACGCCCCGGTCGGGGTTCAGGACGCAGCTGTGCGGCGACGCGCACCTGCTGAACTTCGGGCTGCTGGCCTCGCCCGAGCGCCGGCTGGTGTTCGACATCAACGACTTCGACGAGACCCTGCCCGGCCCGTGGGAGTGGGACGTCAAGCGGCTGTCGGCGAGTTTCGTCGTCGCGGGCCGGGCGAACGGCTTCAACGCCCAGGAGCGGGCCGGCGTCGTGCGGTCGACGGTCCGGTCCTACCGGGAGTGGATGCGGCGCTACGCCGGAATGGGCGATCTGCCCGTCTGGTACGCCCGGTTCGACGAGGAGTGGGTGCGGGACCGCTTCGTCAAGGAGGGGAGCGCGCGGACCCGGGCCCGCTGGGAGGAGTCGGTGGCGAAGGCGCGTACCAGGGACAGCCGCCAGGCCTTCGCCAAGCTCACCCGCGTCGTCGACGGCAGGCCCCGGATCGCCGCGGACCCGCCGCTGATCACCCCGCTCCAGGAACTGCTGCCGGACGTCGAACGCGGGGCGCTGGAGGAGCAGCTGCGCGGGCTGATCGAGCACTACGGCCGCAGTCTCCAGTCGGACCGGCGGTTCCTGCTGGAGCAGTACCGGTTCGGTGACGTGGCCCGCAAGGTGGTCGGGGTGGGCAGCGTGGGCACCCGGTGCTGGATCGTGCTGCTGCTCGGCCGGGACGACGACGATCCGCTCATCCTCCAGGCCAAGGAGGCGGCGCCTTCGGTGCTGGCGCCGTTCGCCGGGGCCGGCGAGCACCGCACGCAGGGCGAGCGGGTGGTCTCCGGCCAGCGGCTGATGCAGGCCACCAGCGACATCTTCCTGGGCTGGGAGCGCGCCGACGGCATCGACGGCCGCCGGCGCGACTTCTACGTACGGCAGTTGCGGGACTGGAAGGGCGCCGCGCAGCCCGAGTCGATGGTGCCGGCCGGGATGCGGGCCTTCGGCGAGCTGTGCGGGGCCACGCTGGCCCGCGCGCACGCCAGGTCGGGGGACCGGATCGCGATCGCCTCCTATCTGGGCGGGGGCGACGTCTTCGACCGGGCGCTGGTGCCCTTCGCCGAGCGCTACGCCGACCAGAACGAGAGGGACCACCAGGCACTCCTGGACGCCGTCCGCGGCGGACGGGTGACGGCCGGGACGGCGTGACGAGGAGGCCGGGATGGACCGTTATCCGCCCATCGCCGAGCACGGTCTCGTCGGTGATCTCCAGACCGCGGCCCTGGTGTCGTCCCAGGGGGTGATCGACTGGTTCGCGGCTCCGCGCTTCGACTCCCCGAGCGTCTTCGCCGCCCTGCTCGACCACGAGCGCGGCGGGCACTTCCGGCTCGCGCCCGATCACCCCGAGGGGTCCTGGAAGCAGCTCTACTACCCCGACACCGCGGTGGTGGTGACCCGGTTCATGTCGCCCGACGGCGTGGGCGAGACCATCGACTACATGCCGGTGCTGCAGGGCCCGACGGCGACCGACCGGCACACCCTGGTGCGGGTCGTGCGCGCGGTGCGCGGCACCGTGCACTTCGGTCTCGAGTGCCGGCCGCGGTTCGACTACGGGCGGGCGGCGCACGAACTCGAACTGACGCCCCACACGGCGACGTTCCGGGCCCCGGGGACCACGGCCCACCTCCAGACCGGTGTCCCCCTCGAGCGGGACGGACGGGACGGGCAGGACGCCCGGGGCGGCATCACCTTGCGGGCCGGGCACACGGCGGTGGCGGTGTTCACCGTCTGCGCGCCGGGCGGACAGCCGCCACCGCCCCCCAGCACCGAGCGGATCACCGAGGAACTCTGGGACAACGTCGACTTCTGGCAGCGGTGGGTGCGCACCTCGCGTTACCGCGGCCGCTGGACGGACATGGTGCACCGCTCGGCGATCACGCTGAAACTCCTCACGTACGCCCCCACGGGCGCGCCGGTCGCCGCGGCCACCATGGGACTGCCGGAGCAGATCGGCGGCGAGCGCAACTGGGACTACCGCTACACCTGGGTGCGGGACGGCTCCCTGTCGGTGCGGGCCCTGCTCGACCTCGGCTTCGTGGACGAGGCGGCGCGCTTCACCCGCTGGCTCGGCGAACGCCTGGAACGGGGCGACGGTCCTGGCGACGAACCCCTCCAGATCGTGTACCGGGTGGACGGCAACCCGCATCTGCCCGAGCAGACCCTGGAACACTTCGAGGGCTACCGCGGGTCCTGCCCGGTGCGGATCGGCAACGCCGCGACCGAACAGCTCCAGCTCGACATATACGGCGAGGCCCTCTACGCCCTGGCCGAGGGCCGCGCGGTCGGCGAGCAGGCGGGCTATCACGGGTGGAAGAACCTGGCCAGGACCCTGGACTGGCTGGCGGACTCCTGGGACCGGCCCGACGAGGGCATCTGGGAGACCCGGGGCGGTCGCAAGGACTTCACCTACAGCCGGGTGATGTGCTGGGCCGCGTTCGACCGCGGGCTGAAGCTGGCGGCCGAGTTCAGCAGGCCGGCCGACCTCGCGCGCTGGACGCGGACCCGGGACGAGATCCTGGAGCAGGTCATGGAGCGCGGGTGGAGCGTACGGCAGCGCGCCTTCGTCCAGCACTACGACGGCGACGTCCTCGACGCCTCCCTGCTGCTGGCCCCCCGGGTCGGATTCCTGGCCCCCCGCAGCCCGGGCTGGCTGAGCACCCTCGACGCCATGGACCGCGTCCTGGTCTCCGACAGCCTCGTCTACCGTTACGACCCCGCGGCCTCCCCGGACGGACTGCGCGGCTCCGAGGGGACGTTCAGCCTGTGCACGTTCCTGTACGTCGACGCCCTCGCCCGTGCCGGACGCCTCCCGCAGGCCCGCTACACCTTCGAGAAGATGCTGACGTACGCCAACCATGTCGGCCTGTTCGCCGAGGAGATCGGGCCCAGCGGCGAGCAACTCGGCAACTTCCCGCAGGCGTTCACCCATCTCTCCCTCATCATGGCCGCGAAGACCCTGGACGAGGCCCTGGACGAACGCCCCGAGCGAAGGAGCACGCCATGACCGATCCCCGGCACGGGGCCGCGCCGGACGGCGGACCGGCGGCGCCGCAACCGGAGGGACATGGTCCCGGCGCGCACGACGCGGTGCGTCTCGCGGTGGTGATCGGTGCTCTCGGCGTGGTCTTCGGTGACATCGGGACCAGCCCGATCTACACCCTTCAGACCGTGTTCAATCCGAGCGACCCGCATCCGGTCCCTGTCTCCACGGACAACGTGTACGGCGTCGTGTCACTCGTGTTCTGGTCCGTGATGACCATCGTGACGGTCACCTACGTGCTGCTGGCGATGCGCGCCGACAACGACGGTGAGGGCGGCATCATGGCGCTGATCACGCTCGTACGGCGATGGGGCTCGCGGCGTGGCCGTCGGACCACGGGCGTACTGGCCGCGCTCGGCGTCTTCGGCGCTTCGCTGTTCTTCGGCGACAGCATGATCACTCCGGCGATCTCGGTGCTCTCCGCGGTCGAGGGCCTCAAGGTCGTCGAGCCGTCGCTGGAGAGCGCGGTCGTGCCGGTCACCGCGGTGATCATCGTCCTGCTGTTCCTCGTGCAGCGCAGGGGGACCGCGTCCGTGGGCCGGATCTTCGGGCCGGTCATGGTCACCTGGTTCGTGGTCATCGGCGCCTGCGGCGTGGTCGGCATCATCGGCCATCCGGCGATCCTCAGGGCGCTGTCACCCACGTACGCCGTGGGTTTCCTGGTCGGTCATTTCGGCACCGCCTTCTTCGCCCTCGCCGCGGTCGTGCTCTCGGTCACCGGCGCGGAGGCGCTCTACGCGGACATGGGGCACTTCGGCCGCCGGGCCATCACCCGCGGCTGGATGTTCCTCGTGTTCCCGGCGTGCATCCTGAGCTACTTCGGCCAGGGCGCGCTGATCCTGGCGGACCCCCGCAACATCAGCAGCCCCTTCTTCCTGCTCGTGCCCCACTGGGGCAGGTGGCCGATGGTGCTGCTGGCCACGGCGGCCACGGTGATCGCGTCCCAGGCCGTGATCACCGGCGCGTACTCCGTCACCTCCCAGGCCGCCAAGCTCGGCTATCTGCCGAGGCTGCGCATCGCCCACACCTCCGAGTCCACCATCGGCCAGATCTACGTGCCCTGGATCAACTGGCTGCTCATGGTCTCGGTCCTCACCCTGGTCTTCGCCTTCCGCAGTTCCACGGCCCTGGCCTTCGCGTTCGGCATGGCGGTCACCGGGACCATCACCATCACCACCCTGCTGTTCTTCTACGTCGCACACGCCAAGTGGCGCAGGCCGCTGTGGCTGGTCGCGCTCGGCGCGGGCCCGCTGCTCCTGGTGGACCTGCTCTTCGTGGCGGCCAACCTCACCAAGCTCGTGCACGGCGCCTGGCTGCCGCTGCTGATCGGCCTCACCGCGTTCACCGTGATGACCACCTGGCAGCGCGGACGCGAGATCGTCACCACGGCACGGGTACGGGACGAGGGGCCGCTGCCCGAGTTCATCGAGCGGCTGCGCAGCGATGAGGCGTCGACGCTGCGCGTGCCGGGAACGGCCGTCTTCCTCAACCGGGGCAAGGAGACCACCCCGCTGGCCATGCGGGCCAACGTCGAGCACAACCACGTACGGCACGACCATGTCGTGATCCTGTCCCTGGAGACCGAGCCGGTGCCCCGGGTCCCGGCTGACCGGCGGCTCGTCGTCGACGATCTCGGTTACTCCGACGACGGCATCTTCCACGTCACCGCGCGGTTCGGCTACATGGAGACGCCGGACGTGCCCAGCACGCTGATCGCGCTCGATCCCGCCCTGACGGAAGGGCCGCTCCAGCTCGACCGGGCGTCGTACTTCCTGTCGAAGATCGAGCTCCGGCGGGGCAAGGCGCCGACGATGGCGCCCTGGCGCAAGCGGCTGTTCATCGCCACCTCCTACATCACCGCCGACGCCGCCGAGTACTTCGGCCTCCCCCGGGACCGCACGGTCATCATGGGCTCGCAGATCGACGTCTAGGACCTGCGGGCGGATCCCGGGCGGGCCGGTCGGCGAGGGAGGGATGACCGGCCCGCCCGGGAGATCAGTGGTCCTGGCGGGTCACAGGCCCACGTCACGGCGGCGGATGTCCTCCAGGGACTCCCGCCGGACCAGCAGTCGGGCCTGTCCGTCGCGGACGGCGACGACGGGCGGGCGATCTCGGAGGGACTGTCGATGACGATGCGGCCGACGCCGGGTGCCGCGCCGAGGTGGATCCGGAGCTTGCCGCGTGCCATGTCGTCCTTCGAAGCGATAGCCCGTGCCGGGTTCGGTGATCAGGTGGCGGGGGTGCGCGGGGTCCGTCTCCGGCTTCCTGCGCATGTACGTCGCCCGCGCATGTGCGTCGGGCCGTGGGCGCCGGAAGGCGGGGCGGCCGGCTTCATGGCGCCGGGAGCCGGCGGTACGGGCTGTCTCCCGGCCGCCGACTCCCGTGCGGGTCGCATGACGCCGTCACTGCTTCGCCGCGAGGTCCTTGAGCGCGATGTTGAGTTCGAGGACGTTCACGCGGGGCTCGCCCATGAAGCCGAGGGTGCGGCCCTGTGTGTGGTCCTCGACCAGCTTCTCGACCCGCGCGACGGACAGGCCGTTCTTCGCGGCGACCCGGTGCACCTGGAGTTCGGCGTACTGCGGGGAGATGGCCGGGTCCAGGCCGGAGCCGGAGGAGGTGACGGCGTCGGCGGGGACGTCCGAGGACCTGACCGTGTAGCCGGGCACCGAGTTGTCCTTGACGACGGCGGCCCTGGCGTCCTCGACCTGCTCGACGAGGACCTTGTTGTCGGCGGCGAGGTTGGTGGCGCCGGACAGCAGCAGCTTGTACTGCGTGTTGACACTGTTGCTGCCGAGTCCGTTCGCGGGCCGGCCCTGGAACCATTTCAGGTCCGGGTCGGGGGCCTCCTGGCCCTTCTTCAGCGGCAGGTTGTACGACTGCCCGATGAGGGAGGAGCCGACGACCCTGCCGTCCGCCTTGATCTCCGAGCCGTTCGCCCGGTTGCCGAACAGCCCCTGCGCGATGCCGGTGACCACCAGTGGGTAGATGACGCCGGTCACCAGGGTCAGCACGAGGAGGGCACGCAGGCCCGCCCCCAGCAACCGGGCTGTGTTGGTTACGGAGTTGTTCATGACGATCAGCACGCCTTCGAGGAGTTACAGCCCGGGGATGAGGGAGATGAGCAGGTCGATGACTTTGATGCCGATGAAGGGGGCGATCAGGCCGCCGAGGCCGTAGATCCCCAGGTTGCGGCGGAGCAGCTTGTCGGCGCTCACCGGCCGGTAGCGCACGCCCTTGAGGGAGAGCGGGACCAGCGCGATGATGATCAGCGCGTTGAAGACGACGGCCGACAGGATCGCGGAGTCGGGCGAGGACAACGCCATGATGTTCAGCTTGTCCAGGCCCGGGTAGACCGCCGCGAACAGCGCCGGGATGATCGCGAAGTACTTCGCGACGTCGTTGGCGATGGAGAACGTGGTCAACGCGCCCCGGGTGATCAGCAGTTGCTTGCCGATCTCGACGATCTCGATCAGCTTGGTCGGGTCGGAGTCGAGGTCGACCATGTTGCCGGCCTCCTTGGCGGCCGACGTACCGGTGTTCATCGCCACGCCGACGTCCGCCTGGGCCAGGGCCGGGGCGTCGTTGGTGCCGTCGCCGGTCATCGCGACGAGCTTGCCGCCCGCCTGCTCCCGCTTGATGAGGGCCATCTTGTCCTCGGGGGTGGCCTCGGCGAGGAAGTCGTCGACGCCCGCCTCCTCGGCGATCGCCTTCGCGGTCAGCGGGTTGTCGCCCGTGATCATGACGGTCTTGATGCCCATGCGGCGCAGCTCGTCGAACCGCTCGCGCATGCCCTCCTTGACGACGTCCTTGAGGTGGATGACACCCAGTACGCGGGCGCCCCGTTCGTCGTCGGCCGCGACCAGCAGCGGGGTGCCGCCGGCCTCGGAGATCCGGTCGGCGACGGTGTCCGCGTCCCCGGCGACCGTGCCGCCCCGCTCCTCCACCCAGGCGAGGACCGAGGCCGTGGCGCCCTTGCGGACCCTGCGGCCGTCGACGTCGACACCCGACATACGGGTCTGGGCGGTGAACTCGATCCACTCGGCACCGGCAAGTTCGCCCTGCTGCCGCTCGCGCAGCCCGTACCGCTCCTTGGCCAGTACGACGACGGAGCGGCCCTCGGGGGTCTCGTCGGCCAGCGAGGAGAGCTGGGCGGCGTCGGCGAGCTCGGCCTCGGCGGCGCCGCCGACCGGGACGAACTCGGCGGCCTGGCGGTTGCCGAGGGTGATGGTGCCGGTCTTGTCCAGCAGCAGGGTGGAGACGTCGCCGGCGGCTTCGACCGCACGGCCGGACATGGCGAGCACGTTGCGCTGGACCAGGCGGTCCATGCCCGCGATGCCGATCGCGGAGAGCAGGGCGCCGATCGTGGTCGGGATCAGACAGACCAGCAGGGCGACCAGGACGACCATCGTGAGGTGTGTGCCCGCGTAGTCCGCGAGCGGCGGCAGCGTGGCGCACGCCAGCAGGAAGACGATCGTCAGCGAGGCCAGCAGGATGTTCAGCGCGATCTCGTTCGGGGTCTTCTGCCGCGCCGCGCCCTCGACGAGTGCGATCATCCGGTCGATGAAGGTCTCGCCGGGCTTCGTCGTGATCCTGACGACGATCCGGTCGGACAGCACCTTGGTGCCGCCCGTGACGGCGCTGCGGTCACCGCCGGACTCCCGGATGACCGGAGCCGACTCGCCGGTGATCGCCGACTCGTCCACCGAGGCGACGCCCTCGACGACGTCACCGTCGCCCGGGATGATGTCGCCCGCCTCGCAGACCACCAGGTCACCGATGGTCAGCACGGTGCCGGGGACCCGCTCCTCGGATCCGCCCTTCAGCAGCCGGCGGGCGACGGTGTCGGTCTTGGCCTTGCGCAGGGTGTCGGCCTGCGCCTTGCCCCGGCCCTCGGCGACGGCCTCGGCGAGGTTGGCGAAGACGACGGTCAGCCACAGCCAGGCACTGATCGTCCAGCCGAACCAGTCCCCCAGGTGCTGGAAGGAGAACACGGTCGTCAGGACCGAGCCGATCCAGACCACGAACATGACGGGCGACTTGACCATCACCCGCGGGTCGAGCTTGCGGAACGCCTCCGGCAGGGACTTGACCAGTGCCTTGGGGTCGAAGAGGCCCGCTCCGACACGGCCCTCGGCGGGCTTGTACCCGGTCGGTGCGTCCTGGTGGGGCGCAAGGGTGGGAGTGGACATTGCGTCCTCGTGGTCTTCCGTTCGGGTGGTCATGACGCCAGCCCCTCGGCCAGCGGGCCCAGAGCGAGGGCGGGGAAGTAGGTCAGACCGGTGACGATCAGGACCGCGCCCACCAGCAGACCGGTGAACAGCGGCTTCTCGGTGCGCAGGGTGCCCGCGGTCACCGGGACGGGCTTCTGCCCGGCGAGCGAGCCGGCCAGCGCCAGCACGAACACCATCGGCAGGAAGCGGCCGAGCAGCATCGCGAGTCCGGTCATGGTGTTGTACCAGTCGGTGTTCGCGTTCAGGCCGGCGAACGCCGAGCCGTTGTTGTTGGCCGCCGAGGTGAAGGCGTAGAGGACCTCGGAGAACCCGTGCGCACCGGGGTTGAGCATCGAGTGCGGCGGGGTCGGCAGCGCCATGGAGGCCGCGGTGAAGACCAGCACCAGCGCCGGGGTGATCAGGATGTAGCAGGCGGCGAGCTTCATCTCGCGGCCGCCGATCTTCTTGCCCAGGTACTCGGGCGTGCGGCCGACCATCAGACCGGCGATGAACACCGCGATGACCGCCATGATCAGCATGCCGTAGAGGCCGGAGCCGGTGCCGCCGGGCGCGATCTCGCCCAACTGCATGCCCAGCATGGTGATGCCGCCGCCGAGGCCGGTGAACGACGAGTGGAAGGAGTCCACCGCGCCCGTCGAGGTCAGGGTCGTCGCCACCGCGAAGATCGACGAGGCGCCGACGCCGAAGCGGGTCTCCTTGCCCTCCATCGCTCCGCCCGCGATGTCGAAGGCCGGACCGTGGTGGTGGAACTCGGTCGCCATCATCAGCGCGGTGAAACCGATCCAGATGGCGGCCATCGTGGCCAGGATCGCGTAACCCTGCTTCACCGAGCCGACCATCACGCCGAAGGTGCGGGTGAGCGCGAAGGGGATCACCAGGATCAGGAAGATCTCGAACAGGTTGGTGAACGGGGTCGGATTCTCGAAGGGGTGGGCGCTGTTGGCGTTGAAGTAGCCGCCGCCGTTGGTGCCCAGCTCCTTGATGGCCTCCTGCGAGGCGACCGCGCCGCCGTTCCACTGCTGCGAGCCACCCATGCCGTGCCCATTGAAGAACTGACCGACCTCATGGATGCCGGAGAAGTTCTGGATCGCCCCGCAGGCGACCAGGATCACCGCCGAGACGACGGCGAGCGGCACCAGGATGCGCAGGGTGCCGCGCACCAGGTCGGCCCAGAAGTTGCCGAGTTCACCCGTGCGGGACCGGGCGAACCCCCGCACGAGCGCCACGGCGACGGCGATGCCGACGGCCGCGGAGACGAAGTTCTGCACGGCCAGACCGGCGGTCTGCACGACATGGCCCATGGTCTGTTCGCCGTAGTACGACTGCCAGTTGGTGTTGGTCACGAACGACACGGCCGTGTTGAACGACTGCGCCGGGTTGACCGACGAGAAGCCGAGCGAGCCGGGCAGGACACCCTGGAGCCGCTGGAGCAGGTACAGGAAGAGCACACCGACCGCGGAGAAGGCGAGGACCCCGCGAAGATAGGCGGGCCAGGTCATCTCGGTGTCCGGGTCGGCACCGATGCCCTTGTAGATCCACTTCTCCACCCGCAGGTGCTTCTTGGTGGAGTAGACCCTGGCCATGTAATTGCCGAAGGGCACGTAGACGAGCGCCAGCGCGCCGATGAGGGCGAGGAACTGGAGGACGCCTGCAAGTACGGAACCCATGCCTGCTCAGAACCTCTCCGGGAAGATCAGGGCGAGGACGAGATAGCCCAGCAGGGCGACGGCCACGATCAGGCCCACGACGTTCTCGGCGGTCACAGCTTCGTCACCCCCCTGGCGACGAGGGCCACCAGCGCGAACGCGGCGAGCACGGTGACGACGAAGGCCAGATCGGCCATCGTGGACTCCTGGAGTGAGGTGCGGTTGAGCTCGGACGCTTAGAGCAAACCGCCTCCCCGACCGGATTCGACCACCGTTGACGGCTCCCTTACGGCGACACTTCCGGCTTTGACGGGTCCCTTACGACCGCTGCCCCATACCGGCCAATAGGCGATCATGACCGTCGGTCACGCCTCACGGGAGCAGTCGAGGCCGGTCACGTCGTCGACCGGACCCGTTCCCGTCCTTGCCGCGATCAGAGGGCGTCGATCCGCCAGGCGATCACGCCGGTGGCGCCCTTGGCCCCATCGGCGTCGATGCGAATCGACTTGGGTGCGGTGATGCGCTGCTGCACCACCGACTCGTCACACGTCACCGTGGTCTTCGCAGCGCTGACGGTCGGCGTGAACTCCACTCGTGCGCTTCCAGTGCCGACGCATATCAGGTTCAGCCTGTAGGACTTCCCCTCGGTCAGCGTGGGTTCGGCGTGGATGCCATCGGTCACACGTTCCGATCCCGCCTCCACCAGCGTCCCGCTGCCGACCGCGGCAAGGGCCGCTTGAGCCCGCTCGGTCAGCTTTGCCTCTGATGAACCAGCGGACGCGTGAGAGGTACGGGACGCAGGACGCGGCGAGTCGGCAGCCTTGCCGTGGCCACCCGCAGACGTGCACGCAGCGAGGAGGAACATCGACGCCACCAGGGCGCATCCAGCAAACCGGGCCCGCAGGCTCACAAAGGTCATGACGAGGCCTCCCAGTACTTCCAACCGGTCTCGGACGTGGGCACCGCCGCCGCGGCTATCCGGGGGGGAGAAACGGTTCTGGTCCATCCCACCGATAGCCCCCAAGACCCGCTCGTCCTGCTGGTGACCGTTACGGCGACGTCCCGGTGACTGCGACCGAGAGCCACTTCGTTGTATTGTCCGGGGTCACCATTTGCACAGACGACGGTAAAGCTCACGAGAGAGCCGACGTTGACGTCGACCGTCCCGACGCCCGAACAGATCACCGCGACTTCCAGAGTGCCCTTCTCGATCCGAGGGATCTCGGGAAAAGAATGAGGTCCGGTCTTTCCGCCTGCTTTGATAAATTCCTTCAGCGCGTCCGGGAGTTGGGGCGCAGTGCCAGGATCTGCGGCAATGGAAGGAGCGACGGCAGGAGTTCCGGACGAATTCGTTTCGACCGGCGTCCCTCTCTCAGGGGCTCGACTCTCGGTTGGAGTCGCACCGGTGCACCCGGCCAACGCAAGGATAGCCACCGGAATGACGATCCATATTCGTCCCATGCCGGCGCTCGTGACAGCTATCGAACTTGCAAGCAGGCCCACTCGTTCCCCCCGTTTCCCGAAGACGAAAGCGGCTGGTCAGGCCGCCGATCACGGATCCTACGGAAAATACGAGTGAGCTGTGTTCAGAATTGAGCGAATCCTGAGGTCGGAGTCCTGGTAGAGCCGAACTCACTTCTGGGCAGTTTGCCCAGCGCAGGTTCCAGCAGATCCAGCGTTCTGCTCCACGCCGGTTCAGCGGACGCCGGGTGTGCGCCGGGTGAGGGCGTGCCGGACCCCCGTCTCGGTGAAGGCCAGTGCCGCCGCCGCGACCACGGCCAGCAGGGCCAGGCCGATCGCGTACGAGCCGTAGGTGCCGTACAGCGAGCCCATCAGCAGCGGCGGCACGAAGCCGCCCAGGCCGCCCGCGGCGCCGACGACTCCGGTGACCGAGCCGACCCTGTTCGCCGGGGCCAGCAGGGCCACCAGCGCGAACACCGCGCCGCTGCCCGCGCCCAGCGCGGCGGCCATGGCCAGGAACGCGATCGTGCCCACCGGCGTCAGTGCCGGTGTGAACGACTGCGCGAGCGCCCCGGCCAGCACCACACCCAGGGCACCGGCCAGCACGCGTACCGGGCCGACGCGGTCCGACAGCCAGCCGCCCACCGGCCGCATGGCCACCGCGAGCAGCACGAACCCGGCCATCCGGTCGGCCGCGTCGGCCTGGGGCAGTCCGTAGCCGGTCTTGAGGTAGGTCGGCAGGTAGACGGAGAAGGCGACGTAGCCGCCGAAGGCCACCGCGTACAGGGCGGACGCCTGCCAGGTGACGGCGAGGCGCAGCGTGTCGGCCAGGCGTCGGGCCAGCGGTTCGGCCGGCACGGTGCGTCCGGGGGCGTCGCGCAGGACCAGCGCGGCCAGGACGGCGTACGCGGCCAGGACGCCCGCGGTGATCAGGAAGGGGTTCGCCATGCCGTGGGCGTCGACCAGCTTCACCGTGGTGAGGGCGCTGATCGCGGTGCCGCCCATGCCCATGCCGAAGACGCCGATGGCCAGGCCCCGCCGCTCGGGCGGGAACCAGGCGCTCACGAAGGGCACGCCGACGGCGAAGGCGGTGCCGCCGATGCCGAGGAAGAGCCCACCGACGAGCAGCCCGGTGAGGGAGGAGTGTCCGGCCGACCTCAGGTAGAGCACGGGCACGATGGTGGCCGCCGAGACGATCGGGAACATCACGCGTCCGCCGAACCGGTCGGTCAGCGCTCCGACCGGTATGCGGCCCAGGGAGCCGACGACGACCGGCACGGCGACCAGCAGCGACTGCTGGAAGGAGGTCAGGTCCAGGCTGTCCTTGAAGCGGGGGCGTCGACGAGGTTGTCGTAGTCGTAGGTGACCGGTTCGTAGTAGTCCTCGATGGCGGGCAGGTCGGGGTTGGAGAAGATCGACAGCAGCCGCTTGACCCTGCCGCCGGAGCGCAGCACGAGCCGGCCGCGCCGGTCGAGCGTCCAGCCGCCCTTCCAGTGCTCCTGGTCCTCGTAGCGGCGCGGGTAGCCGACGCCGGGCTTGGTCTCGACGTTGTTGAACCAGGCGTACTCGACTCCGTTGCGGTTGGTCCACGTCTGCTTGCAGGTGACCGAGCAGGTGTGGCAGCCGATGCACTTGTCGAGGTTCATCACCATCGCCACTTGGGCCATCACGCGTCCGACGGTGGCTTCGCCACGGGGCATCTCAGTACTCCACATCCTGCGAGCGGCGGCGGATGACGGTGACCTCGTCGCGCTGGTTGCCGGTCGGGCCGTAGTAGTTGAAGGCGTAGGTGAACTGCGCGTAGCCGCCCGCGAGATGGGTGGGCTTGAGCAGCAGTCGGGTGAGCGAGTTGTGGATGCCGCCACGTCTGCCGCCGACCTCGGTCTTCGGCACGTTCACGGTGCGGTCCTGGGCGTGGTACATGTACGCGGTGCCCTCGGGCATGCGGTGGGTGACCACCGCCCGGGCGGCGACGACGCCGTTGCGGTTGTACGCCTCGATCCACTCGTTGTCCTTGACGCCGATCTTCTCGGCGTCGGCGGTGGACATCCAGATCGTCGGTCCGCCCCGGGACAGGTCGAGCATGTACTTGTTGTCCTGGTAGTTGGAGTGGATGGACCACTTCGAGTGCGGGGTCAGATAGCGGACCGTGACCTCGGCCCGGCCGTTCTCGCCCAGTTGCTCGTCGCCGTAGTGCCGGGGTGTGTTCAGCGGGGGCCGGTAGACGGGTAGTTGCTCGCCCAGTTCGGCCATCCAGTCGTGCTGGACGAAGAAGTGCTGGCGGCCGGTGAGGGTGTGCCAGGGCTTCTTGTGCTCGGTGTTGATGACGAACGGCGAGTAGCGGCGTCCGCCGGTCTCCGAGCCCGACCACTCGTACGACGTGATCACCGAGCGCGGCTGGGTACGGGTGTCGGCGAACGTGATCCGCTCGGCCTCGCGCTCGGCGGAGAGTTCGGCCAGACCCTCGCTGCCGGTCCGCCGCTCCAGCTCCCGGAAACCCTCGGTGGCCAGACGGCCGTTGGTGGTGCCGGACAGCGCGAGGATCGCCTCGCACATGTCGGAGGCGGTGGCCAGGGAGGGCCGGCCGGCGGCCACCCCGTCCCTGACCGTCCCGCAGCGCCGCCGCAGTTCCTCCAGTTCCTGGTCCGGGTGGACGGTGACGCCCTTGGTGGTCGTGCCCAGGGTGTCGAGCAGCGGGCCGACGGCGCGCATCTTCTGCGCGATGGCGGCGTAGTCCCGTTCGACGACGACCAGCTTCGGCATGGTCCGGCCGGGAACGGGTTCGCACTCGCCGGCCTTCCAGTCCCGCACCACCCCGCCCGGCTGGGCGAGTTCGTCGGGGGTGTCGTGCAGCAGCGGCACGGCGAGGACGTCGGTGCGGGTGCCGAGGTGCTCGGCGGCCAGTTCGCTGAACCGGTCGGCCATGGTCAGGAAGGTGTCGTAGTCGGTGCGGGCCTGCCAGGGCGGGGCGATGGTCGGGGTGAAGGCGTGCACGAAGGGGTGCATGTCCGTGCTGGACAGGTCGTCCTTCTCGTACCAGGTCGCGGCCGGGAGCACGACGTCGGCGAGCAGGCCGGTGGAAGTCATCCGGAAGTCCATGCAGACCAGCAGGTCGAGCTTGCCCTCGGGGGCCTCCTCGCGCCACACCACGTCCTTCGGGCGGCCCTCGGGCGGGGTCTCCTCGGAGCGGACGGCGGCATCGGTGCCCAGCAGGTGGCGGAGGAAGTACTCGTTGCCCTTGCCGGAGGAGCCCAGCAGGTTGGCCCGCCAAACGGTGAGCACGCGGGGGAAGTTGGCCGGGTCATCGGGGTCCTCGACGGCGAACCGCAGCCGCCCGGACTTCAGTTCGTCGACGACGTGCTCAACCACCGGCTTGCCCCGGTCCCGCGCCTCGTCCGTCAGGTCGAGCGGGTTGCGGTCGAACCCGGGGTGTCCGGGCGTCCAGCCCAGCCGGACCGCCTGCGCGAGCGTGTCCGCGAAGCCCTTGCCCTTAAACCGCCCTTCCCCCAGCGGGGAGGCCAACTCGGCCGGCCCGAAGGCCTCGTAGCGCCACTGGTCGGAGTTCAGGTACCAGTACGAGGTGCCCGCCATGTGCCGGGTGGGCCGCTGCCAGTCGAAGGCGAACGACAGGTGCTGCTGCCCGGTGACCGGGCGGACCTTCTCCTGGCCGACGTAGTGCGCCCAGCCGCCGCCGTTGACGCCCTGGCAACCGGTCATCGTGGTCAGTGCCAGGAAGGCGCGGTAGATCGTGTCGGAGTGGAACCAGTGGTTGGTGCCGGCCCCGAGCACGATCATGGACCGGCCTTCGGTGCGCTCCGCGTTGCGGGCGAACTCCCGGCCGATGCGGGCCGCCTGCTCCGCCGGAACCGAGGTGATCGTCTCCTGCCAGGCCGGGGTGTACGGCTCGTTCGCGTCGTCGTACGAGGTGGGCCAACTGCCCGGCAGGCCGGGGCGGGCGACACCGTACTGCGCCAGCATCAGGTCGAAGACCGTGGTGACGAGGCGGCCGCCGATCCGGCGCACCGGCACCCCGCGCACCAGGACCGAGCCGCCCTCCGTGGCGCCCTCGTCGAAGCGGGGCAGGGCGACCTCGACCGTCTCCTCGGCGCGTTCGAGCAGGGTCAGTTCGGGTACGACGTCGCCCAGGTCGAGGTTCCAGCGGCCTCGCCCGGCCTCCCCCCACCGGAAGCCGAGCGAGCCGTTGGGAACCACGGGTTCGCCCGTGGCCCGGTCCAGGAGAACCGTCTTGGACTCGGCGTTCTCGGTGTCGTGTCCGAGATCCGCGGCGGTCAGGAACCCGCCGGGGACGAGTCCGCGGTCGTGCTCGCGCAGGGTCACCAGGAACGGGGCGTCGGTGAACTTGCGCAAGTAGTCCTGGAAGTAGGGGACTTCGCGGTCGACGAGGAACTCGCGCAGGATCACGTGTCCCATCGCCATCGCCAGCGCCCCGTCCGTGCCGGGGTGCGGGGCGAGCCATTCGTCGGCGTGCTTGACGTTGTCGGCGTAGTCGGGGCTGACCGCGACGACCTTGGTGCCGTTGTAGCGGGTCTCGGTCAGGAAGTGCGCGTCGGGCGTGCGGGTCACGGGGATGTTCGAGCCCCACATGACCAGATAGCCCGCGTTCCACCAGTCCGCGGCCTCCGGTACGTCGGTCTGGTCGCCGAAGACCTGCGGGGAGGCGATCGGCAGGTCGGCGTACCAGTCGTAGAACGACAGCAGCGTGCCGCCGAGCAGCGAGTGGAACCGCGCCCCGGCCGCGAACGACGCCATCGACATCGCCGGGATGGGCGAGAAGCCGGCGACGCGGTCGGGACCGTACGTCTTGACGGTGTGCACCTGGGCGGCGGCGATCAGCTCGGTCGCCTCGTCCCAGTCGGCGCGCACCAGACCGCCCTTGCCGCGTGCCCGCTTGTACGCCCGCGCCTTCGCCGGGTCGGAGGTGATCTCCGCCCAGGCCGCGACCGGGTCGCCGAGCCGTCCGCGGGCCTCGCGCCAAAGCTTCAGCAACTCGCCCCGTACGTACGGGTAACGGACCCGGCTGGGCGAGTAGGTGTACCAGGAGAACGACGCGCCGCGCGGGCAGCCGCGCGGCTCGTACTCGGGGCAGTCCGCGCCGATCGACGGGTAGTCGGTGGCCTGGTGCTCCCAGGTGATGATCCCGTCCTTGACGTACACCATCCACGAGCAGGAGCCGGTGCAGTTCACTCCGTGCGTGGAGCGCACCACCTTGTCGTGCGCCCAGCGGTCCCGGTAGAAGGTCTCCCACTTCGGGTCGTTCTCGCCGAAGACGGCACGGCCGTCGGCCGACACCTCACGGCGGGTCAGCAGTCTGCGGGCCGCCAGCGGCCAGCCTTCCCCGGCGGGCGACGCCAGGCCCCGTGCGCTCCGATCGTTCCCCATGGTCAGGAACGCTAGAAGCCGCAGGCCGTGGTGCACCTGGGCCGGCAGTCCCTGCCGCCTGGCCTCCCGGCCTCATCCGGCCGGTCACGACAGGGACCATCGGCCCCCGTACCGGGGTCCGGTCGGCAGGGCTGCGGCGCAGTGCGGGCCGACGCTCCTGCTCAGGCTCCCGAGTGCACGTGCGCCGCCCACAGCGAGGGGTTGTCGGGCCGGGTGTCGCGCCGGCGTCGTACGGTTTCGGTGACGGTGAGCGGCCGGTACTGGTGGTCGTGCACCAGCAGACGGCCCGCGGACGGCGTCTCGGGTTCCGCCACGGCATGGCAGGCGAAGTGTGCGAGGCGTGGCCCGGCAGTTTCGACTTCCTCGCCTGCTTCCCGCGCATCCCGCCGGACGCGTGCCGAGTCGCTCCGCCCCGGCTCGGCGGGCACCGGCCTCCCGCGGGCCGACGGTACTCAGCCGACCGCGGCGCCGTGCGCCGTCACCTCACCGTCGACATGCCCTCGACGTACGCGAGCCGAACTCGCCAGCTTCTCGGCGGCCACTTCCGCGGTGAGGCCCTGAATTTCCTCGCCCGCCTCGATGACCGCACGCCTGATTTCGAAGGTCAGGCCGACCGACGCCTTGATGACGCCTCGCACCAGCGGCTTCGCCACTCTCTTGATCAGGGGAGCCGTCATCAGGCCGGCGACGAAGGGAGGAACTACGGGGGGCATGGGTGAACCCTCTCTTGTGTACACGGCACGACTGCCGCCGCCACACGCGCTCTTACCGTCTGGCCGACAGCGCTGGACTTGAATTCCGCCCCCACCGAAAACACGGTAGTCGGACCTCGGCCGATACGCCTGTGGACGCCGACGCTGTTCATTCGATCGGGCGGAAGCCCCGCCGGATCGGACCAGGGCCGCGCGACGGGATCAGAGCGGTTTCGGTGCGTCCGGCTCGCACTGGTCCAGCAGTGAGCCCACCACCTCCACGACGAATTCGGGTACGCGATCCGGGAAGTCGTGGCCGGTTCCCTCCGGGGTATAGATTCTCCGCCCCTTGCTGGAGGCCGTCAGAAACCGTTCTCTCACGGTGAGGAAGAAGTGCCGTACCCGGGCGCTCTCCTCCGGATCGTCGACCGCGTCGAAGATCTCGCCGCCGCCCGTCAGATCGCGTGGCGCCACGAGGAGCAGGGGCAACGAGCCGAGATCCCCGTCGTGCACGGCCGTCTGCCAGCCGTCTCTGGTGATGCCGTCCGGCGACAGTTCCCGCAGGATCGATGCCGCGGCGCAGTTCGCCTTGGTCCTGAGCTCGACCATGGCGAGAATCCGCGCGGGGTCCTCGGAGGCAGGTGTCCCCTTTCCGCCCTCGAGAGCGTGCAGGCCGAAGAGGTGGCGCAGCGCGAGGACGGTCTGGTCCCTCGGGGCACGTCGCAGACCCGGAAGCGCCGGGCCGAAGGCGACGGCATCGGGCGGGGTGGGATCGAGCAGTACAAGACCGGCCACCAGGTCGGGGCGGCGCCTGGCGGCGTTGGCCATGAGCAGCCCCCCGAACGAATGCCCCACCAGGACGTAGGGCCCCTTCTCACCGGCCCGCTCCAGCGCTTCGAGCAGTTCGACGGCTTCTGCCGCCGTCGTGCGCGGGAAGGGGCCCGGGTCGCTCCAGCCGGACCCCGGGCGGTCCACCAGGACCGAACGCATCTGTTCCCGCGCCAGCGCGTGCAGCGGGTACATGGCGTACCCGGCGGCATGGCCGCCCGGCATCCAGACCACGGTGGGCCGCTGTCCGGCGTCTCCCTCGACCAGGACGTGCATGCGGTAGCCGCCCACGTCGACCATGCGTCCGGGGGGCGGATACCGCACCCGTATCCGGGCCACATGCACCAGATGGCGCAGTGACCCGATGCCGAGCGCGAGGGCCACAACCAGCAGCACGGCTCCGAGGATCCGCCAGCCGGTCCCCAGCGTGACGCACCAGGCACCCGCGGTCGCCGGCGGCAGCGCGAGGGCCAGCCCGGCCCGGTCCCGGCTGAGCAGCCGGAGTATCGCGTCGGCGACGCGTGTGCCCGGTCGCATGGTTCCCTCCGTCCCGGCCTTCGTGGCCGCTGCCGGGGACACCGCGCGTCTCAGCGCCCGGTAGGACCATCGTCCCCTGAGAACTCCGCAGGCGCCATGCACACGCGTGCGAGGCGTGCCGCCACGTCCGCGACGACTTCGGCCTCCCGGGGCACCAGGTAGAAGTGGTCGCCGGGGAACGGCCGCAGTTCGAAGGAGCCCGGGGCGGTGAGGCCGGACCAGGCGAGGACCGCGTCGAGCGCGCAACTGCGGTCGTCCTGGCCGACGTACGCCGTGATCGGCGCCTTGACCGGAGCCGGATTCGAGAGGTGGTAGCCCTCGAGCAGCCGGTAGTCCGAACGGAGGGCGGGCAGCAGCAGGTCACGCAGTTCCGGGATGTCGTAGGCCTCCGAGTGCAGGTCGCCGAGCTGCCGGACGTGGGTGATCAGGGCTTCGTCGTCGGCTTCGTGCAGCGCGACGTGTTCGGCCCGCTGGGGGGCTTCGTGCGCGGAGACCAGCAGGTGCTCGGGGACGACGCCTCGGGCCTCCAGCCTCAGGGCCACCTCGTAGGCGACACAGGCGCCCATGCTGTGCCCGAAGAGCGCCAGCGGCCGGTCGAGCCAGGGCCGCAGCATGTCCTCGATCGTGTCGGCCAGGGTGGCCATGTCCTCGATGCAGGCTTCCGCGAGCCGGTCCTGGCGGCCGGGGTACCGCACAGCGAGTACCTCGATGTCCGCCGGCAGCAGCGCGGGCCAGCCGTGGAACAGCTGTGCCGTGCCGCCGGCGTGCGGGAAGCACACCAGCCGGAGCCGGGGGTCCGCCGTCCGCCGGTGGACCCGGAACCACTTCTTCGCCTCGGTCGCCGTCATCGCCGACGCAGCCCGCGCTGGTGCAGGGAGTCGAGCTTGGAGAGGAAGGCGGGAAGCTGTTCCACCGCCCTCCTGGACACGTAGGTGGTCTGCACGGTGTGGCGCTGACGATCGGTCACGACGAGTTTGTAGGCACCGCCTTCCTGGATGAGTTCCGCGGAATACAGAGGGGTTCCGGTCGCAGACATCTGACCTGTCTCCATCAGGGTGTCGTCCTGGAGAGTCGGCCGGCCGACTCAGCGCACCTTGGCGGCGACCGCACCGGCACCGCGGGTCTTGCCGACGGGCTTGTCCTCACCGGCGGCCTGTCCCACGTTCGCGTCCGCGGCCGCGGCGGCGGGCGCCGACCCGGTGGCCGCACCGGCGCTGCCCGCGATGCCGTCCTCCGCGGCGCCGACACCGTGCTCGGCACCGTGTGCGGTCTGGTCCGCGAGCACTTCGGCGGTCGCCTCGGCCGCGAGGTCCTGGATTCCCTCGCCGGCTTCCTGGACGGCCCTCTTGACTTCGATTCCCAGTCCCACCGACGTTTTGACGATCCCGCGCATCAAGGGTCTACCGAGCCTCTTCACCAAGGATGCGGTGATCAGACCGATCAGGAAAGGCGGTACTACAGGCGCCATGGCACAACATCCTTCTCTTCTGTCGAGGAGATGGTGACGGAGAACAGAACGGTGAGGTGAAACTGCGAGAGGTGAGTGAACACGAGAGAACTCGACGGGAGGCCGGGACGCCTGCATTCCGCGTCAGTGAGCCCCCGCCATTCATCACAGAGAGTATCCGAGGTTGAGCAGACGGCTACCGATTCCCCGTGGCCTTCACTCCTTCGAGTAGAGCGGCTCTCTCCCGGAATCCGGGTGCATTTCTCTCTCCACCCGACGGCGCAGGGCGGGAAACGGCAGTGTGCCGCCCGCCAGGACGCTCTCGTGGAAGGCGCGTACGTCGAACGCGGCACCGGCGCCGCGTTCGCACGTCGCCCGCAGTGCCGTGAACTCCGCGTGACCGGCCCGGTAGGTCAGCGCCTGCCCCGGCATGTCGGTCGCGTAGCGCAACAACTCGGTCGTGATCTGCCGTTCGGACTCGGCTGCCGCGTGGGCGCGCATGAAGGTGCGCGCCTCCTCCAGCGTCATCGTGCCGAGGTTGAGCCCGGTGTCGACGACGAGGCGCTGCGCGGTGAAGCGCTCATGGGCCAGTCGTCCGTACGCGTCCCACGGGTCGTCGTACAGCCCCATCTCCCAGCCGAGCCCCGCCGCGTACTCGGCCCAGCCCTCCTCGAACCCGCTGAAAGCCACCAGTTCGCGCCGCAGGTCGGGCAGCTCGGCGTTCTCGGCCTGGCGGGCGAGGTGGAAGTGATGTCCTGGCGACAGCTCGTGGTAGATCAGTGCGGCCGCGCCGAGCAGTGACCGCTGCGCCAGGTCCGAGGCGTTGTAGCGATAGCGGCCCACCGGTTGCGTGGCGGTCGGCTGTTCGTAGTAGCCGAACGTCATCGACCCCTCCAGCGCCGGGTCGAGGCGGGCCACGTCGTAGGGCGCGTTGGGCAGGACCGCGAACCAGCGCGGCAGCAACGGCGTGAGGCGGTCGAGGTGTCCGCGGTAGCGGGCTTCGACCTCCTCCGGAGTGGCGGCGTACAGGCGCGACTCGGTCGCGAGCCGTTCGTTGAACTCCGCCTCCGTCCCCGCGAAGCCGAGCCTGTCGCGCATCTCCCGCATCCGCTCGCCGAGTTCGCGGCAGTGCTCCCGGCCGAGTTCGTGGAGGCGTTCGGGTGGTGTGTCGCCGGAGGTGTAGGTCCTGACGAAGGCCCGGTAGGCCGCCTCGCCTTCCGGGTAGCGGGCCCAGCCGACGTCCTGCGGCGCCCGCCGGAGGTAGTGCGGGTCGCCCACGAGGGCGACGAGGCGGTCGAACGCCGGCTCCAGCTCGGTGGTGACCAGCCGCTCCACCGCGTCGCGCAGGTGACCCCGGCTCGCCGCGCCGAGCCGGGTGAGCCGCCCGGCGTCGGCCCGGACGTAACGGGCCGCCGACTCCCGCAGCCGGGTGAGTGTGGTGTGGACACCGGTCAGGGCCGGGGCATGGACGCGAAAGCCGCGCGCCGCCTGCCCGACGACCTTGTCGCCGATGGTCGCGACACACCGGGCCAGGTCCCGTACGAGGGTCACGTACCGGTCCGCGTCGGCCCGGTGCTCGAAGCGGAACGGGCGGAAGACGGTGTCCCCGTACTGCTGGAGGCGGAAGAGCTGGTACGGCGTGGCGGTGGGGGTGAGCCAGTGGAAACGCCCCGCCGCCGCCTCCTGTTCGGCCAGCGCCCGCAGGAAGCCCGCCGTGTCGGCCGCCGGGCCGGACAGCTCCTCCGGTCGCAGCGCCCCCAGTCGGCTCAGCACCCCCGCCGCGAACCCGGCGCGCTCGTCGGCCTCCGCCGCGGACACCCCCGGCAGCGACTCGACCGGCAGCCCGCGGCGGGTGCGCAGCGAGGGCTCGCGGGCGAGCAGGAAGTCCCAGTACGAGGTCGCGAGCCGGTCGGTCTCTCGCACCGTCGAGCCGTCCGAGGAGTCCCCTGGATTGATGACCATGGCACCAGTGTGCGCATCGAGGTGACGCAGCGTCAGCAAGGGGTGGACCGCGCGTCGGACGGCCTCACTCGGACGGAGGAAATTGTCCGGCGCGTTCGCGTCCGGCCCCGGAAAGCCCGGCGGACGCCGTCGATCCTGGTGGCACGATGAGCGCCATGCACCGCCGCACCGTGTCGTCTCCCAGGGCCCGGTCGGTCGTGGCGGCGGCCGCCGCCGTGTCAGCCGTGCTGGCCGGTTGCGGCGGCGACGTGTCGTCCACGCGCACTCCGATGGTCGTCGGCGGCACCGTCACGATCGCCGCCGCCTCCGAGACCTCGAGCTTCAACCCGTACTCGCAGTTCGGCTCCTCGCTGGCTCCTTGGACATCGTTTCTTTTGGGAGGTTCGCGGGCCGAGCTGTGCAGGGATACTGCTGTGGTGCTGTTGACGTGGATTGCTGAGGTGGCGGACGAGCCTCTGGTGCTGGAGCCGACTGACCGGCGGATGGAGTGGGAGACCAACTCCTGGTCGCTGGGTGCGGCTGCCGAGGAAAGGAGTTCGTTGTCCGTTGCCGAGGTGGTGGCTGCCTTCGAGCGGACTGCTGCTGTCATCCAGGAACGCGTTCGGGATCTGGGCTTCTCCGGGGTGGCGACGTTCTATGTGTGGCACGACACGCAGGCAGGACAGCTCCGGTGCGCGACCGGTTCTCTGCCCCCGGATGCGTTGCCGTTCAGCGGTACCTATGTGGCTTCCGACGACCTCGGTCCGGTCGTCGAGGGATTTCTGGCCGACAGGGAGCCCGGCTTCATCGCCTGGTCGGACCTGGACGACGCGCAAAACCTCTCGGAGCAGACCGCGACCGAGCCAGAGATCAGGCCCTTCGTTGTCTGGGTCAGCAGTGTCGGAGCCTCACGCTGACTGGTGATGCCCGTCCACACGGACGAGTCGGCGGTGACAGATGAGGGCTGCGGCTATGCCGACGAAGGCGAGGAAGTGTTCAGCCTTGCGCTCGTAACGGCGGTGGAGGCGACGGCAGCCGGCGAGCCAGGACACGGCTCTCTCGACGACCCAGCGGTGTCGGCCGAGCCGCTTTGAGGAGGTCCACCAGGTGGCCGCGCCGGTCCGGCAGGGCGACGGAAGCGCCTCGGGTCCGGGCGGCACCGGGACCGGGTCCGGTCCGATCGTGGCCGATGTCGGCCTCGGGACCTGTCTGCGCCCCTCCGGCGGACACCTCCTCGTCGGCGGCACGCTGCCCGCCCGCGACCCGAAGGAGTGGCTCGACGATCCCGACGGGTGCAACCCGCACCCGACGCCCGCCCGGTTCGAGACCCGGGTGACCAGGGCCGCACGCCGCTTCCCGCTCCTCGGTGTGCCGAACCGGCCCGCCGGCGTCGCCGGTGTCCACGACGCCGCCGACGACTGGTCGCCCGTCCACGACCGCACCGATCTGGCCGGTTTCCACGTCGCCATGGGCACGAGCGGCAACCAGTTCAAGGACGCTCCCCCGGCGGGCCGCTTCCTCGCCACCCTGGTCGACCGCGTCGGGGCCGGCCACGACCACGACCGCGATCCGCTGCGGTGCACGGGAGAACACACCGGCCTCGTCGTCGACCTGGGCGCCTTCTCCCGCAGACGGCCCGTGGCCGAGGACGCCGCCTCCGGGGCGGTCCTCGGCCGACGTCAGGCACCGGTCCCGCGCAGCCGGAAGCGGTCTACCGGCGGCCGCGTGCCGGTGCCGCGCCGAGCTTGGAACTCAGCACCGACAGGAAGGTCGGGAGCTTGGCCACCGCGGATTCGGGGACCGGGGTGACCTGGACGGTGTCCCGCACCACGTCCTGCACCACGAGTTTGTAGGCGCCGTCCTCCCGGACGAGTTCGGCGGCGTAGAGCAGTGTTTCCACCAGAGGTCCTTCGGTCGTGTCGTGCGACGGGGTCAGGGTCGTGCGACGGGGTCAGGTGCCGTTGAGCCAGGTGTTCCAGGCCTTGGTGGCCAGTTCTTCGTCCGTGTCCTGGGCGAACAGGTGGTGGCCCAGCCAGATCGGCCAGTTCCAGGAACTGCCGTTGAAGAACCGGTACAGCGCGTCCGGTCCTCGCAGGCCGAGGAAGTCACGGTCGAGCCAGTCCACGACCACCTCCGTCGAGCCGCCGTCCGTACCCGGGAGGTCGAGCGACAGCCGGTCGCCGACGGCCGTGTCGTCGGCGAGGCCGAGGCGTCGGCGCAGCGCGGCGAAGCCGGCGGGGTCCTCGGTGCGCTCGGCGCGGGCGGCCTTGACGTAGACGGCGGGGCGGCCGGCGAAGTGCCTCAGGTACTCGGCGAGGGAGTGCTGGTAGAAGTCGACGTGCTTCTCGGCCGCGTCCGCCTTGGTGTCCCAGTAGTCGTCGACGACTCCCGTGTGCACCCAGTGGATACCCATCCGCAGATGACTGGTCGCGCCGTCGACCGGCTCGATCCGGTAGGTGAGCGTGTTGGAGAACCCGTCGTCCATGGCCACCCGCACGGCGAAGTGGCCCGGTGGCTCCCACGCCACGACGGTGCCGTCGGCCCGGGTGACCTTTCCGCCGACGCGCGGCTCGACCTCCATGGGGTACAGCCAGCCGAGGTTGCCGGCGCCGGTGGCGACCGCGTCCCAGACCTGTTGGGGCGTGGCGGGCAGGTCCTGTTCCCGGCGGACCTCGAACTCTTTGGCCATGGTCACTTCTCCTTCGTGGTCGTTCATGGGTCAGTAGGTGAGCGGAAGCGCGGTGAGCCGCCGTTGCAGCGGGTTGGGCCGCCAGTCGAGGACCGCGCCGTCGGCGAGTCGCAGGTGCGGGAGCCGGCGGACCAGCGTGCCGACGGCCACCTCCGCCTGGAGCTTGGCCAGCGGGCCGCCGAGGCAGAAGTGCGGGCCGTTGCCGAAGCTGAGGTGCCGGTTGCCGGGGCGGGTCAGGTCGAGCCGGTCGGGGCCCTCGAAGCGCTCGGGGTCCCGGTTGGTCGCGGCGAGGATCAGGTAGGCCAACTCGCCCTCGCGCAGGGTCCGCCCGCCGATCTCGACGTCCTCGGCGACGACCCGGACGATCGCCTGGGTCGGCGTGTCGTAGCGGGCGAGTTCCTCGACGGCCGTACGGACGAGCGCCGGGTCCTCGCGCAGCCGGGCCAATTGATCGGGGTGGCGCAGCAGGGCGAGCATGCCGTTGCCGACCAGGTGGGTGGTGGTCTCGTCGCCGGCGGTGATCAGGACGAAGCAGGTGGCCAGCAGTTCGGAGTCGGTGAGCCGGTCGTCCTGCGCCTGGGTGGCGACCAGGGCGCTGATGAGGTCGTCGCCGGGGTCGGCCCGGCGTCGGTGGACGAGCCGGGCGAGGTACTCCTCGTACTGCTCGATCGCCGCCTCGGATCTGTCGATGTCCTCGGAGAGCCTGCCGAAGCGGCGGAACCACCTCTTGACCAGTGCTCTGTCCTCGGGCGGAATGCCGAACAACTCGCAGACGACGGAGAGCGGGAGCGGGGAGGCGACCGCTTCGATCAGGTCCATGGACGGCCCCGCCGCGACCGCCTCGTCGACGAGCCGGTCGACGATCCGCTGGATGCCGTCGCGCAGGGCCTCGACGCGCCGGGCGGTGAAGGCACGGTTGGCCAGTTTGCGCAGCCGGGCGTGGTCCGGCGGGTCGGTGTTGCTCATCACCCGGCCGAGCCGGTCGGTGAGCCGGCTGAAGGCCTTGAGGTCGCCGCCGAGCGCGGTGTAGGCGCGGGTCATCCGGTCCCGGTCGTTGGACAGCCTCAGGTCGCTCAGGGCCGTCTCGACGTCGGCGTACCGGGTGAGGTACCAGATGCCCTGGGCGCTGCGGTGGACCGGGTCCTCGCGGCGCATGCGGGCGTAGAACGGGTACGGGTCCCGGCGGGCCTCGGGCGTGAGCAGGGCCGCGGCGAGGTCGTCGGACCGGGCGAGGCCCGCGGTGCCGCGGGCCTCGTCGGTGGTGTCGGTCAGGTTCACTGCGAGCCGCGCTATCGCCGGGCGTCCATGGCGTCGGCGAGGCTCCTGGGCCGCATGTCGGTCCAGTTCCGCTCGACGTACTCCAGGCAGGCGGCGTGGGTGTCGGGGCCGTGGGCGGCGCTCCAGCCGTCGGGGACGTCCGCGAACTGCGGCCACAGGGAGTGCTGGTTCTCGTCGTTGACGAGCACGAGGAAGGTGCCGTCCTGGTCCTCGAACGGGTTGGTCATGGGTCAGTCCTCCTGGTGGGTAAGGGTGGTGTCGTCGGTGGCCTCGGCGAGGCGGGCGGCCAGGATCGGGCCGATCTGGGCCAGTGAGCCGGCTTCGGTCATCTTGTTGTGCCGGGTGGTGATCTCGTGCGATTCGATCCGGCCCGCGATGTACGGGCGCCAGGTCGCCGGCCCGGCGTCGTCCCCGTCGCGGTCGATCGTCGAGTTGAACAGCAGCAGGTCGCCGTCGAACCCCGCGGGGACGAACTCGACCGCCAGCCTGGCGTTGTTGATCATGATCTGGACGATGACCTCGAGCTGCCGCTCGCTCAGGCCGGCCAGGGCGCTGCCCCGCTCGTTCAGGACCTCGGCGACCTCGGCATAGGTCAACTGCCGGTCGCCCAGCGCGTCCGGGTCGACGTCGAGCACACCGACGAGGACGTCCCGCTCGGTGGGCACGGCCATCTCGTCGAACGTCACGTCCTTCACCGGATAGGCGTCGAGGATGGCGAGGAGCGCGGTCCGCTCGCCGCGCGCCTGCAGCTCGCAGGCGAGCGCGTGGGCGATCAGGCCGCCGGCGGACCAGCCGAGCAGCAGGTACGGGCCCTCGGGCTGGATCTTGCGGATCTGGTCGGCGTAGTCGGCCGCCATCTCCTCGAAGGACGCCGCCAGCGGTTCGGGGCGGCCGAGGCCGCGCGCCTGGATCGCGTAGACGGGGTGATCCGGACCGATGTGGTTCAGCAGCCCGCTGTACGACCAGCTGATGCCGCCGCCGGGGTGGATGCAGAACAGCGGCGTGCCGGTCCCGGTCGAACGCAGCGGCAGCACCACGTCCAGCGCGTCGTCGGCGTTGTCCATGACCAGGCGTTCGGTGAGACCGGCCACGGTCGGCGCCTCGAACAGCATGCGCAGGCCAAGCTCCAGACCGAGGGTCTCGCGGACCCGGGAGGTCAGGCGGGCGGCCAGCAGCGAGTGCCCGCCCAGATCGAAGAAGTTGTCGTCGATGCGCACCTGTTCCCGGCCGAGGACCTCGGCGAAGAGGTCGCACAGCAGCTCCTCGCGCGGCGTCCGGGGGCCACGTCCGGAGCCCTGGGGCCCGTACTCGGGGGCGGGCAGGGCGGCCCGGTCCAGCTTGCCGTTGGCGGTCAGCGGCAGCGTGTCCACGGTGACGAACGCCGACGGCACCATGTAGTCGGGCAGGTCACGGCGCAGCCGCCCGGAGAGCTCGGTCGTGTCGGGCACGCCCTCGGGGGCGGGCACCAGGTAGGCGACGAGCCGCTTGTCGCCGGGCCGGTCCTCGCGGGCGACGACGGCCACCTGGGCGACGCCCGGGCAGCTCGCCAGGATCGCCTCGATCTCGCCGGGCTCGATCCGCAGACCCCGGAGCTTGACCTGGTGGTCGGTCCGCCCGGCGAACTCCAGGGTTCCCCCGGCCGGCCACCACGCCAGGTCGCCGGTGCGGTACATCCGGCTCCCGGGCGGCCCGTACGGGTCGGCGGTGAAGCGCTCCGCCGTCAGGCCGGGGCGGCCGAGGTAGCCGCGGGCCACGCCCGTGCCCGCCAGGTACAGCTCGCCGACCAGGCCGGTGGGCACCGGCCGCAGGCGGTCGTCGAGCACGTAGGCGCGCATGTTCGCCATCGGCCCGCCGATCGGCACGGTCGCGGCGTTCTCGGGGAGGCTGTCCACCGAGTGGCAGGTGGCCAGGGTCGTGGCCTCGGTGGGTCCGTAGCCGTTGACCACCTCGACGCCGGGGCAGACCTCCAGCACCCGGGCGACGGCGGCCGGGGAGACCACGTCACCGCCGGTCCACACCTCGCGCACCCCCGCGAGCAGGCCCGGCCGCTCCTCGGCGACCAGGCGGAACAGGCCCGCGGTCAGCCACAGTCCGGTCACCCCGTGGGTGCTGATCGTGTGCTGGAGCAGGTCGAGGTCGAGCCGCTCGGGCGGTGCGACCACGATCCGGCCGCCGTTGAGCAGCGGCACCCACAGTTCGTAGGTCGAGAGGTCGAAGGCGGTCGGGGAGTGCATCAGCACCCGCTCGTGGCCGCCGCCCCGGTACTCGGGGGTGAGCGCGAGGCCCACCACGTCGCGGTGGGTGACGGCCACGCCCTTCGGCCGGCCGGTCGAGCCGGAGGTGTACATCACGTACGCCGACTGCCGCTGATCGCAGCGCACTTCGACATCGGACGGGTCGGGCTCGCCCTCGATCAGCGCGGTCAGCACGTCCTCGGTGAGCACCAGCGCGGCCCCGGCCTCCTTCAGGATCAGATCGATCCGGGACTGCGGGAAGCGCGAGTCGAGGGGCGCGTAGGCGCCGCCCGCCTTGATGATCGCCAGAAGCGCCACGACGAGGTCCGCCGAGCGGTCCAGCAGCACCGCGACCGGGGACTCCGGCCGTACGCCCTGGCGGATCAACGCCCGCGCGAGGCGGTTGGAGCGCCGGTCGAGTTCCCGGTAGGTCAGCTCGGTGGCGCCCGCCACGACGGCCACCGCGTCCGGGGTGGCGCGCACCTGCCGGGCGAACAGCTCCGGCAGCGCGGCCTCCGGCAGCTCGAACGCGGCGCCGGTGGAGTCGGACAGCAGCCGACGGCGTTCCTCGCCGGACATGATGTCGATCCGGCTGATCGGCCGGCCGGGGTCGGCGGCCGCCGCGCGCAGCAGCCGTGCCCAGCGCTCGAACAGCAGCTCCACCGTGGCCGGTTCGAACAGGTCGGTGGCGTACTCCACCGCGCCGACCATGCCGTCGGGGCCACCGTCCGGACGGAACTGCTCGGCCAGGCTGAACGTCAGGTCGACCCGCGAGGTGCCGGTCGACGCCTCCAGGTGGCCGGTCTCAAGACCCGGCAGCGCGAACTCGCCCACCGGCGCGTTCTGCAGGGCCAGCATGATCTGGAACAGCGGGTGGTGCGCCAGCGACCGGGCCGGGTTGACCACCTCGACCAGGTACTCGAACGGCACGTCCTGATGGTCGTACGCGGCGAGCGCCTTCTGCCGCACCCGGCCGAGCAGTTCGGCGAAGCCGGGGTCGCCGCTCGTGTCGGTGCGCAGCACCAGGGTGTTGACGAAGAAGCCGACGAGGTCGTCCAGCGCCTGGTCGGTGCGGCCCGCGATCGGACTGCCCACGGGGATGTCGGTACCGGCGCCGAGCCGGGTGAGCAGTGCGGCGAGGCCGGCCTGGAGCACCATGAACATGCTGGCGCCGCGCGCGGCGGCCAGGTCCCGCAGCACCTGGTGCAGTTCGGGGTCCAGCCGGACCCCGACCCGGCCGCCCCGCTGGGAGGCCACCGGCGGCCGGGGCCGGTCGACGGGCAGCTGGACCTGCTGCGGAAGCCCCTCCAACTCGTCCTTCCAGTAAGCCAGTTGCCTGGCGAACAGGCTGTCCGGGTCGGCGGTGTCGCCGAGCAGGTCGCGCTGCCACAGCGCGTAGTCCGCGTACTGCACCGGCAGCGGGGACCACTGCGGATCCTCGCCACGGCAGCGCGCCGTGTAGGCGGTCGCGAGGTCGCCGGAGAGCGGTCCCATCGACCAGCCGTCGGCGGCGATGTGGTGCACCACGACCAGCAGCACGTGCCGGTCGGGCGCGAGCGCGTACAGTTCCGCCCGGACCGGCGGCTCGGCGGCCAGGTCGAAGCCGCGCTGTGCCGTCCGCGCCAGCCGCTCGGCCAGCCGGCTCTCGTCGAGCTCGACCACCGGCAGCTCCGGGTGTGCCCGCTCGGCGCTCAGCACGACCTGGTACGGCACGCCGTCCGTCTCACGGAAGACCGTGCGCAGGCTCTCGTGCCGGGCGATCACGTCCGCGAGGGCGGCGTGCAGGGCCGGGCGGTCGAGGTCGCCGGTCAGGCTCAGCGCGAGCGGCATGTTGTAGGTGGCGCCCGGCCCGTCCATCCGGTGCAGGAACCACAGGCGGCGCTGGGCGAAGGACAGCTCCACGCCTTCGGGTCGCGGCCGGGCGGTCAGCGCGGGCCGCGCCGTGCCGGAGCCGTCGAGGCGGGCCGCCAGTCCGGCCACGGTCGGCGTCTCGAAGAGCGTCCGGACCTCGAGCTCCGCGCCGAGGGTCGCCCGGACGCGGGAGGCCAGGCGGGTCGCCAGCAGCGAGTGTCCGCCCAGGTCGAAGAAGCTGTCCTCGACGCCGACCTGGGCCAGGCCGAGCACCTCGGCGAACAGTTCGGCGAGGAGCTGTTCCTGCGGGGTGCGGGGCGCCCGCCCGGCTCCGGCCGGGCCGAGGTCGGGCGCGGGCAGCGCGCGGCGGTCCAGCTTGCCGCTGGCCGTCAGCGGCAGGGTCTCCAGCGCCACGAACGCCGACGGGATCAGGTAGTCGGGCAGTCGCCCGCGCAGCCAGTCGCGGAGCTCTCCGATGAGGGCGCCGGTGCCCCGGCTGCCGGTCGGGCGGCTGGTCAGCGACGACAGGGGCCCGTCGGCGGTCCGGGCCGTCCGATACGCCTCGACCGGGGCGCCGTGCCGGGTCCGCGGGTCGGCGAAGACGACGTCCACGGCGTCGGCCGCGTCGGCCGACCAGGTGACGCCCACCCAGCGGTCGAACTCCGGCCCGAGGGCCCGGAAGTCCTCGGGGTCGGGGAGTTCGCTCTCCTCCGGGCCGTGCAGCCGCTCCAGCAGCTCGGCGAGCGAGCCGTCGCCGTTGTGCACCGCCCGGGCCAGGGCGGACTCCCGCACCACCCGACGGTTCGGCACACCGGTGATCCGCAGCACGTCGGCGGGCGGCTGGGCGAGGAGTTCGCGCAGCTCGGCCGGTCCTGCGAGCCCGCGTCCCCACTCCAGCTCGACCGTCCGGCCCGGGACCGCCGGAACGACGGGAGTCTTGTGCAGCGTCACGTCGTAGCGGTAGCGGGTCAGTTCGTTGTGGTGACGGCCGCTCTTGACCTCCACGGCCACCGCGCCGATGTCCGTGGTGCGCTCCCGCAGGACGGTGAAGAAGTCCGGGTCGACCAGGAGCTCCTTCTCCACCCTGACGGCCTGCTCCACCGTGCGGCGCACCGCCGCGAGGTCGCCGTCGGCACCGGTGCGGTGCAGTTGGACCGCGGTGGCCAGCGGACGCAGCAGCCGCAGGTTGCGGACGTCACCGACGAAGAGCGCCCCGCCGGGGGCGAGCAGCCGCATCAACTTCCCGATCACGTCGGCGAGGTAGTCGGCGGACGGGAAGTACTGCACCACCGAGTTGATCACGACGGTGTCGAACCGCCCGGCCGGCAGACCGTCGGTGTCGTGCGCCGGACGGGTCTGGAGCACGATGCGCTCGGCCAGGTCGTCCTGTCGGGCGACCTGCGCGGTCAGCGCGTCGATGGCCGTGGCGGAGAAGTCCGTCGCCCAGTAGGACTCGCAGTGCGGCGCGATCTGCGAGAGCAGCAGTCCGGTGCCGACGCCGACCTCCAGCACCCGGCGGGGGCGCAGGGCCAGGATGCGGGCCACGGTGGCGTCCCGCCATTCCCGCATCTCCTCGACCGGGATCGGGCTCGCGTCGTAACTGCTGTTCCAGCCGACGAAGTTCTGGCCGAAACCGGCTTCCTCGGGGGTGATGGGCAGGGCGTCGTAGATGTCCTGCCACTCCCCCACGTGGTCCGCTTCCAGGCCGCTGTCCCGGGCCTCGTCCTGGTGCGCGACGACGTAGCCGACGAGTCGGTCGTCCTTGGCGAGGACGGCGGCCCGGGCGACGGCCGGGTGCTCGGCCAGGGCCGCCTCGACCTCGCCGGGTTCGATGCGGAAGCCGCGTACCTTCACCTGGTCGTCGGCCCGGCCGACGTACTCCAGCTCTCCTCGGCCCAGCCACCGCACCAGGTCTCCGGTGCGGTACATGCGCTCGCCGGCCTCGAACGGACAGGCGACGAACCGTCCGGCGGTCAGGCCCGGCCGGTTCAGGTAGCCGCGGGCCAGTCCCGCGCCCGCGACGTACAGCTCCCCCGCCACGCCCGTCGGCACCGGCCGCAGCCGCTCGTCCAGCACGTACACCCGGGAGTTGGCGATCGGACGGCCGATCGGCGGCACGCCCGCCCCCGGCGACAGCGGGTCGCTCATGGTCGCGCACACCGTGGTCTCGGTCGGACCGTACGCGTTGATCATCCGACGGCCCGGCGCCCACCGGGCCACCAGCTCCGGCGGGCAGGCCTCGCCCGCCACCACCAGCGTGGACACCCGCACCGAGCCCTCCGGCAGGGCGGCGAGGACGGACGGGGGCACGGTCACGTGGGTGACCGTGAGGTCCCGGTCGGCCAGCGCGGCCACCGGGTCCGCCGTCGGGGGCAGCACCAGGGTCGCGCCGCGCAGGAGCGCGGTGTAGATCTCCGACACCGAGGCGTCGAAGCTGGGCGAGGCGAACTGGAGCACCCGGCTGTCGGGTTCGATCGCGAACCGCTCGATCTGTGCGGCGACCAGGCTGGCGACACCGCCGTGGGCGACCACGACGCCCTTGGGGCGGCCGGTCGAGCCCGAGGTGTAGATCACGTAGGCCGGATGCCGGACGTCGAGCGCGACCGCGGGGTCGGTATCCGGCCAGGCGGACACCTCGGTCACCAGCGCCGGGTCGTCGACCGTCACGGCCGGCCGCGCGTCGTCCAGCATGAACGCGATCCGCGCCGCCGGGTACGCCGGGTCGATCGGCAGGTACGCGGCACCGGCCTTCAGCACACCCAGGACGGCCACCACGGACTCCACCGACCGCGGCAGGGCCACGGCCACGGTCCGCTCCGGTCCGACACCGCGGGCGATCAGCGCATGCGCGAACCGGTTGGCCCGGGCATTGAGTTGACGGTACGTCAATTCGACATCGCCGCAGACCAGTGCGGGGGTGTCCGGTGTCGTCGCCACCTGCGCCGCGAACGCCCGCGGCACCGGGACGGCCGCCACCTCGCGGGCGGTCGCGTTGCCCCGCTCCAGCAGGCGGTGCCGCTCGTCGGCGTCGAGGATCTCGATCCCGCCGATCGGCCGGTCCGGGTCGGCGGTGACCGCCTCCAGCAGCAGTGTCCAGCGCCGGGCGAGCGCCTCGACCGTCGAACGGTCGAACAGGTCGGTGGCGTACTCCACCGCACCGACGATCCCCGCCGGGCCGCCGTCCGGACCGAACTGTTCGACGAGGCTCACGCCGAGGTCGAACTTGGCGGTCCCGGTGGCCACCGCGTAGGTGGTGACGTCCAGGCCGGGCAGCGAGAACCGGCCCATCGGGGCGTTCTGCACGGCCAGGATGGTCTGGAACAGCGGGTGGTGGGACAGCGAGCGGGACGGGTTCAGCACCTCCACCAGGTGCTCGAACGGCACGTCCTGGTGCGCGTACGCCGACAGCGCCGTCTCCCGCACCCGGCCCAGCAGTTCGGCGAAGCTCGGGTCGCCGCTGGTGTCGGTGCGCAGCACCAGCGTGTTCACGAAGAACCCGACCAGATCGTCCAGCGCCTCGTCGGTACGCCCCGCGATCGGAGACCCGATCGCGATGTCCGTACCCGCACCCAGCCGCGTGTACAGCGCCGCCAGCGCCGCCTGCAGCACCATGAACAGGCTCGCGCCGGACTTGCGCGCCAACTCCAACAGGGCGGTGTGCAGTTCGGGGCTCAGCTCCAGGCCGATGTGGTCCCCGTGCCAGCCGGCGACGGCCGGCCTCGGCCGGTCGGCGGGCAGCCGGAGCAGCTCCGGCAGTTCGGACAGCTGGCGCTTCCAGTAGTCGAGTTGTTCCGCGAACCGGCTCTCCGGGTCGGTGGCGTCGCCGAGCAGGTCGCGCTGCCACAACGTGTAGTCCGCGTACTGCACCGGCAGGGCCGACCGGTGCGGCGCGCGGCCCTCGCAGCGGGCGGCGTACGCCTCGGCCAGGTCACGGGCCAGCGGGCCGGTGGACCAGCCGTCACCGGCGATGTGGTGCATCACCAGCAGCAGCACGTGCACGTCCGGCGCGATCTCGAACAGCTCCGCCCGCAGCGGCGCCTCGGCCTCCAGGTCGAAGGGCCGCCGGGCGAACTCGGCGAGCCGCTCGAAGAGTTCGGCCTCCGACACCTCGGTCAGCCCCGCCCGGGGCCGGGCCTCGGCCGGGTCCAGGACGCGCTGGCAGGGCACGCCGTCGACCTCCGGGAAGACCGTCCGCAGGCTCTCGTGCCGGGCCACCACGTCGGCCAGCGCCTCGTCCAGCGCCGCCCGGTCGAGCGTCCCGGTCAGCTGGAGCGCCAGCGGGATGTGGTAGGTCGCGGCGGCGGCGTCCATGCGGTGCAGGAACCAGAGCCGGCGCTGGGCGAAGGACAGCGGCACCGCCTCCGGCCGCTCGTGCATGGTCAGCGCAGGACGGGCGTGGCCGGCCCCGGCCAGCGCCCCGGCCAGGCCCGCCGCGGTGGGCGCCAGGAACAGCGCGCGCAGCCCCAGCTCCACCCCGAGCACCGAGCGCACCCGCGCGGCCAGCCGGGTGGCGAGCAGCGAGTGCCCGCCCAGGTCGAAGAAGTCGTCGTCGACCCCGACCCGTGGCACGCCGAGGACCTCGGCGAACAGCTCGCACAGGATCTGCTCCTGCGGCGTGCGCGGTGCCCGTCCGGCCCCGGCCGAACCGGCGTCGGCAGCGGGAGCGGGCAGCGCCGCCCGGTCCAGCTTCCCGTTGGGCGTCAGCGGCAGCACGTCCAGCAGCACGAGCGTCGACGGCACCAGATAGTCGGGCAGCCGGTCGCGCAGGTACGCCGTCAGCTCCGCCGGGCGTACGACCGTGCCGGGACGCGCCGCAACGTAGCCGACGAGCCGGTCGTCCTTCGCGAGCACGGCTGCCTGGGCGACGGCGGGATGCTCGGCCAACGCCGCCTCGATCTCGCCGAGTTCGATGCGGAAGCCGCGCACCTTCACCTGGTCGTCGGCACGGCCGACGTACTCCAGCTCACCGTCGGTCCGACGGCGCACCAGGTCGCCCGTGCGGTACATCCGCGCACCCGCCGGGCCCAACGGGCAGGCCACGAACCGACCGGCAGTCAGACCCGGCCGGTTCAGATAGCCGCGTGCCAGACCGGGGCCCGTGACATACAGCTCCCCTGTCACCCCGGGCGGCACGACGCGCAGCCGCTCGTCCAGGACGTACACCCGCAAGCCCGCGACCGACCGGCCGATCGGCGGCACACCGGCCCCCGGGGCCAGCGGAGCGCTCATCGTCGCACACACCGTCGTCTCCGTCGGACCGTACGCATTGATCATCCGACGGCCCGGCGCCCACCGGGCCACCAGCTCCGGCGTGCAGGCCTCGCCCGCCACCACCAGGGTGGTGGCCGTGAGATCGGCGCTGTCCACCGCGGCCAGGGCCGACGGCGGAAGCGTCACATGGGTGACACCGAGCCCGCGGTCGGTCAGGGCCTCCAGCGGAGCATCGGACGGGGCCAGGACGAGGGCGGCGCCGCTGAGCAGGGCACTGCACAGGTCCCAGAAGGCAGCGTCGAAGCTGGGCGAGGCGAACTGGAGCACTCGGCTGCCGGGCGCAACGCCCAGCCGCTCGACCTGCGCCGCCACCAGACCCGACACACCGGCATGACTCACCACCACGCCCTTGGGCCGACCCGTCGAACCCGAGGTATAGATCACATACGCCGGATGCCGGGCGTCCAGCCCGACCACGGGATCCGTGTCCGGCCAGTCGCCCTCGCCCACCGTCGCCGGGTCGTCGACCACCAACGCAGGCCGTGCGTCGTCCAGCATGAACCGGATCCGCGCCTGCGGGTACGCCGGATCCACCGGCAGGTACGCGGCACCGGCCTTCAGCACACCCAGAACCGCCACCACGGACTCCACCGACCGCGGCAGGGCCACCGCCACGGTCCGCTCGGGACCGACACCCCGCGCGATCAACGCATGCGCGAACCGGTTCACCCGGACGTCGAGTTGACGATATGTCAGCTCGACATCACCGCAGACCAGCGCGACCGCGTCCGGGGTCGCGGTCACCTGCGCGGCGAACAGCTCCGGCAGGCTCGCCCCGGCCACCCGGCCCTCGACGGCGGGCAGCAGCTCGCGGCGCTCCCCGTCGGACAACAGGTCGATCGCGCCGATCGGCCGGTCGGGCGCGGCGGCCACCGCGGCCAGCAACCTGGTCCACCGGGCGGCCAGGGCCTCGACCGTCGAGCGGTCGAACAGGTCGGTGCTGTACTCGACCGCACCGCTCAGCCCGGCCGGCGCGCCGTCGGGCCCGTGCTCCTCCGCGAACCCGAAGGTCAGGTCGAGCCGTGCGGTCCCGGTGAGCACGCTCACCCGGCGGACCTGGAGCCCCGGCAGCCCGAAGTCGTCACCCGGCGCGTTCTGCACGACCAACCCGGTCTGGAACAGCGGGTGGTGGGACAGCGAGCGGGACGGGTTCAGCACCTCCACCAGGTGCTCGAACGGCACGTCCTGGTGCGCGTACGCCGACAGCGCCGTCTCCCGCACCCGGCCCAGCAGTTCGGCGAAGCTCGGATCACCGCTCGTGTCGGTGCGCAGCACCAGCGTGTTCACGAAGAACCCGACCAGATCGTCCAGCGCCTCGTCGGTACGCCCCGCGATCGGAGACCCGATCGCGATGTCCGTACCCGCACCCAGCCGCGTGTACAGCGCCGCCAGCGCCGCCTGCAGCACCATGAACAGGGTCGCACCCGAGCGCCGCGCCAACTCCACCAGATTCGCGTGCAGTTCGGCATCGATCCGGAGTTCGAGCAGATCGCCGCCGTACGACATGGCGGCCGGGCGCGGCCTGTCGGCGGGCAGCCGCAACCGCTCGGGCAGCCCGGCCAGTGCCTCGGTCCAGTAGGTGACCTGGCGGGCGAACACGCTGTCCGTGTCGTGCTCGTCGCCGAGGATCTCGTGCTGCCACAGGGTGTAGTCGCCGTACGTCACCGGCAGCGGCGGCCAGGTCGGCGCCCCACCGCCCTGTCGGGTGGTGTAGGCGGTGGCCAGGTCACGGGCCAGCGGGCCCATGGACCAGCCGTCCCCGACGATGTGGTGCATCACCAGCAGCAGCACGTGCTCGTCCGGCGCGATCTCGAACAGCTCCGCCCGCAGCGGTACTTCCGAGGTCAGGTCGAACGCCCGTACCGCCGCCTCGCGCAGCAGCGCGGGCAGCTCCGCCTCGTCCGCCGCGCGTACGGTCAGCGGGACGGCGGCCTCGGTGGGGTCCAGCACCCGCTGGTGCGGGACGCCCGCGACGTGCGGGAAGACCGTGCGCAGGCTCTCGTGCCGGGCCACCACGTCCGCGAGCGCGGTGCTCAGCGCGGCCCGGTCGAGGTCACCGGTCAGCCGCAGGGCGAGCGGCATGTGGTACGTGGCGCTCGGCGCCCCGAACTGCTGGAGGAACCAGAGCCTGCGCTGGGCGAACGACAGCGGCATCGGTTCGGGGCGGGGCCTCGGTACCAGGGCCTGTCGCGCGGTGCCGGCGTCGTGCAGCCCGGCCGCCACTCCGGCGGGGGTCGGGCTGCGGAACAGGCTGCGCAGCTCCAGCTCGACGCCGAGGGTCGCCCGGACCCGGGAGACCAGCCGGGTGGCGAGCAGCGAGTGCCCGCCCAGCTCGAAGAAGTCCTCGTCGACCCCGGTCCGGGCGAGGCCCAGCACCTCGGCGAACAGCTCGCACAGGATCTGCTCCTGCGGGGTGCGCGGCGCCCGGCCGGCCGCCGTGGTCACCGGCTCGGGCGCGGGCAGCGCCGCCCGGTCCAGTTTCCCGTTCGGGGTGAGCGGCAGCGCGTCGAGCAGCACGAACGCGGACGGCACCAGGTGGTCCGGCACCCGGTCGCGCAGGTACGCCGCCAGCGCCGCCGCGGTCGTCCCGGTCCCGGCCAGGGGGACGACGTACGCGACGAGCCGGTCCTCGCGGGCGAGCACCGCGACCTGGGCGACGCCCGGGTGCGCGGTCAGCTCGGCCTCGATCTCGCCCGGCTCGACCCGGAAGCCGCGGATCTTCACCTGGTGGTCCACCCGGCCCGCGAACTCCAGCTCCCCGTCGGCGCGCCAGCGGACCAGGTCACCGGTGCGGTACATCAGCGCGCCGACCGGACCGTAGGGGTTGGCGACGAACCGGGTGGCGGTGAGTCCGGGCCGGTTCAGGTAGCCGCGGGCGAGTCCCGCCCCGGCGAGGTACAGCTCGCCCAGCACACCGGGGGCGATGGGCCGCAGCGCCGAATCCAGCACGTACACCTGGCAGTTGGTGATCGGTACGCCGATCGGCACCGGCAGCGGGCAGTCGGCGGGATCGGCCGGCAGCGGGTAGGCGGTGATCACATGGGTCTCGGCGGGGCCGTAGTGGTTGTGCAGCTCCCGGCCCGGACGACGGGCCTGGAAGCGGCGTACGGCACCGCCGAGGCGCATCGCCTCGCCGGCCTGCGCGATCAGCCGCAGCTTCGGCAGTTCGAGACCGGCCTCCCCTGCGGCCTCGGCCAGCGCCTCGACGACCAGGTTGGGCGCGAACAGCTCCTCGACGCCGTGGCGGTCCAGCCAGCGGGCGAACAGCTCGGCGCTGCGCCGCTGTTCCTCGGTCGGCACCACGAGGGTCTTGCCGTACAGCAGCGCGGAAAGTGTCTCCTGCACCGAGACGTCGAAGCTGATCGCGGTGAACTGCGCGGTGCGCGTGCCGGGTTCGCCGCCGACGGCCCGGTGGTGCCAGGCCAGCAGGTTCAGCAGCCCGGCGGCGGGCATCACCACGGCCTTGGGCCGGCCTGTGGAACCCGAGGTGTAGATGACGTAGGCCGGGTGCCGCGGGTCCACGGCGACGGCCGGATCGTGCTCCGGCAGCTCCCCGTCCGGTGTGACGGCCGCGAGGTCGTCGAGCACCACGGCAGGCCGCGCGTCGTCCAGCATGTACGCGATCCGGGCGGCCGGGTAGTCCGGGTCGACCGGCAGGTAGGCCGCGCCCGTCTTCAGCACCGCGAGGACGGCGACCGACAGCTCGGCGGAGCGCGCCAGTCGCAGGGCGACGACCTGCTCCGGTCCCACCCCGCGCGCGATCAGCGCGTGCGCCAGACGGTTGGCCCTGCGGTTCAGCTCCCGGTAGGTCAGCACGGTGTCCTCGAACACCACCGCCGGGGCGTCCGGGGTCGCCCGGACCTGCGCCTCGAAGAGGGCGGGCAGGGTGGCGGCGGACACCGGACGCGCGGTGTCGTTGCGTACGACCAGCAGTTCGTGTCGTTCCTCGGCGGTGAGGACGTCGATCCGGCTCAGTGGCCGGTCCGGTGCGGCGACCACCGACGCCAGCAACCGCAGCCATCGGCCGACCAGTGCCTCCACCGTGGCGGGGTCGAACAGGTCGTTGCTGTACTCGACCCGCCCGACGATGCCCTCGGCAGGCCCGCCGGTGCCACCGCGCTCCAGCAGGTGGAAGCCGAGGTCGAACATCGCCGTCGGCGTCCGGACCAGGACGATCTCGGCGGTCAGACCGCTCAGCGCGAACTCGGTGCGGGGCACGTTCTGGAGCGCGAGCAGCACCTGGAACAGGGGCTGACGGGCGAGCGACCGGGACGGGTTGAGGGCCTCGACGACGTGCTCGAACGGCAGGTCCTGGTGCGCGTAGGCGGCGAGCGCGCTCTCCCGGACCCGGCCGAGGAGGTCGGCGAAGGTCGGGTCGCCACTCGTGTCGGTGCGCAGCACCAGGGTGTTGACGAAGAAGCCGACGAGGTCGTCCAGGGCCTGGTCGGTCCGGCCGGCGATCAGGCTGCCGACCGGGATGTCCTCTCCCGCGCCGAGCTTGTCCAGCAGCGCGGCCAGGGCGGCCTGCAGCACCATGTACACGCTGGCGCCGTGCTCCCGGCCCAGCCGGACGAGTCCGGCGTGCAGTTCGGCGTCGAGTTCGATCGCGAGGTGGCCGCCGGAGTCGGAGGGGGTCGCGGGCCGAGGGCGGTCGGCGGGGAGCCGGATCTGCTCCGGCAGGTTTGCCAACCGGTCGGTCCAATAAGCCTGCTGACGGGCGAACAGACTGTCCTGGTCGGTCGCGTCGCCGAGCAGTGCGTGCTGCCACAGCGTGTAGTCGGCGTACTGGACGGGCAGCGGCACCCACTGCGGTTCCTCGCCCCGGCAGCGGGCCGCGTAGGCGGTGGACAGGTCGGCGGCCAGCGGGCCCAGCGACCAGCCGTCGCCGGCGATGTGGTGCATCACCAACAGCAGCACGTGCGTGTCCGGTGCCGTCGCGAACAGCTCGGCACGCAGCGGTGGTTCGGCGGCGAGGTCGAATCCGCGCGCCGCGGCCGACACCAGCAGCTCCGGCAGGTCGCTCTCGTCGGCCGTGGTGACCGGCAGCGGCGGCCGGACCGTCCGCGCCGCCAGCACGTCCTGGTACGGCACCCCGTCGGCCTGGGGATACACCGTGCGCAGGCTCTCGTGCCGGTCGACGACGTCGGCCAGCGCCGCTTCCAGCGCCCCCCGGTCCAGCGGTCCGCGGAGCCGCCACGCCAGAGGCATGTTGTAGGCCGGGCCGGAGTCCTCGAGCTGGTGCAGGAACCACAGCCGCCGCTGGGCGGACGACAGCGGCACCAGTTCGGGCCGCTCGGCCCGTGCCAGGGCGATCCGGGCCCGGTCCGCGCCGCCCAGCCCGGCGGCCAGCCCGGCCACGGTCGGGGTGCGGAACAGGGTGCGCAGCGCGAGTTCCACGCCCAGGGTCGTACGGACCCGGGCCACCAGGCGGGTGGCCAGCAGGGAGTGTCCGCCCAGGTCGAAGAAGTCGTCGTCGACACCGACCTGTGTCAGGCCCAGCACTTCGGCGAACAGCCCGGCCAGCACGTGTTCCTGGGGCGTGTGCGGTGGCCGGCCGGACCGCGTCGTCGTGGCCTCGGGCTCGGGCAGGGCGCGTCGGTCCAGCTTGCCGCCGGCGGTCAGCGGCAGGGCGTCGAGGGAGACGAACGCGGCGGGCACCATGTGGTCGGGCAGCCGTTCACGCAGGTGCGCCCGCAGGTCCTCCGGCCGAAGCTCCGCCCCGGTGACGGGCACCAGGTGGGCGGACATACGGGTGTCGCCCGCCCGGTCCTGACGGACGGCCACGGCGGCCTGCGCGACCTGCGGGTGTTCCGCCAGTACCGCCTCGATCTCGCCGAGTTCGATCCGGAAGCCGCGCACCTTCACCTGGTCGTCGGTGCGGCCGAGGAACTCCAGGTTCCCGTCCGTTCCCCACCGCACCAGGTCTCCGGTGCGGTACATCCTCGTGCCGGCCGGCCCGAACGGGTCGGCCACGAAGCGCCCGGCGGTCAGCCCGGGCCGGTTCAGGTAGCCACGCGCCAGTCCCGCCCCGGCGATGTACAACTCGCCCGTCACACCGGGGAGTACGGGCTGCAGCGCGTCGTCCAGCACGTGGAGGCGGGTGTTGGCGACCGGCCGGCCGATCACCGGGCGCCGGCTCGACCCCAGCGGTGCGACGACCGAGTTCACCGTGCACTCGGACGGTCCGTAGAAGTTGAAGCAGGTCACGTCGTCGGTCGCACGCAGCCGTTCCCACAGCTGCTCCGGGACGGCCTCGCCGCCCGCCGCGACCATCGCCGGACGCCACCGCGGACCGTCCAGCAGCCGTTGTCCGATCAGGACCCGCAGGTACGACGGGGTGGCACCGACATAGTCCAGCTCGCACCGCGCGGCGTACGCGACGAAGGCGTCCGGATCGGTCCAGGTGGCGTCGTCCGGGACGTGCAGCTCGTGGCCCGCGAACAGGCCGAACAACTGGTCCCAGGACGCGTCGAACGACACCGAGGTGGTCAGTCCCACCCGCAGCCGCCGCTTCGGCCACGGCTCGAACAGCAGCGGCCGCTGGTTGGCGAACAGGTTGAGCAGGCCGCCGTGCGTCGCGAGCACGCCCTTGGGCCGTCCGGTGGAGCCGGAGGTGTAGATGACGTAGGCCGGTTGCTCCGGGGCGACGGTCGCCTCCGGGTCCGTCGTCGGGCGGTCGGCCACCCGGACCGCGGTCTCCGGGTGGTCGGTCACCAGCCGTGCGGTGTGGGCGGCCCCGGGCAGCCGGTCGTGGGTACGGGTGTCGGTGACCAGCAGGACCGGCCGGGCGTCGTCGAGCATGTGGGCGATCCGTGCGGCCGGGTACTCCGGGTCGACCGGAACGTACGCGGCGCCGGTCTTCAGCACCGCGAGGATCGCCACCACCAGCTCCGCCGAGCGTGGCAGGGCCACCGCCACCAGCCGCTCCGGGCCCGCGCCCCGCGCGATCAGCTCATGCGCCAGCCGGTTCGCGCGCGCGTCCAGCTCCGCGTACGTCAGCGAGGCGTCCGGCCCCACCAGCGCGACCGCGTCCGGCGTCGCCCGTACCTGCGCCCGGAACACCTCGGGCAGACTGCCGGCGGGGACCTGCACCACCGGGCCGGTGCCCAGCGTCCGCAGCTCACGTTCCTCGTCCGCGGCGAGCAGACCGATCCGGCTGAGCCGTCGCCGCGGTTCGGCGATCACGGCGCGCAGCAGCCGGATCCACCGCCCGGTCATCGTCTCGACGGTGGCCGGGTCGTACAGGTCGCCTGCGTACTCGACCAGCCCGTCGATCCCCGCCGGGGAGCCGTCCCGCGCGTGCCGCTCGGACATCGTGAAGATCAGGTCGAGCTTGGCGGTGGTCGTCGTCAACGGCATGTCGCCGACGCGCAGCCCGGGCGGGGCGAAGTCGGCCCGGGGCGCGTTCTGGAGTGCCAGCATGATCTGGAACAGCGGGTGGTGCGCCAGCGACCGGACCGGGTTGAGCGCCTCGACGAGGTACTCGAACGGCAGGTCCTGGTGGGCGTACCCGGCCAGCGCGGTCTCCCGGACCCGGCCCAGCAGTTCCGCGAAGGTCGGGTCGCCCGAGGTGTCCGTGCGGAACACCAGGGTGTTGACGAAGTAGCCGACCTGGTCGTCCAGGGCCTGGTCGGTCCGGCCGGCGACCGGGCTGCCGACCGGGATGTCCGTGCCCGCGCCGAGCTTGCTCAGCAGCGCCGCCAGCCCGGCCTGGAGCACCATGAACAGGCTGGCGCCGTGCGTACGGGCGAACTCGCGCAGTCCGCGGTGCAGTTCCGCGTCCAGCCGGGTGTGCACGAAGCCGCCCCGGTGCGAGGCGACCGCCGGGCGGGGCCGGTCGCCGGGCAGCTGGAGCTGCTCCGGCAGATCGGCCAACTTCTCGGTCCAGTAGGCCGCCTGGCGGGCGAAGAGGCTGTCGCCGTCGGCCGCGTCGCCGAGCAGCTCGTGCTGCCACAGGGTGTAGTCGGCGTACTGGACCGGCAGCGGCGCCCACGGCGGTTCCCCGCCCCGGCGGCGTGCCGCGTAGGCGGCGGTCAGATCCTGTGCGAACGGTCCCAGCGACCAGCCGTCACCCGCGATGTGGTGGAGCACCACCTGGAGCACGTGCTCGTCCGGAGCGAGCTCGAACAGGCTTGCCCGCAGGGGGAGTTCGTCCGCCAGGTCGAACGGACGGGCCTTGGCGGACGCCAGCGCGTCCGGCAGGGCGGCCTCCGTGGTCCGTACCGTCTCCAGTCGCGGACGGCCCGCCACGACGTCCAGCACCCGCTGGTACGGCACGCCCTCCACCGCCGGGAAGACGGTGCGCAGGCTCTCGTGCCGCTCGACCACGTCCGCCAGGGCCGCTGCCAGGGCCCGCCGGTCCAGGTTCCCGGAAAGCCGCCACGCCAGGGCGATGTGGTAGTTCGCTCCCGCGCCTTCCAGCTGGTGCAGGAACCACAGCCGCCGTTGGGCGAACGACAGCGGGACGGCCTCGGGCCGCGGGCGGGGCGTCAGGGCGACCTGCGCCCGGCGGGCACCCGCGAGGGAGGCGGCCGCACCGGCCGGCGTCGGGGTCTCGAACAGGGTGCGCAACTCGAGCTCCACCCCCAGGGTCGCGCGGACCCGGGCGGCCAGCCGGGTCGCCAGCAGGGAGTGCCCGCCCAGGTCGAAGAAGCTGTCCTCGACACCGACCTCGGCCACCCCGAGGACCTCGGCGAACAGCTCGCACAGGATCTGCTCCTGCGGTGTACGGGGAGCGCGGCCGTTGGCCGCCGGGGTCAGGTCGGGTGCGGGCAGCGCGCGTCGGTCCAGCTTGCCGTTGGCGGTCAGCGGCAGGCTCTCCAGGGTGACGAACGCGGCCGGCACCATGTGCTCCGGCAGCCGCTCCCGCAGATGCGCGCGCAGTCCGGCCGGGGCCGGGGCGGCACCCGGGGCGGGCACCAGGTACGCGACCAGCCGGGTGTCGTCGGCCCGGTCCTGTCGCGCCAGGACGGCGATCTGCGCCACGGCCGGGTGGGTGGCGAGCGCGGCCTCGATCTCGCCGAGCTCGATCCGGAAGCCGCGCACCTTCACCTGGTCGTCGGCCCGGCCCACGAACCGCAGGCCGCCGCCCGCGGACCGGCGTACGACGTCGCCGCTGCGGTACATGCGCGCGCCGGCCGGCCCGAACGGGTCGGCCACGAAGCGCCCGGCCGTCAGACCGGGCCGGTTCAGGTACCCGCGCGCCAGCCCGGCGCCCGCCACGTACAGCTCGCCGGGCACGCCCGGGGGCACCGGCCGCAGACGGGCGTCCAGCACATGGGTGCGCAGATCGGGGACCGCCGTGCCGATCTCTCCGGCGGCGGTGCCGTCCCGGTCGAGCGCGGCGTGGGTCACGTGCACGGTGGTCTCGGTGATGCCGTACATGTTGACCAGCCGCGGCGCGTCGTCCGGGTGCCGCTCGTACCAGCTCGCCAGCCGGGCGATCTCCAGCGCCTCGCCGCCGAACACCACGGTGCGCAGGGCGAGCGAACGGCCGGTCTCCGGCGCCTCCTCGTCCGCCTGCATCAGCTGGTAGAACGCCGACGGCGTCTGGTTGAGCACCGTCACCCGCTCCCGGGCGAGGAGCTCCAGGAACCGGCGGGGCGAGCGGCTGGTCTCGTGGTCCACGACCACAAGGCGGCCGCCGTACAGCAGCGGGCCCCACAGTTCCCACACCGAGAAGTCGAAGGCGTAGGAGTGGAAGAGGGTCCAGACGTCGTCGGCCGAGAAGTCGAACAGCTTCTCGGTGGTGCCGAACAGCCGCACCACGTTGCGGTGCGACACCACCACGCCCTTGGGGTCGCCGGTGGACCCGGAGGTGTGGATGACGTAGGCGGGATGTCCGGGATCGAGCGGGATGCCGGGGTCGGTGTCCGGCAGTCCTTCCAGATCGGCCGCGTCCAGCAGGAGCCGGTCCATCGCGGCCGCGCCCGGCAGTTCGCCGGTCCGGCCCGTCGTCACGAGCAGCGTCGGCCGGGCGTCCTGGAGCAGGTAGGCGATCCGGGCGGCCGGGTACTGCGGGTCCACCGGAACGTAGGCCGCGCCCGCCTTGAGCACCGCGAGGACCGCCACCACCAGCTCGGCCGAGCGCGGCAGGGCCAGTGCCACGCGCTGCTCCGGGCCCACGCCCCGGTCGATCAGGGCGTGCGCGAGCCGGTTCGCGCGGGTGTTCAACTCGCCGTAGGTCAGCGCGACTTCGCCGTCGGTGAGGGCGACGGCGGCCGGGTTCGCCCGTACCTGCCGCTCGAACAGCGCGGTCAGGCTGCTCGCCGACGGCTCCTCACTCGGGCCGGCGGGCGCGGGGAGCAGCGCGCGGAGCTCCTCCGCGGACAGCACGTCCACCTGGCCGATCGTCCGGCCGGGGTCGGCGACGACGGCGCGCAGCAGCCGCAGCCACCGCTCGACGATCCCGGTCACGGTGGCCTCGTCGAACAGGTCGGTGCTGTACTCCACCACGCCCGACAGACCGTTCGCAGCGGGCTGTTCGGCCAGGATGAAGGTCAGGTCGCACTTGGCCGTCCCGGTGTGGACCAGGTCGGTCGTCACCCGCAGCCCCGGCAGGTCGAACGTGCCGAGCGGCGCGTTCTGCAGGGCGAGCATGGTCTGGAACAGCGGGTGGTGCGCCAGCGTCCGGGTCGGGTTCAACGCCTCCACGAGGTGCTCGAACGGCACGTCCTGGTGCGCGTACGCGGCCAGCGCGTCGGCGCGCACCCGGCCCAGCAGTTCGGTGAACGTCGGGTCGCCGGTGAGGTCGGTGCGCAGCACCAGGGTGTTGACGAAGAAGCCGACCAGATCGTCCGCGGCCTCGTCGGTGCGTCCGGCGATCGGGGTGCCGATCGGGACGTCGGTGCCCGCGCCGAGCCTGCCCAGCAAGGCGGCAAGTCCTGCCTGGAGCACCATGAAGAGGCTGGCCCCGCCGTCCCGGGCGAGGGTGCGCAGGCCCTGGTGCAGCTCGGCGTCGATCCGCATCGGCAGGACGGCACCGCGGTAGGACATCGCCGTCGGCCTGGGCCGGTCGAACGGCAACTCGACCTGTTCGGGCAGGTCCGCCAACTGCTGCTTCCAGTAGGCCAGTTGTTCACCCAGCAGACTGTCCGGGTCGGAGCTCTCGCCGAGCAGCTCCCGCTGCCAGAGGGCGTAGTCGGCGTACTGGACCGGCAGCGGCGACCACTCCGGCTTCGCCCCTTCGCAGCGGGCCGCGTAGGCGGTCGCCAGGTCCCGTGCGAGGGGTCCCGTCGACCAGCCGTCACCGGCGATGTGATGCACCACCAGCAGCAGCACGTGCTCGTCGGGTGCCGACTGGAACAGCTCGGCGTGCAGCGGCGGTTCCACGGACAGCTCGAAGCCGCGCCGGGCCGCCTCCGCCAGCCGCTCCGGCAGGTCGCCCTCGCCGGTCTCGGTCACCCGCAGTCGCGGCCGTGCCGCGTCGGGATCCAGCACCCGCTGGCACGGCACCCCGTCGACCACCGGGAAGACGGTGCGCAGGCTCTCGTGCCGCTCGGCCACGTCCGCCAGAGCCGCCTCCAGAGCCCGCTGGTCCAGGCTGCCGGACAGCCGCAACGCCAGCGGGATGTTGTAGGTGGCGCTCGGGCCCTCCATCTGGTGCAGGAACCACAACCGGCGCTGCGCGAAGGACAACGGAATCGCGTCGGGCCGCTCGCACCGCCCCAGCGCCGGGCGCGCCCGGCCCGCGACGTCCACCACCGCCGCCAGCCGCGCCACCGTCGGCGCGTCGAACAGGTCGCTCAGCGAAAGCTCCACGCCCAGCACCGACCGTGCCCTGGCGACCAGCCGGGTGGCCAGCAGCGAATGCCCGCCGAGGTCGAAGAAGCTGTCGTCCGGGCCGGCCACCGCCACCCCGAGAACCTCGGCGAACAGCCCGGCCAGCAGGTGCTCGGTCGCGGTGCGCGGGGCACGGCCCGGGGCGACCGCGGTGTGCTCGGGTGCCGGAAGGGCCCGGCGGTCGAGCTTCCCGTTCGGCGTCAGCGGCAGCGTGTCAAGCGTCACGAACGCCGACGGCACCATGTACTCCGGCAGCCGTTCGCGCAGATGCGCCCGCAGCACGTCCGGTCGCGCTTCCTCCCCGGTGACGGGCACCGCGTAGGCGACCAGGCGCCGGTCCTCCGCCCGGTCCTGCCGCACGACGACGGCGGCCTGCGCGACCCGCGGGTGCTCGACGAGCACCGCCTCGATCTCACCGAGCTCGATCCGGAACCCCCGGACCTTGACCTGGTCGTCGGTGCGGCCGAGGAACTCCAGGTTCCCGTCCGTACCCCAGCGCACCAGGTCGCCGGTGCGGTACATCCGCGAACCGGCCGGCCCGAACGGATCGGCCACGAAGCGCCCGGCGGTCAGGTCCGTCCGGTTCAGGTAACCCCGTGCCAGGCACGTGCCGGCGATGTACAGCTCACCCGTCGCGCCCATGGGCAGGGGCCGCAGCGCGCCGTCCAACACGTACAGCCGGGTGTTGCCGACCGGTCGGCCGATCACCGGACGCGGGCTCGACCCCAGCGGCGCGACGACCGAGTTCACCGTGCACTCGGACGGCCCGTAGAAGTTCACGCAGGACACCCCGTCGGCCGCGCGCAGCCGCTCCCACAGCCGCTCCGGGACGGCCTCCCCGCCCGCCGCGACCAGCGCGGGACGCCACTGCGGATCGTCCAGCATGCCGTGCGCCACGAGGACCTGGAGGTACGAGGGGGTGGCCTCGACGAAGTCGAGGCGGCGACGCGCGGCGTACGCGACGAAGGCGTCCGGGTCGGTCCAGGTCGCCTGGTCCGGGACGTGCAGCTCATGGCCCGCGAACAGGCTGAGCAACTGGTTCCAGGACGCGTCGAACGAGACCGACGTGGTCAGGGCCACCCGGAGCCGTCGCCGTCGCTCGACCAGCGGCGGGAACAGGGTCCGCTGCTGGTCGGCGAACAGGTTGAGCAGGCCGCCGTGCGTCGGCATCACGCCCTTGGGCCGTCCGGTGGAACCCGAGGTGTAGATGACATAGGCCGGCTGCCGCGGATCCACCGCGACCTCGGGATCCGCGGCCGGGCAGGCCGCCACCGTCCCCGCGGTGGCCGGCTCGTCGACCACCAGCCACTCGCCACGACCGGACTCGGGCAGCCGTTCCCGGGTGCGGGAGTCCGTCACGACCAGAACCGGCCGGGCGTCGTCGAGCACGTACCCGATCCGTGCGACCGGGTACTCCGGGTCGACCGGAACGTAGACGGCACCCGACTTGAGCACCGCCAGGACCGCCACCACCAGCTCGGCCGAACGCGGCAGGGCCACCGCCACCAGCCGCTCCGGCCCCGCCCCGCGGGCGATCAGGGCGTGCGCCAGCCGGTTCGCGCGCGCGTCCAGCTCCGCGTACGTCAGCGACGCGTCCGGTCCCACCAGCGCGACCGCGTCCGGCGTCGCCCGTACCTGCGCCCGGAACACCTCCGGCAGGCTCTCGGCGGACGCCCGGCCCACCGAGCCCGCGCCCAGCGCCAGCAGCTCACGCTCCTCGTCCGCGGCGAGCAGGCCGATCCGGCCGAGCCGTTCTTCCGGGGCACAGTGCGCGACGGTGTCCAGCAGGGCGATCAACTGCCGCTGGTGGTAGGCGAGTTCGTCGTCACTCCAGGATCGGGGCGCACCCTTGAGTTCGACCTGGAGTTCGCTGTCTCCCCGTCGGCCCGTGATCCAGAGGGACAGTCCGGTGGTCGGCTCCGGGAGCAGGTAGTGCAGGGTGGCGGGATGTCCGGCGAAGCTCGGCGCGGAGTCGAAGACCACGATGTTGACGACGAGCGGGAACACCGCCCCGGCGGCACCGGGAGCCGTGAAGGCCCGGAACACGTCCTCACCGCGGTAGCGCTGGTGCGCCAGGGCCGCGTCGACCTCCCCCGCCGTCTGCGTGACGAGGTCCTGCCAGCGCGTCCCCGGCCGTACCGGCAGACGCAGGGGCACCACGTTCGACACCGCACCGGGTGCGGAGAGCAGGGCACGTTCGGCCCCCTCGCGCCCGGTGACGGGCAGGCCGATCAGTACGTCCCGGTCCCCGGTGAGCCGGTGCGCGTAGAGAGCCGCTGCCGCGATCAGCGGACGGGACCAGTGGACCTCGGTCTCCCCCGCGGCCTGTCGCAGCACGTCCACGCCGAGCATCGCCGGCGCCACCCCGGAACGCGGGCCGCTCCCGCCGTGCGGAGCCCGGCCGGTGAGCTGCGTCGGTTCCGCCTGGCCCGCGAGCCGCTCCGTCCAATAGGACCCGTCGGAGCTGAACTGCTCAGAGGCACGGTAGTCGGCGTCGCTGCGCAGCAGGTCGTCCAGTGGACGCAGCGGCGACGGCGGGACCGGGTCGCCCGCCGCCAGCGCCGCGTACACCCGCGTGATCCGCCGCCGGACGAGGGAGAGGCCGAACCCGTCCATCACCAGGTGGTGGTGGTTCTGGTACAGGAGGTGGTGCACCGGCGAGAGGCTGATCAGGGCGAAGCTGAAGAGCGGATCGCGGGCGAGGTCCAGCGGACGCATCCGGTCCCGGGCCATCCACGCCAGGGCCGCCGCCCTCGGGTCGGGCTCCGAACTGAGGTCGAGCCGCGTCGGTTCCCACTGCCATGCCGCACGGACGATCTGGCGCGGCTCCTGCCCGTCGTGGACGAACGTCACGTGCAGCGCGTCGATCTCGTCGACGACCCGGCGCAGCACGGTCTCGACCAGCTCGGCATCGACCGGACCGTGGACCTCCAGGTATTCGCCGATGCGGTAGGCGTCGAGCGCTGTCCGCGCGCGCTGCTCGGCGAGCCAGATCTCACGCTGGGCCGCCGACAGGGGAAGGGAGTCGCCGTCGCGACGGGACATGGGGGGATACCTCCGGGAGTGGGGGGAGGAGTGGGGGGCGTGGGGGGCGTGGGGGGGGAAAGCAGGGGGGAGAGGAGTGGGGCAGGCGTGTGCGCGGGGCACGCCCGGACGCGCCGACCGCTGTGACATCACACGGTCGGCGGTCGGGGATCGACGGCCGCGGTCAGGCGGCGAGTTCGCCGGCCTGGAGCTGCCAGAGGGACGCGTACAGTCCGTGCTGGGCGAGGAGTTCGTCGTGGGTGCCCTGCTCGGCCACGACCCCGCCCTTGTCCATGACGTAGATACGGTCGGCGTGGCGGACCGTGGAGAGCCGGTGGGCGATGATCAGCATCGTCCGGTCGGCCGCGAAGGCACGGAGCGTCCGCTGGATGGCGGCCTCGGTCTCGTTGTCCACGGCGGAGGTCGCCTCGTCGAGGATCACGACCGGCGCGTCCTTGAGGATCGCGCGCGCCAGCGCGATCCTCTGCCGCTGGCCGCCGGAGAGAGCGGCGCCGCGTTCGCCGATCACCGTGTCGTACCCGTCCGGCAGCGTCGCGACGAAGGTGTGCGCCTCCGCCTTCGTGGCCGCCTCGACCACGGCCTCGTCCGAGGCGGCGAAGCTGCCGTAACGGATGTTGTCGGCGACGGTGCCGTCGAAGAGGAAGGGGTCCTGGGACACGAACCCGATCGCGTGGCGCAGATGGTGCCGGGGCAGGTCTCGCACGTCCCGCCCGTCGAGCAGCACGCTGCCGAAGTCCGCGTCCTGGAACCGCATCAGCAGCTTGGCGATCGTCGTCTTGCCGGAGCCGGTGGCGCCGACGAGGGCGGTGACCTGCCCGGCGGGAATGGTCAGCGAGAGATCCTCCAGCGCCGGCGGCCGGCCCGGGTAGGCGAAGGTCACACCCTCGAGGACGATCTCCCCGTGCACCTTCCCGGCGTCGAGCGGTCCGCCGGTGCCGTCCGGCTCGGTGGGCAGGGCACGCAGCCGCTGGACCCGGTCGTAGGCGGTGGTCGTGCGCTGGTACTGGTCGACGATGCCGCCGAGCCGGTTCATCCGCAGCAGCACCATCTGAGGCAGCCCGATCAGCGGACTGAACACCTCGAACCGCAGACTGCCGTTGAGTACCGACCGGCCGCCCATCAGCAGGGTCGCCGCCATCGAACTGGTCGTGCAGACCCGGACGATCTCGGCGTGGCGGATCGTGCTCCGGTCGGTCTGCCGGTTGCTCTCCCGAGCCTCCGCGCTCAGCCGGTCGATGCGCTCGGACTCGTAGTCCTCGGTGCAGAAGCTCTTGACGGTGGCGCCCGCCTCCAGCGTGTTCACCAGCTGGCTGTGCAGCCTGGCCCGCTGCTCGCCGGAGACGATGTAGTCGGCCGCGACCTTGTCCTGGTAGTGGAACGACAGCCAGGCGATGACCGGGATGGGCAGGAACGCGATCCAGGCGATCTGAGGAGCCAGCAGCAGGAACAGCGGTACCAGGAGGACCAGGCTGGTGCCCAGTTGCAGCAGGTCGTTGGCCGCGGTGGAGAAGAAGGTGCCCAGCTGGCGGACGTCGTCGGTGAGCGCGCCGGCGATCCGGGTGGTCCGCTCGCCCTCCAGATGCCGCAGTTCGAGGTGCTGCACATGGGCGTACGTGCGGTTGCGCCAGTCGTGCTCGATCTCCTGGCCCAGTCGGCGCCACTGGAGGTTGGAGGAGTACGAGAGGGCCGCCACGGCGGCACAGGCGACGGCCACCAGCCCTGCCAGGCCCCAGAGTTGAGCGGACGCGGTGGTCAGACCGAGGTGGCCGAGCGGCGCGGCCCGGCCCTTGATGAGGACCAGCGCCGTCCAGCCGAGGAAGGTGCCGAGCGCCATCTCCGAGACCTGGCAGGCGACCGACAGCGCGGACGCGCGGTAGAGACGTCGGCGGTGCGGTCCGACGATCTCCAGCAGGGGGTGCCGTGCGGCTCCGGTTTCGGCTTCGGGAAGGTCCAGGGCCGCGTCGACCGTCCTGCGCCAGGCCTTGCGGACCACGACCCCGGTCGCCACCGCCACTCCGCCCAGCGCGACCAGCTGCTTGGTCAGTGACGCCCCGCGGATCAGGGCGAGGCCGGCCGCCACCCCGCCCCCGACGGCGAGCGCGGGGCCGACGACTCCTCGACCCGTGCTCGGGGCCGGCCCGGCGGCGGGCCGCGCCGGAGCCGGCCGCCGGGCCCCGGCCGAGCCCGCCACGACCAGGGCGACGGCTCGGCGGACGAGGCCGCCGACGTCGGCACCTCGCACCCGCGCGTCGTGCCGGACGAGGAGCCCGCCGGTGATCGGGCTGGCCTGTGCCTCGGTGATCCCGGGAATGCGCCGCAGAACCGCGACGAGGACCTCGGCCGTCTGCGGCCGACCGAGAACCAGCTTGACGTCCCAGCGCTGGCGGCCCGAAATGACCGAACGCGGACGCACGTCCAAAACCGTGGAATGGTATCCGGCTGCGGCACCCGGCAGAGATGACATGTGTTCGATCACCTGTTTAGGAGGTCGCAAATGCCGTCACGAGCACGACGGATCAATGCGACGGAATGGGAATTCCAGAGAAAGCGACGCGGTCGGCGGGCCTGCGGCCGACTACAACTGGGGGGCGCGTTTCATCGGGCCCGACGGGAATATGCGCCCGGGCGGCACCCCCGGGCGCCGGACGAGCCGTCAGTCCGTCTTGCCGACGCCGGCGGTCGCGCGGATCTTCGGAGCCCTCGGCTCCCCCTCGGGCCGGGCGGCGCCCTCACCCTTCGCGCCGTTCGAGATCCCGCTCTCGGCAGCTCCATGACCGTCACCGGCGGCGATCTGCGCCGCCACCATCTCGGCGGTCACCTCGGCCGCAAGGTCCTGGATGTTCTCTCCGGCCTCCTGGGTCGCCCTCTTCACCTCCATGGCGACGCTCACCGACGTCTTGACGAGGCCGCGCATCAACGGCTTGAAGAGACGCTTGGCCAGGGGCGCGGCGACGAGGCCGATCAGGAAGGGCGGTACTACGGGGGGCATGACGCTCCATTCTCTCCAGGCATACAAATGACAGGCATTCGGGACACTGCGAACAGTGGAGCGGCGCACAACTGGGCGAACAGGAGCGCCGATCTTCGGAATTTACGATTTCCCAGCCGGAGTTGATTCCTCACCGACGGATCCGGAATCCACTCCTCCATCACCGTAGCCGAGTCGTGTCCTTCGAGACCAAATCGCCTAGACCGGTTTCACTCATGCGAGTGCCGTTGACGTTTCCGGGCGACGCGAATTACCGTACGCGCACTCACCGACCGCCCTGCCGGGTCGTTTTCCCCCCACCTTGAGGACTATCGGGTTTCCCGACCGCCCCCACGAGATCCGGGGCCCCGCGCCGACGACGAGAGGCCCAGCCCGCCGACGGCGGCCGTCACGTCGCGTTCCGGACCGGGCGTTCGCCCAGACTCCGTAAACCACCGGCATCAACCACAAACACATCCGGCCACACCGAGTGCCATTTCGGTCAATTACGGGCCTTATTTCATAGATCACTAGGAGTCCCTACATGACCGCCTATGCTCCGACTCTCCTCGCGATCGCGCCCGGGAGAGGCGACGACCGACGGGGAGACGCCGCGATCCAGCGACCGCACGAGCACGAGGGGGACTCTCCATGGACCGAGCCCGCACCGCCGCCGTTCCCGCCACCCGCCCCGGGACCCGGCGCCGTACCGGGACCCGGCGGACCGTGACCTGGCTGGGGGTCGCGGCGGCCCTCGCGGTCGTCGGCGCCGTCGCCCCCGACGCCTCGGCCGCGACCTACCGGTACGACTGCCGCCGGCTCGCCGGTGCGGGCTCGTACAGCAGCCCGAAGCAGCTCGGCGATGTCACCGGGCGCACCGTCGTAGCCGTCGACTGCCCGCCGCTGACCTCCGGACTCCCCTACAACCACCGCTACTTCGCGTTCACCCTGACCCGGCCCGCCCGGGTGCCGTCGCTGGTCGGAGCCACCTTCCGACTCACCTCCGCGCAGAGTTCGGCCGTGAACCCGTCGTTGAGCAGGGGCCCGGTGACCTGGCTGCACACCTCCGCCGGGGTCTGGACGCGGGACCGGGCGACCGGTGCCCTCAACGGGCGCTACCTCCCGCTGGCGCCGTACCCGGGCGGCGGGGTGCTCCCGGCCGGGAGCTACCGGGTCGACATGCAGAAGCTGAGGTCGCCGCTGTCCTCGCTGAGCACGCCGTGGTTCAACGTGGTGGTGTCGGTGTCCTGAGTCGAGGTGCCCTGGTGTCACCGGGCGTGAACGCCGGGCCGGCCGGGCCGTGAACACCGGCCCGGCCGACCCGCGGGCGACCGGATACAGTGCGCGGGAGGGCCGCCTGGTCAGGGAGGGGAAGCGTGACCGACACCAGCAACACCCGAACCGCCGACAGTGCAGCGCGAGCGCCGCGGCAGAGCCGACTGCACCGCCTGATGCGCTACATCCCCATGATCGCCCCGGGCCTGCTGTGGGCCGTGCCCTGCTGGGTGCTCCTGTACGGCGGCCAGCACTGGCCGATGCCCGTCACACCGGTCGCCACCGCCGTGTTCGCGCTCGGCCTGGTCGCCATGTCGCTGTCGATGGTGCGCGGTCACGGCCGGCGTCAGCAGGACCGGGCGGCGATCGTCGGTGACACCCTGCTGGGCACCAGTTGGGTCCTGTTCACCTGGTCCGTACTGCTCGGCGTCCTGTTGCGGCTCGCCCTGACCGTGGCCGGCGTCGGCGAGGGTCAGGACCGGGCCCGCATCGTGACCTGGGCCGTCCTCGGCGTGAGCGCCCTGCTGCTCGCCTGGGGGTACGCCGAGGCCCGCCGCGTGCCGCGCGTGCGCCGGCTCGACGTGCGACTCCCGCGGCTGGGTGCCGGGCTGGACGGCCTGCGCGTCGTCCTCATCACCGACACGCACTACGGCCCGCTCGATCGCGCCCGCTGGTCGGAGCGGGTGTGCGAGACGGTGAACACGCTGGAGGCCGACGTGGTGTGCCACACCGGCGACATCGCGGACGGCACGGCCGAACGCCGCCGCGCCCAGGCGCTCCCGCTCGGCACCGTGCGGGCCACCCGTGCGCGCGTGTACGTCACCGGCAACCACGAGTACTACAGCGAGGCCCAGGGCTGGGTCGACCTGATGGACGAGCTGGGCTGGGAGCCGCTGCGCAACCGCCATCTGCTGCTCGAACGCGGCGGCGACACCCTCGTGGTCGCCGGCGTGGACGACGTCACCGCCGAGTCCTCCGGTCTGGCCGGCCACCGCGCCCACCTCGCCGGAGCCCTGGACGGCGCCGACCCCGACCTGCCCGTCCTGCTCCTGGCACACCAGCCCAAGTTCGTCGACCGGGCGGCGGCCGAGGGCATCGACCTCCAGCTCTCCGGCCACACCCACGGCGGCCAGATCTGGCCCTTCCACCACCTGGTCCGGCTCGACCAGCCCGCCGTCGCCGGCCTCAGCAGGCACGGCAGCCGCACCCTCCTCTACACCAGCCGCGGCACCGGTTTCTGGGGCCCGCCGTTCCGCGTCTTCGCCCCGAGCGAGATCACCCTGCTCGTACTCCGCTCCCCGGACGCGCCCACCTCGCCGTAGCGCTGGGCGGGTGCGGGGTGACCGTGTCGGGGCCGGCGGTCGCGAGAAGGTGCCGGGATGCCGGGCCTCGCGGTGCTCGCTCAGAACGGTGCCAAGCCTCGCGGTGCTCGCTCAGAACAGTGACAGGCCCTCGCCGCTGGTGTCCGCGATGATGGGCCGAGCCTGGGCAGGCAGGCCGTCCAGGCGGTCGGGACCGGCCGCGGCGGCCACGGCAGGGGCCGTCCCGGCCAGCCAGACACGGAACCGTTCGGCGGCTTCGCGGTAGGGGACCTGCGCCAGGACGCGGTGCTCGCCGGAGGGGCAGAAGTCGACGGTGACCGTGAGCAGGCAGGAACGGGGCGCGTTCTGACTGCCCGTCCAGGACACGCGCAGGACCCCGCAGGGCTTGCGTCCGCGGGAGGCGGGGTGGGTCGGGCGCAGCGATCCGCAGGATATGTGGGCGGTCCACGCGGCGAGATGGGGCAGGGGCAGGGTGGTGCGGGCACGGCAGCCGGGGCAGCGGTGCCAGTGGCGGAGCCAGTCGTCGGTGTCGGTGTCGAAGAGGCGTGTGTAGCGGTTCGCCACGCGGATGTCGTTGCTGTACAGGTGGTCGGGGCGTTCCAGGGTGTTGCAGGACCGGCAGAGCGGGGCGCGGACGTATCCGTGTTCGTGGCAGTGGTCGAGGACCGCGGCGGACGCGGTGCGGCAGACGGCGCACGCCCATTCGGCCACCTTGCGGGAGGTGTCGGGTTTCCGGCTGAGCACCGAGTACAGCCGGCCTTCCAGCTCTCCGTCGTACGGGCGTGGTGAGGCGGTGGAGCGCTCGGGGCCCGTCGTCCGCCGACCGTCGGCGTCCGGGGCCTGCCGAAGCGGGGAGGGCGGCACGGTGGCGGCCGCACTCGCCCGGCGGGTCCGCGCGGCACGCACCCACTGCGTCTCGGCGTGCTCGGCCGCGTCGAGCAGCCGGACCAGGGCACGCGGCAGCCACCACGTCCGCTGTGTCCCGTCGCGGGTCCGTTCCACAAGTACGTGTCGCCAGTCGATCCCCGCCAGATGGTGCGACCGGGCGACGTCACGTCGTGCTGCCCGCTCGGCGCCGCCCGGCTCGTACAGTTCCCCCGCGACGCGACGGCGCCAACGCAGCGGCGTCGCCTCGTCGCTCTCCTGCCTCGGCACCCCACGGAACGGACCGATGCGGACCAGGTCCTGCCGGTCCATCCCCACCGCGCCAAGTTCCGCGGCCGCCCCGCGCACTTCGGCCTCAGCGACACCCCACCGGCCGCCGCTCGCCCGCACGGTCGCCACCACGTGGGCGCCGAGCAGGACGTACCCCACCTGGGCCCGGGCAGGAGAACGGGTGAACGCCCCGGAAGCCGTCGGCACCGCGCTGTCGGCCGTCAGACCGACCCACAGGGCGTCCGCGGCACCCAGGGTGATCAGGCCGTCCGCAGGACCGGGCACAGCACGCTCCGACATACCGACAGGTTAACGGCCCGCACGACGGCGACGGAGGCGATACGCGCGCGGACCGCCCGCCGGGAGTTGCGTGAGGTGTGTCCCGACAAGCACCGTCGCCGTGACCGTTCCGCTCCGTTCCGCTCCGTTCCGCTCCGTTCCGGGAGCCAAGATCGATTGTCAGTGGTGGGTGACACAGTGGAGGCATCGAGTCGGAACGAGGGGGGCTGCCATGACCGGAAGCCAGAACTACATCAATCACGTTGCTCTTGTGCTGGACGCCAGTTCATCCATGTCGCATCTGAGCCGCAAGGTCGTCGAAGTCGCCGACCAGCAGATTGCGTATCTTGCTCGCCGGTCGAGGGAACTCGACCAGGAGACCCGTGTCACGGTGTACGTCTTCGCGGACAAGGTGGAGTGCGTCATCTACGACAAGGACGTGCTGCGGATGCCGTCGCTGAAGCAGTTGTACCGGGTCGGTGGAATGACGGCGCTGCTGGCAGCCGCACTGAAGTCGCAGCATGAGCTGGCGCAGACGGCCCAGTTGTACGGCGACCACAGCTTCCTGACGTTCGTGCTCACGGACGGTCAGGAGAACGCGAGTCACCGCTGTCCGGGCGCCCCTGCCCGGAATCCTCGTGAACTGGTCAAGGCCGTGGCCGAGATGATCGCGACGCAGGAGGACAACTGGACACTGGCCGTCCTCGTGCCGGACCAGATGGGCAAGCGCGAGGCCATGCAGTGCGGCTTCCCGAGGGACAACATCGCCGTCTGGGACGCCACGAGCACACAGGGGCTGGAGGAGGCCGGGCAGGTCATCCGGGAGGCCACCGAGAAATTCATGGTGGGCCGCACCCAGGGCATCCGGGGATCGCGGACGGTCTTCTCCATGGGTGCGGAGGCGGTCAACAAGGACACCATCAAGGCGGTCGGCCTCGCCGCGATGGATCCGTCGCGGTACCAGCTGATCCCGGTGGCCCGTGACGCGGCAATCCGGGACTGGGTCGTCGAATGCGGGCACACCTACCGTACCGGTGGCGCGTTCTACCAGCTGAGCAAGTCCGAAAAGATACAGGCCAGGAAGCAGATCGCGGTGCTGGAGAAGAAGACGGACCGGGTGTACTCGGGGCCCGAGGCCCGCGCTCTGCTCGGCCTGCCGGACGAGGAAGTGCGGGTCAAGCCCGACCACAACGACGACTTCACGATCTTCGTGCAGAGCACCAGCGTGAACCGGAAGCTCGTACCGAACACGCGACTGCTGCTCATGCTCTGACACCTCGGGCGACGGCTGGGACACGGCCGTCGGCCCACCGGTGGACGAGGGGATCGTCACCGCCGTCACGCAGCCCGAGTTCGCTGTGACCGCGGGCGATCAGGCCAGTGGTGCGGTCAGTAGGGGGACGCCGCATTGCTCTCGGCCCAGAGCTTCTCGGCGTCGGAGCCTGCCGGGGGCGGTGCGATCCCGTTGATCATCCAGAGGTCTTCGCTGGTCTCGTCGACGTGGAACTCCCAGTGCAACCCCGCGTGCCGTTCGACGTAGGGCTGCAGCATGCCCTTGATCCACTGGGCGTTCCGTCGCCGGCTCTCCCGGTCGGGGCTGCGGCGGGCGATGTGGTCGATGGCGATACGGACCCCGACCGGGGTGGGCTCCCCTCCGACGTGGAAGTCCTCGGGCCGGGTCTCATGGAACACGGTGACCACATAGAACCGGGGCAACCCGAACTTTTCGTAGTGGTCGGCTATGTGTGAGGCGAGTCGGTGCTTCTCCTCGTCGGTGAAGATTCCGGGTGTGTGATGAATGGTCCACAACGGCATGACGGTTCGCCACTCCTCGATTGCTGGGTCGGGGCATTCAGCGGGCGGCCGAGAAGGTCAGGTGTTCCACGGGGCCGGCCGAGCGGACCTCCAGTTCCACTGCCGCCATCTCCACCTGACTAATGATCTCGTTATTCAGATCGAATCACGCCCCGCTGGATAACGCAAGCGTTAGTTACAATGGCGGGGTGGCGATGAACTTCGAGGAGCGGCTGAGCGACCGGGACGCGTGGTCGATCGGCGACGGATGCTCGGCCGAGCGGGTGCTGGGCCTGCTCAGCACCAAGACGGTGTTCCTGGTGGTCCGGGAATGCTTCTACGGCACAACCAGGTTCGACGACTTCGTGGCGCGGATCGGGACCTCGGCACCCGCGGTGTCGCGCGCACTCAAGCAGCTGAAGACCGCGGGTGCCGTCGAGCCCGTTCTCTATCGGGAGCCGGGAGACCGGGCCCGCACCGAGTACCGGCTGACCCGGGCCGGCGAGGACTTGCTGCCGGTGTTCCTGTCGCTGATGCAATGGGGCGACAAGTACCTGCAGGAGGACCGCCCGCCGCTGTCGTTCGTCGACGCAGAAACCGGCCGTCCGGTACGGGCCCGCGTGACCGCCGAGCCGGCGCCGGAGGCAAGGTCCGACGAGATCGAGATCCGGCTGAACCCCGCCTGGCGGCGCGGCTAGGGGCGTCTCATGGGGAGTCGGCCCGCTCCCCCGCAGCGCCAGAGCGCCACGCCTCCGGCGTTCAGGACGGAACGACCGCGGAGCGAACCGGTTCCGCCGGCTGCGGCAAGGACGCGGAGATCGTCAGGAGACAGGAGACGGGAGACGGGAGACGGGAGACGGGAGACAAAGACCCAAGCTCAAGCTTGGACTTGTTGCAGAAAACCCGTGGATTGACTTGAGTCGCAGTCGGTTTGATCATCGTTCTGGGCCCAGGGCGACAACCCGCCCGCCGTCTCTGCCGCGATCCGGACGCGGGCGGGTGTCCACCCGCCACGGGACTGACCGGTTCCCGACTCCGGCCGCCTCATTCCGCGGCCTCCCTGACAGGAGTACACATGAGCACCGGCGAAATGACCGTGGCCGTTCTCGGTCCAGGTGGAGTCGGCGGCCTGATCGGCGCGTTGCTCGCCCGCGCCGGACACCGCGTCGTCTGTCTGACCGGAGAGCGGACCGTCGCCGTGCTGCGCCAGGACGGACTGCGCGTCGACAGCACCCAGTACGGGGAGTTCACCGCGGCGGTGGAGGCCGACACCGAACTGCGCGAGCCGGTGGACGCCGTCTTCGTGGCGGTCAAGCAGACCACGCTCGCCGAGGCCCTCGACCGCATCCCGGTCGACGTGGTCGGCGCGGGTACGGTCGTGGTCCCGCTGCTCAACGGCCTCGACCACATCGCGGTGCTGCGCGAGCGCCTCCCCTCGGCCCGGGTCGTCGCGGGCACCATCCGGGTCGAGGCCACCCGCCTCGCGCCCGGCCGCGTCGCCCACACCAGTCCGTTCGCCAACCTCGAACTGGCCGCCCCCGTAGAAGACTTCGCGCAGGCGCTGCGGCAGGCCGGCCTGGGCGTGATCCTGCGCGAGGACGAGAACGCGATGCTCTGGGACAAGCTGGCCTTCCTCGCCCCGTTCGCCCTGCTGACCACTCGTCACCAGGCCGACGTCGGCACCGTCCGTGTTCGGCACCGTACCGAACTGCTCACCGTCCTCGACGAGGTAGCGGCCGTGGCCCGCGCCACCGGCACGCCGGTGAGCGCCGAGGGCTTGCTCTCCTTCTTCGACCGGGTCCCCGGGACGATGAAGTCCTCGATGCAGCGCGACGCCGAGGCCGGCCGTCCGCTCGAACTCGACGCCATCGGCGGAGCCGTCCTCCGCGCCGGAGCCGCCCACGACATCGCCACGCCGGCCACTGCCCGGCTGCTCGCCGAAGTGGCCCGGGCCGAACGGCGGGTGGCCTGATGGAGAGGTCCGATCCCGTGTCGTGGGCCGCCGTCGAGGAGTTCCTGTCCGCCCGCGGCGCCGACCGGACACCTCACCCGGGCGGCACGCTGCTGGAACACCTGCGCCGAGTCGCCCGCCGGCTCTCCACCTGGGAAGCCGAGCCCGCCGTCCGACTTGCGGGTCTGTGCCACGCCGCCTACGGGACGGACGGGTTCGACGGGTCGCTCCTGGATCTCTCCGAGCGCGAAATGCTCGCCGAACTCATCGGCGAGCGCGCGGAGGCCCTGGTGTACGCGTACGCCGGCTGCGACCGGTCCGCCGTCTACCCGCGCCTCGGCAACGGACATCCCGTGGTCTTCCGTGACCGCTTCACGGGCCGGGAACACACACCGACCGAGGCGGACCTACGCGCCGTCGTGGAGATCACAGCTGCCAACGAGCTCGACGTGCTGGCCCACGACGCCGAGCTCGCCGATCGCCACGGCTCTTACCTGTACGGGCTGTTCGCCCGCTCGCGCGAACTGCTGTCCGCGCCCGCGTGGAACGCCTGCGCCGAGCAGCTGGCCCGCTACACGCCCGCGCCCAAGCCCAAGCCCGCGCCCGAACCCGCACCCGGGTTCGCGATCAGCGGCCTGGACCACCTGGTGCTGACCGTCACCGAGGTCGAACGGACCATCGCCTTCTACCAGCGGGTCCTCGGCATGCGACCCGTCACCTTCGGGGCCGGGCGCCGCGCGCTGGCCTTCGGCAGCAGCAGGATCAACCTTCACCAGGCCGGCCACGAAGTCCTCCCCCACGCCGTCCGGCCGACCCCCGGCAGCGCCGACCTCTGCCTGGTCACCGACACCCCGCAGGAACAGGTGCTGGCCCACCTGACCGCCGTCGGCGCAACCGTGGAGGACGGGCCCGTACCGCGCACCGGCGCCCTCGGCCCGATCCTCAGCACCTACCTGCGCGACCCGGACGGCAACCTGATCGAGATCTCCACCTACACCTGACGACGTGAGCGGGCCAGCGAGAAGTGAGACAGGGATGTCGGGCATGGCCCGAGTCCCCGTCCCGGCCGTGGTCCTGGCCTCGAGGGCGCGCGGGTCACACCTTGACCGACGTGAGCTTCTCCGGGTTGCGGACGCAGTAGACGGCCGTCACGACACCGCCGCGGATCTCGAACGAGGTCACCTGATCCAGACGGCAACCCGGTCGGCGAGCCCTGGCGCTTCTTCTACGACCTCACGGGTACGGCGGCGCACCGGGACGCGCAGATCCGGCACGCCCTGACCCGCCTGCTGCACCACACCCGCGCCACCGGCGCGGCGGCGGTCGCGATCGAGGACCTGGACTTCACCGACGGACGCTGCCGGGAGCAGCACGGCCGCAACAAACGCTTCCGCCGCCTCATCTCCCGCTTCCCCACCGCCAGACTCAGGGCGCGGCTGGTGTCGATGGCCGCCGAGCAGAACATCGCGGTGGTCGCGGTCGATCCGGCCTACACCTCCCGGTGGGGTGCCCAGCACTGGCAAAAGCCCCTGACCAGCAACATCCGTAAGGTTTCCCGGCACGATGCCGCGAGCATCGCGATCGGGCGACGCGCCCTCGGACACCCGATCCGGCTGGGGGCACCTCCCAGGCCCTTAAGGCACTGGGGGAGGACGGCACCGCCCCCACACGACCGGAGCGATGAGCAGGGGCATCGGACCGCCCAGGCCGGACCGGACACCCGAGAGCGTGAGGCGCTGTTCATCAGCGGCCTCCGGCCGCGGGCCGCCCCGCATCCCCGGACCACGGACAAGATCCGTGCCGCCCGGCAGCGGAGCGAAAGCGGGCGACCAGCGTGCCCAACACCGTTCGGGGCACACGGCCGAGCAACCACAGTCCTGGAGACAGGACTCACTCCCGCTCAGTCCTTAGGAACGGTTCCGTGGTCACGCAGCGGGCCTGCCTCGTACCCTCGCGCCTCGCAGGTGTCGAGAATGCGTGGAAGGGCGCCGAGGGCGGAGCGCCACGCACCGGGCGCGGAGGTGCAGTCCGAGTCATGGAGCAGCACGGTGCCTCCGCCGTACAGGTCGGTGACGACGGTGCGGTGGACCGACTCCGGGGTGGCCCTGGCGGTCCAGTCCTCGCCCCAGCAGGTCCACAGGACAGGAGTGAGTCCGAGTCGGCGGGCCGCCTTGTGGGCCGATCCGGACATGACGCCGTACGGCGGCCGGAAGAGCGTGGGCCGCCTGCCCATGATCTCGGCGACGGTGTCGCGTGCGCGGGCCAGGTCGGTGTGGGTCGCGCGCGGACTGCGCAGCAGCAGCGGGCGGTGTGCCCAGCCGTGCACACCGATCTCGTGACCTGCCGCGGCGATCTCACGGACCAGGTCGGGCGAGCGGCGCGCCTCGCTGCCGAGCAGGAAGAAAGTGGCCTGCACACGCCTCGCGGCGAGAAGTCGCAGGAACGAGGGCGTGGATTTGGGGTCTGGACCGTCGTCGAAGGTGAGGGCCACGTGATCCGCGCGGCCCTTGCCGGCGAGGCGGGGCATGACGCGGTTGCGAAGAGGGCCGAACGTGGAGATGACCGGTGCGCAGTGGGCGGTGGCCAGCACGGCCGGAACGGCGGTCGCGACGGCTGTGAGCAGGGGCACTGTCCTGGGCAGACGCGTCATCGGTGATGTCCGTCCGGACCGTGACCGGCGTGGCTGGAGTCGAGGTCCGGGTCGAGGCTCTGGCTCACCACGTGCATCAGGGCGCTGCCGTCGTAACTGGTCGCGACCCCGGCGGCTACGGCGCACGCCCACACCGCGCAGGCGACGGCGGTCGTGGCGGCAAGGCGCAGAAGCCGGGCGCTTCGCCGGGTGGCGGGCGGCGATGTCGCGGGCGGCCGTCCGGAACGCAGCACGCTCAGTGCCTCGGCCGCCGGTCCACGATCCGGGGAATCCGCGAAGAGCGCGAGCCCCGCGTCGCGTTGGCTCAGCCCGAGCGGCCCGTCGACCAAGTTGTCCAGGACGTCCTTGAGTTGGGCCTGGTGACGTATCCAGACCGCTACACCTGCCCGGTCGAGGGCCTCGGCGTTGGTCAGGCCGTGGCCGGGTATACAGCCGTAACTGGCCACAGGCAGCCCTGCGGAGAACGCCTCCAGCGTGGTGAGCCCGCCTGCGTTCTGGACGAGGACGTCGGCCGCGTGCATCAGGGTGGGCATGTCGTCGACCCAGCCGTGGACATGCTCGATGCCGTCGGCGCGCAACTGCGCGGCCAGTGCCGTGTTGCGGCCGCACACGACGACCGGGACGACGGCGCCGCAGTCGCGCAGTTCCCGGGCTGCCTGCCGGACGGGACCGACCCCCCACGATCCGGCCACCAGCAGCGCGAGCGGGGCCAGGGGAGGAAGCCCGAACCTCATGCGCGCGAGGCTGCGTTGCCGCATGTCGCAGGGCTGGAACCGGGGGTCGGTCACCGGCCCGCAGACGCGAACGTCCTCGGCTCCCGCCGCCCGCGCCTGAGCGGCAGGTACGGCGTGGGCGGCGAGATGGACGTCCACGCCGTCCGCCACCCACAGGGGGTGCACCGAGAAGTCGGTCAGGTAGGTGAGAACGGGGATGCGCAGGCGTCCGTCGAGCCGGAGGTTGCCCAGAACGCGACTGGCGCCCGGGTAGGTCGAGACGACGGCACCGGTTTGCGGGTGGAGGGCTTTCACGACGCGGTTCTCGGCGGACCTCAGCAGGGCGCGTGCCCCGCGGCCACCGCCGCCGGCGCGTTCGGTGCTGGAGTAGATCCGCTGGTAGAGCCAGGGGGCGCGGTCGAGCATCAGACGGTAGGCGTCCCTGGCGGTTCGGCCGAGGCGGGCGGGCACGAGGTCGAGCAGGTCGTATCGGTCGACGACGATGCCCTCCGCCGCCAGACGGCGCTGGAGTTCCGTGGCAGCGCCGTCGTGACCTGCGCCGATGCTCGCCGAGACGATCGCGATGCGGTCCGGCCGTGCCGCCGGCACCCGCCCGGGGGACTCGCCCCCGACCGCGGGTGTCAGGTGCGCTCGTCCGCTGTTGGCCATGGACTTTCCTCTGCATAGATGGAAGATCGAGCGACTACAAGATGTAGTAGGTCAAGACGGGGACGGAGCATACCTCCTACATCTAGTAGTAGGTCGCCGGGGTAGCCTTCTTCGACGGCACGGCGACAGAAGGGCGAACGGTGAAGGACCCCAGGAGTCAGGGAGCCTCCGGCACACCTGGCAGGCGCGCCCGCGGCGAACTCGAGGGATCCGTACTCGCCGCCCTCTGGTCGGCCCACCACCCCTTGACCGCCCGGCAGGTGCTGGAGCGGCTGCCGTCCGACCTGGCCTACACGACCGTCCTCACGACCCTGTCCCGGCTGCACGACAAGGGCATGCTCATCCGGCACCGCGAGGGCCGCGGATACGCCTACGCACCGGTTCGCGACGAGGCCACGCACACCGCCCGGCGCATGAGATCGCTGCTGGACGAAGGCTCCGACCGCGAAGCGGTGTTGAGCCGTTTCGTATCCGAACTGAGCGACCAGGACGAGCAACTGCTGCACGAACTGCTGTCCGTGCACGAGGGACCCCGTGGTCGCCGGGGCGACGCCGACGACGGGAAGTGAACCCGTGTCGATCAGCGTGTACGTCCCGCTCGTCGTCACCGCTGTGCTGAGCGTGCTCGCACCACGAGTGGCCCGCCCGCTCGCCCCTCGCACCGCTGTCCGGGCCCTGGCCTGTGCCGCGCTGGTGGCAACGGTCGGCTGGACGGGATCCATGGTGCTGCTCGCGTTCACCGCCGTCGCCCGGATCCCCGAGGTGGCCGCCGAAGGGCACTGGTCCGTACCCGCGTTGCGGACCGAGGACCCGGTCCGCCTCGCGGTCGCGGCGGTCAGCGCTCTCGTCCTGGCGGCGGGGCTCGTCCGCCTGGGCCTCGCGCTCGTTCGGCGCACCCGCCGGCTCCTGTGGGCGCGGCGCGAGTGCGCCGGCCTGTCCCAAGGGAGCGAGCTGTCCGTCATCGACGACGACAGGCCGCAGGCGTTCGCCCTGCCCGGATCGCCCGGCCGGATCGTCGTCTCCCGCGGAATGTTCCAGTGCCTCGCCCCTGATGAGTGCGAGGCCCTGCCGGCCCACGAGCGGGCCCATCTGCTCCACCGCCACCACCACTTCCAGACGTTGTGGCAGCTCACGGCTGCCGCCAACCCGTTGCTGCGGCCACTCGCCGCCAGCGCCTTCGCCCTGGAACGCTGGGCCGATGAGGACGCCGCCGCCCGTGTGGGCGACCGCGGTGTCGTGGCCCGGGCGGTCACACGCGCGGCACTGGCCACCTCGTCCCGCGCGGCGGGCACCGGGGCACTCGCGGCCACCGGAGGTGCCGTGCCTCAGCGGGTACGAGCCCTGCCGGCGCCTCCCCCACCGCGCCGTGTGCTGCCCATCGCCGCCGGAGCACTGCTGCTCCTCCTGTGCGGTGCCGGCCCGGCCAACGCCGCTGCCGACAGTGACGACATGTTCGACGACGCGCAACGCGCGCAGTGCGAGTCGGTCGTGACGCACCCGGCCGGACCGCACTGCGCATGTCACGGCCACCAGCCGTAGCCGCTTCGGACCGAGGTTCGCCCCTGTGTCCCGTTCTGTTCCGTGCGGCGCGGCCGGGGCCGCGCCGCACGAGTGGTCCGGCTTCAGCCGTCCAGGACGGTGTTGCCGGTCAGTGTGCCCCCGGTGCCGTCGATGGTCACCGCGTGCCGCACCCCGTCGGGGCCGACGACCACGATCCGCCAGGCCTGGCCGCCCCCCTGCTGCGTGACCGGCGCCAACGACTCGACCTTGCCGTCCTTGACCGCGGCGGCGGCCTTGTCCACGGCGTCCGCGGCGGACAGCGAGGGCAGCGGGGCCGGGGCCTCGCCGGCCGACGGCCCGAGGCCGTCCTCGGCGCGCGAGCCGCGCTCGCCGTCCCGGACCCGGCCGTCGCGCTCCTTCGGACCGTCGGATCCGTCGCGGTCCTCGGACCGGGCCCGCTTCCCGTCGCGCCACTCGTGTCCCCCGGCGAACACCGTCCTGTGCTCACCGCGGTCCTCCTCCTCGTGGTGGTGGATCGCCGCCGCGGCCGCGCCGCCGCCGATCACCACCACGGCCGCCGCGCCGGCCACCGCCCAGCGCGCTCTGCGTCCGCGCAGCCGGCGCATGCCGGAAGGCTTCTTCTCCGTCGGGCCCGGACCGTCCTCGTCCGTCCGCTCCTGCGGCTCCCCCGCGCCCATGGTTTCGCTCACTGTGCCCGCCCTGGTCTTCCGAAAGGGTCCGGGCCCTGTGCCCGGACGTCCGGGGACAGCATCGCTGGAGGGTGCTGAAGACTTGCTGAAGACCTGAAGACGCCTTCAGCTTGGTGCCTCGCCCGTCCCGCGACCTGACACCCTGGGGGAATGCGTGTACTGGTGGTGGAGGACGAGCGCCGGCTGGCCCTGGCGCTTCAGCACGGGCTGACCGTCGAGGGCTTCAGCGTGGACGTCGCCCACGACGGCGTGTCCGGGCTCGCCAAGGCCACCGAGCGCGCCTACGACGTGGTCGTGCTGGACATCATGCTGCCCGGCCTCAACGGCTACCGGGTGTGCCAGCGGCTGCGGGCCACCGGCAGCGACGTCGGCATCCTCATGCTCACCGCCAAGGACGGCGAGTGGGACGAGGCCGAGGCGCTGGACACCGGCGCCGACGACTACCTCTCCAAACCGTTCTCCTTCGTGGTGCTCGTCGCCCGTCTGCGGGCGCTGGCCCGCCGGATCGGCAGCCGGGCCCCGAGGCGCACCGTGCTGGGCGACCTCGTGGTCGACTCCGCCGCCCGCACCTGCACCCGCGGGGGCGTGTCCATATCGCTCACCCCGCGCGAGTTCGCCGTGCTGGACCACCTCGCGCGGCGGGCCGGGGAGGCCGTCTCCAAGCGGGAGATCCTGGACGAGGTCTGGGACAGCGGCGCCGACAGCGACCCCAACACCGTAGAGGTCCATGTCAGCGCCCTGCGACGCAAGATCGACACTCCGTTCGGGCGGGCCGCGGTGCAGACCGTCCGAGGCGCCGGATACCGGCTGGCGGCCGACGGTGGCTGAGACGGACTCCACTTCCACTTCCACGGCCCGTGAACCGGGGCACCGCCCTGGGCCCGTGCGCGCGGCACGCCGCCGGGCCCGCACCGCGCTGCGCCGCCTGACCGGGCGTCCCCGGGCGGCCGCGCTGACCCGTCGGCTGGCGCCGCGCTCCGTACGTGCCCGCACCACTCTCGCCGCGTGCGCGAGCGTCGCCGTCGTCATGCTCGCCGCGTCGGCCGTCGTCATGGTGCTGCTGCGGGCGAACCTCGAACGCACCGTGGAGACCGGGGCCCACGCGCAGGCACGCACCGTCGCCCGCCTCGCCGCCGACGGCCGCCTGACCCAACCGCTGACGCTCACCCCCGGTACCGACTTCGCCCAGGTCGTCGACGCCCACGGCAAGGTCGTCGCGGCGAGCCAGAACCTCACCGGCCACCCCGCCCTCACCTCCACCGGCACCCGCGACGGCCACCGGACGTACGAGCTCGACGCCCTCGGCGAGGAACACCACCAACGCGTCACCACCGTCACCGCCACCACCCCCACCGGCCCGGTCACCATCCACGTCGGGGCCTCACTGCGCACCGCCGACGCCGCCGAGGACGTGACCACCGGGGCCCTCGCCGCCCTGAGCGCCCTGCTGCTGTGCACCGTCGGCGCCCTGACCTGGCGTACGACCGGTCGCGCGCTGGGGCCGGTCGAGGCCATCCGCGCCGAGGTCGCCGCCATCGGCGACCGCGGTCTGGACCGCCGGGTCCCCGCACCACGAAGCGACGACGAGGTCGCCCGCCTCGCCGACACCATGAACGCCATGCTCGAACGGCTGGAGGCCGCGGGCGCGCGGCAGCGCCAGTTCATCGCCGACGCCTCGCACGAACTGCGCAGCCCCCTCGCCGTACTGCGCACCCAGCTGGAGGTGGCCCTCACCCACCCCGATCCCCAGGTGCGCGACACCCTGGTGGCGGGCGCCCTCCAGGACACCGAGCGCCTGCAGGCGCTCTCCGCCGACCTGCTGCTGCTCGCCCGCCTCGACGCCACCGGACAGACCCGGCCCGACGAAGTCGTCGACCTCACCGAACTCGCCCGCACCACCGTCGCGGCCCGATCCACCGACCCCCACCCGGTCACCCTCCACGCCCCCGGCGACATCACCGTGCCCGGCAACACTCTGTGGATCGGCCGGCTGCTGACCAACCTCCTCGACAACGCCCAGCGCCATGCCCGCCACACCGTCACGGTGCGGCTGTCGGTGGACCCGGACACCGGCGACGCGGTGCTCGACGTCGCCAACGACGGCCCGCCGATCGCCCCCGCCGACCGGGAGAGGATCTTCGAACGGTTCGCCCGCCTCGACGACGCCCGCAGCCGTGATGACGGCGGCACCGGCCTGGGCCTGCCCATCGCCGCGGACATCGCCGCCCTCCACGGCGGCACCGTCACCGTCCTCGACACCCCGGACGGCACCGCGTTCCGCACCCGCCTCACCACCACCGCCCAGGAATGAACCCGGAGGACACTGCCGGAGCCGGGCCCGACAAGGCGGCTGGGAAGGACCTGCACGGTCGGGGCCGGTTCGAGGGCCCGCCATGGTCGATCTTGATCGAAGCCGGGTGAAGAGTGTTCAGTCCATGCGGTGACGTGAAGCCGGTGCCGGTACCCGGAGGTACGGAATCTGCTTGCAGGATCCTCGTCCGGGTGAACCCGACCGGCCGGACGGTGCAGCACCCTCGCCTCGACGGCAGGCAGCCCGCCAACGCGCTGTTGTCAACCATCGCCTACGCGGTGAACTGACCGCTCCCCCCGACGGGACAGCCTGGTGAACGGCGGCCGGGGTGGTCATTGGTCCGATCACGGGGATACGTCAGTCGCGGCCGTGGATCGTGTCGGATGAACTGTGGTCGCTCGTCGAGCCGTTGTTGCCCGTGCCTGGGCCGAAGCCGGTCGAGGGCAGGCCTCGGGTACCGGACCGGCAGACGTCGTGCGGGCAGGCTGCTTGTTCGCGGCCTTCCGGCGGGACGACCGGGGAGCTGACAAGACCCGAGCTGGAGCGGTTCCTCTTCCTGGACGATGAGGACCGGAAACGTATCGCGAAGCGGCGCAGGGAACAGATCCCTCTCGACTTTGCGTTCCCGCGCCGGCCAGGTCGGCAGCCGTGGTGATGACGTCGCGGTCGAAGTTCCTCGTTGTACGGCAGCACCGTGCGCCCGTCGGGGATGCGCAGCAGCCCGGGCAGCAACTGGTCCAAGGCTGTCGCGTCGGCGACCCATTGCGTCATGCATCCCATGCCTCGCGAGAGCGTGATCGGCGGCGGCTTCAGGGAAGTCGCCGCCGATCAGGTACATCAGCGCATGTCTGTGAGGAGGGTGTTGAGTTCGGCCTCCTGCTGTGCCGGCGGCATCGGCGGGTTCGAGTGGTCGATGCCGAAGGTCTTCAGGACCTGGTCCATCTGCGCGTCGAGGAACGTCCAGCCGGTGTTGTCCAGCGGCTGCAACGTGTCCTGGTCGGCGTCCCAGAGGTCGCGCAGCGACTGGGCGGCCGTGTGGGCCCCGGTCGCGTTCCCCGACCGTGCGTCCTTGAGCGAGGTCGATGCGAGTGCCCTCAGAGCGTCGACCTTCGTGGACGGGAAGTTCTTCACGGCCTGGCCGGGGGCGAGGTGAACGGTGGAGGTGGCGTCCTCCTCCGGCGCCGGGCCGACGTGCGGCTGGCTGTGCGCCCAGCCCAGCAGGGACCCCGTGAACACGGCGAGGAGGGCGAAGCCCGCCAGCGCGACGCGCTCCCTGCGCGGGTCGGCGGTGAGCTGCGGGGTGTGCGTGGCGTCGTAGGTCTCGGTCACGTCGGAGCGTGTCACCGTCAGGTAGATGACGGTCGCCAGGATCAGGCCGAGGAAGATCAGGCTGGTGGTGAAGGTGCCCAGCGCAAGGCCGGTCGGCTCGCCCGGGTTCGCGGCGACCTTCGGGGAGGCGAGCCAGTCGCCGATGTTGGCGCCCAGCGGGCGGGTCAGGATGTAGGCGAGCCAGAAGGACAGCACCGGGTTGGCGCCGAACTTCCACAGCAGCGTGATCGCCGCGATGAGGCCGAGCGGCAGCAGGACCGAGGCTCCCGGGCTCCAGCCGGTGAGCTCGAGGGTCCAGTCGCCGGTCGCGGTGCCGAGGGCGAAGGTGACGAGAACGGCGAG